>NZ_AP027081.1:1890000-2205000 GCF_030295425.1 Mesoterricola sediminis | reverse complement strand
GGCCCCGGAATCTCATCGTCGGCGGCAACATCGGCAAGAACAAGGAGACCCCCGAGGGGCAGGCCCTGGCCGACTACGCCGCCGCCTACCGCGCCGTCGCCCCCCTCGTGGACTACGTGGCGCTCAACGTGTCGAGCCCCAACACCCCGGGCCTGCGCCGCCTCCAGGCGCCGGAGGCCCTCCGGCCCCTCCTGGACGGGATGCTCGCGCTGCGGAAGGAGATGGGCCTCGAGGCCCAGCCCCTCCTGGTGAAGCTCGCGCCCGACCTGGCCCCCGAGGAGCTGGACGCCACCGTGGACGCGGTGGTCGAGAGCGGCGTCTCCGGCCTCATCGCCACCAACACCACCCTCGACCGGACCATCGTCTCCGAGACCAACCGCGCCCGGGTCGAGGCCCTGGGCATGGGCGGCCTCTCCGGCCGCGGCCTCAAGATCAAGGCCCGGGAGATCCACCGCCGCGTCCTCCGGCGCATCCCGCGCGGCCTGGCCTTCATGGCCTGCGGCGGCATCGGGAGCGGCGAGGACGCCGCCGTCGCCCTCCAGGACGGCGCCTCCCTGGTCCAGATCTACTCGTCCCTGATCTTCGAGGGCCCGCTCCTGGTGGGCCGCATCAACCGCGAGCTGGCGGAGCGGACCTACTACACCAACTGAGCGCCCGGCTCCTCCCGCCCGAAGTGCTTGCGCGGGATGCCCTGCAGGAGGCGGGGCAGGAAGCCCGAGACCACCGGTCCGAGGCTGTAGACCGCGACGGCCCTGACCTCGTTGCCCAGCTCGAAGAGCCCGGCCCCCTCCACCTCGCCCGTGCCCAGCAGGAGCACCGGCAGCTTCCCGCCCAGGGCCTCGGCCAGGGTGCGGATCCGCTTCCGGTCGTCCATGCCGAGGCCCTGGACGTGGAAGACCGCGAGGGAGCGCCCGGCGGCGGCCAGGTCCTTCATCGCCTGGAGGGAGGGGGGCACGCGGCGGAGCTCGCCGGCCTCGCGGAGGGGGCCCCGGAGCCGGGCCTCCAGGTCCGCGTCGCCGCTCACGAGGACGACGGCCGGGGCGCCCGGGCCGGGGCGGGCCTCCGCGGGCGCCGCGCCGGCCTCGGCGTCGCCCCGGCCCGCGAGGAGGATCTGCTCCTCGGCCTGTTTCTGGAAGACCCAGCGCGCGAAGCGGTCCAGGAGCTCCCCGTCGGGGCGGGGGCGGAACTCCAGGCCCAGGATCCGGTCCTTGAGGTAGCGGACCTTGGCCTTGCAGTTGAGGGCGATGTCAGGGGTGACGGTGACGGAGAGGTGGATCAGGTCGTCCACCCGCACCTCGCCCTCCTCGAGGTCCCGCTGGGCGAAGAGGCGGATCCCCGACGTGCTGATGTTCACGACCGTGCCCAGGAGGAGGTCGTAGCTGCGGGAGCTGAACGTCGCCACGAGGCGCCCCACCCGCTCGACCCGGTAGCTGGCGCGGTAGTCGTCCACGTTCATGACGTCGGGCAGGGCCAGGGCCAGGCTCTGCCGGCCCCGCACCAGGCCCACGCCCTTCAGGGCCGTGGGCGCCTCGAAGAACTGGTGGCCGAAGGGGAAGCGCATGCGCAGGTCGGAACTGCGGAGGCCGTACTGGGCGTCCTCCCGGCTCATCGTGGCCTGGACGTGGACGGCGTCCGCGTCCAGGCGGAGGAAGGTCGACTCGAACCGCACGTAGGGGGTCACCAGGAGCAGCAGCTCGCCCCGGCCGCAGACGCTGGCGAAGGCCTCGCGGATGGCCACCGCGTTGCGGATCGAGGGTTCGGTCTTGTTCTGCATGGTGCTCCAGGCCCACCCGATGATAGGCCCGGAGCCGGAACTTTCCTAGTCCGCTTTCTAGCTGTGGCCGCCCATGAGCCGCCGGATGATGGGGGACACCACGATCCAGAGGAGGAGGGAGGCCACCAGGGCCACGGTGGCGCAGGCGCCGAAGAGCTGCCAGAGGGGGATCTGGCCCATGAGGCCGGCGGCCTTGCCCGCCAGGTACGACCCGAGGCCGGTGGCGAAGAACCAGGCGCCCATGAGCTGGCTGCTCATGTGCTTGGGGGCGAGCTTGGACACGTAGCTGAGGCCCACGGGGGAGAGGCAGAGCTCGCCGATGGTGTGGAAGGTGTAAACGCCCGCCAGCCAGCCCATGGAAACGCGGGTCACCTGGCCCGGGGTGCCCTGGGCGATGAGGGAGGCCGGCACCAGGAGGTAGAAGCCCAGGGCGGCGAACATCAGGGCGAGGGCGAACTTGACGGGGCTGCTGGGCCACTTGCCTGCGCGGCGGGTCCACAGCCAAGCGAAGACGGAGCCCAGGAGGATGATGCCCAGGGCGTTCACTGACTGGAACCAGGCGGCGGGCACCTCGAAGCCGAAGATCACCCGCTGGGTGTATTCCTTGGCGAAGAGGTTGAGGCTGCTGCCGGCCTGCTGGAACACCGCCCAGAAGGTCATGCTGAAGCAGAGCATCAGGCCGACGACGCCCAGGCGCCGCATGTCCTCGGGGCCGAGGGTGGGTTCGGCGGCCGGATCCCCGGCCGGGCCCGAGGCCGTGGCGCGGCCCTGGATGTGGCCCCGCTTCAGGAGCCAGCCCACGATCGCCATGATGCCGATGCTGGCGGCGGCGCCGCCCACGAGCTGCACGGGCCAGATGCCGCCCCCGATGACCATCCAGGCCGCGGCCAGGAGCACCGGGACGAGGATGAACAGGAACCCGGTGCCCCGGGGCGCCACTTCCTTCTGGCCCTCGGGCAGGTTCACGTCCACGATGTGGTGCCGGAACAGGGCGAACACGATGAGGCCCGCGAGCATCCCGAACCCGGAGAGGCCGAAGGCCCAGGCCCAGCCGGAGGGCGAGCTGAGGCCCAGGCGCTTGAGGAAGGCGATGAAGGTGGGCTGCTCGGCCATGTAGCCGCAGAAGATGGGCGCGAGCATGGCGCCCAGGTTGATGCCCATGTACTCGTAAGTGAAGGCGCCGTCCCGGCGGGGGTCCTCCTTGGTGAAGAGGCGGCCGACGCTGGCGCTCACATTGGGCTTCAGGAGGCAGGTGCCGATGGCGATGAGCACGAGGCTGGCCACCAGGCCGTTCAGGGTGCGCACCTGCAGGAGGATCTGGCCGGCGGCGATGAGGAGGCCGCCCAGGACGATGGTGCGCTTGGCGCCCAGGAATCGGTCGGCGATCTGGCCGCCGGAAAGGGCGAAGAGGTAGATGGCCAGGAGGTACCCGCCGAAGATCCCGGCGGCCCGCTGCTTGTCCAGGCCCAGGCCCCCCAGGGCCGCGGGGGCCGTGAGGTAGAGGATGAGGATGGCGCGCATGCCGTAGTGGCTCCAGCGCTCCCAGGTCTCGGTGAAGATCAGCACCCACAAGCCGGCGGGTTGGCCTTTCGGCTGCGCAGCCGTTTCCTGTCGAACGTCCACGTTCATGGTCGGTTCTCCCATTTCGGTATGCCTACTTATAACCGATTCCGGCCTCCACGGGCGTCACTTCTGGGGCGGGCCGCGCCCTGGATTCCATGGGACCAGCGGCCCGGGCGTTCCGGCTATCCTGGGGCCTCCTCCCGAGGCCCGCCATGCCGACCACCCTGCTCGACCACCTGAAGGACATGCACGACCACATGGCCTGGGCGGACGCCGTCTGGTTCGAGGCCTGGGGCCGCTCCGATGCGCGCGGCGACGAGGATCTCCGGGCCCGGGTCCGGCACATGGTCGACGTGGAGACGGCCTTCCTCCAGGTCCTGGACGGGCGGGACGTGGCCTTCGACCGGGAGAGCCCCCTGCCCTCGTACGAGGCCCTGCGCCAGGCCACCCGCGAGCACCACGCCGCCTACCGCGCGCTCCTGGACGGGCTGGACCCCGCCGGCCTCGCCCGCGAGGTGGTCATCCCCTGGTTCCCGGGCCCGCCCTGCGTCATCTCCGTGGACGAGGCCCTCACCCAGGTGGCCATGCACACCCAGCACCACCGGGGCCAGCTCATGACCCGCCTGAAGGACCTGGGGGGCCGGCCCCTCAACGTGGACTACATCATCTGGGCCTGGAAGGGCCGCCCCGAAGGCCGCTGGACCTGAATCCGGCGCCAGCGCCTCCGGGGATGCCGGCTCCACCCGTCATTCGACCCCGAGGTCGAAGCGGGCCTCGGGGCCGTAGCCCTTGGCCACGGCCTCGGATCCGCGGTAGACGACCCATTCGGGCAACCCCCGCTGGAAGGCCTTGGTCATCTGGTGCAGCTCGAGGCGGGTGTTGGCCGTGTAGAGGAAGAGGGCCCGCTTCGGGTTCCAGGGGTTGGGGAGGGCCAGGGCCAGCCCGTCCTCGGGCCGCGCGTAGAGCCGGCCCTGGAAGCGGAACCAGCCCTTGCCGAAGGTGACCGGCAGCTTCTTCTCCTCGACCATGCGCGCCAGGAGGCCGTTCACCTCCGGGCCGCCGAAGACCACCAGGTCCCGGGAGGCCAGGTCCTCGTCGGTGACCTCGGCGTCGGGCTTGACCGGGGGCAGGATCTCCGTGAAGTTGTCCGCGAAGAGCTCCCGGTGGTTGAGGGCCAGGCTGCGGGCGGCCTCGACCTCCCGGGAGGTCCCGTGGACGTAGAGGAGCCGGTCGAAGTCGTCCAGCTGGTTCGGCAGGGTGTAGGGGTTGTCCAGGCGCACAGGAAGGTCCCGGCCCGCGTTGAAGACCACGCGCACGGGCTTCTCGGCGCAGCGGAAGGTGAAGCGGGAGGCCCCCTCCTTCACCTCCACCCGCTCCAGGCGCGCGCCCTTGGCGGTGCGGATCTCCACCGTGGCCACGAAGTGCCAGGGCTTGCCGGCCTGGGTGACCTGGAGGGCCAGGTCCCAGCCCTCGGCGCCCTGGGCGGCGGAGACCGCCACGGCCGGATCGGGCAGGTCCTCCCGGTCCAGCCAGGGCTCCACGAAGGCCCGGAGGTCACGCCCGGCCGCCTGGGAGGCGGTCGTGATGAAGGCGTCCGAGGTCATGGTCCGGTCGTGGAAGGTCCCGTGCACCGCCTCCATGACCTTGCCGAAGGCCGCGTTCCCCAGCAGGAGCCGCAGCTGGTGCAGGAGGAAGGCGCCCTTGATCCGGGGGATCTGGTAGGCGCCGTAGCGGTCGTAGGCCGTGACGGCCTTGCGGGGGGCGAGGCTGCCCTCCCGGGCGGTGATCCACGCGTAGCGCGCGTTGAGGTCGGCCAGGGCGTCCCGGGTCAGGTCGAAGGCCTTGTCCGGGGCTTCGGGGAGGCGGCGGAGGATGGCGTGGTAGGCGGCGCTTCCGCTGACGAACCAGTTCTCGCCGTCGGTGGCGGGGAAGACGGTGTTCTTCCACAGCAGGCGCTTGGGGAAGGCGCAGGCCTCCTTCACCGCGGCCACGTCGGGCCTGGGGGCGGCGGGCTGGGGCGCCGGCGCGGCCTTGAGGGCCTTCAGCTTCTCGACCACGTACAGGGGGCTGAAGGTCGTGTAGCCCAGGGTGAGGTGGGGCACGGCCTGGGGCAGGTCCGCCATCCACCGGCCCCCCACCCACTTCTCGCGCAGGGTGGTCTTGCCGTAGTGGGCGATGAACATGAGCTTCTCGGCCATCTCGGAGGTGGTCAGCTTCCCGTCGCAGGCGTGGGGCCGGTTGATGGGGCTGGAGGCCTGGAGGGCCACGCCTGCCGCCAGGTCGAAACCGCCCTTGGCGTAGCGCTGGTAGACCTCCTGGAAGGCCACGTCGC
Source organism: Mesoterricola sediminis (assembly GCF_030295425.1). NCBI lineage: Bacteria > Pseudomonadati > Acidobacteriota > Holophagae > Holophagales > Holophagaceae > Mesoterricola > Mesoterricola sediminis. The sequence goes on along the minus strand of NZ_AP027081.1, from coordinate 2,199,331 downwards.
GGTTGGCCGGGCTGAAGGCCAGGTCCACCGGGTTGTTCTCCAGGTTGGGCACGAGCTCCTTGCGGACCTCCAGGGAGCGGTTGTTGTTGTCCGCCCAGATGAAGTCCTTGAGGCCGCCGGGGGTGTCCGCGGGGTGGCCCTTGCTGCCGGTGCGCCACATCCGGGTCTGCCTGGTGCCCAGCAGGAAGTCGGCGCCCTCGTTGGTCTTGATGTCGGCGAGGGTCCAGTCGTTGGTGTAGAGCCCGTTGTTGCCGGCCTTGAGGATCTCGGCGACCTGGTCGATGCTGGTGGCGTACTGGGCGGCCTTGCGGATGCGGTTCGCCTCGGGCGTGCCCGCGGGCTCGAAGGGCGTCTGGGCCACCGTGGTCTCGCCGATGATGATGCCCGCGTCGTTGATGTACCAGTCCGTGCCGGAGCTGATGCCGCCCGCGAAGGTCTGCATCACGAAGCGGCGCCCCTGGGTCGGCTGGACATCCACCATGACGTTCCAGTCCACCCCCGAGTATCCGGGAGGCCACATGAAGATCTGGCCCATGACGATGCGGCCGTCGGGCGTGGCGCTCTGGGTGGCCACGAAGGAGGAGCACCGGTCCGTCCGGCCCGGCTCGCCCTCCTCGGGCGCCGCGAAGGAGCGGCCCGTGAGGGGGGTGGCCGTGACCTTCGCGGCCTTGGCGATCTCCCCCAGGTCGATGTCGGAGTTGATGGCCACCACGTCGACCAGGTCGATGGGCCGGCCCTGGAACCTGGCGCCGGCCTTGGCCGCGCCGTCGGCGATGCCCTTCATCTCCTCCAGGAACTCGGGCTCGTACTTGCGCAGCATGAGGGCGTCGGCCAGGCCCCGCTGGCGCTCCCAGCCCGCGCCCGGGTTGGTCCTGTCCTGGAGATTGGCCAGCTTCTCCACGAAGACGGCCAGCTCCTGGGCCATCAGCTGCCCGTGCTGCCACCCCCGTTCATAGGGGCCGCCCTCGATGTGGAGGAAGGTCCAGCCCCCCTCCTCGTACCGGAAGCCCTTCCCGGCCCACCGCACCGTCTCCAGGGCGATGGCCTCCCCGATGTCGTCGATCTTCTCCAGCGTCACCCCGTCGAACCAGGCGGTGCCCGTGGCCTTGCCGTTGCGGCCCAGGTGCAGCTGGATGCGGTCCGTGGAGGCCGTCGCGAAGAAGACCACCGACACCTTCCGGGCGCCGTTCCCGGCCACCGTCGGCGAGGCGTTGGTGAAGGGGAAGCTCTTCATGGAGAGGCAGGCCCCCAGGGCGGTGGGGTAGCGGGCGGTGGGATCGACGGCCACGCCCTCGGTCCGGATCCAGGCGCTCAGGCGGTACAGCTGGCCCACCTGGAGCTTCACGGGCTCCGAGACGACGGTGGACGCGGCGCCGCCGGCGGGATGGGCCAGGCGCAGGCTGCGGAAGCCCTGCTTCCGGCCGGGCCCGATGGACACGGTCCCGGGGCCCGCGGCCAGGGACCAGCCCAGGGGTTTCTCGTCCTGCTGCTGCTCGAACCCGGCGTTGAAGACCGGCACGGGGACGGGTTCCGCCGCCGCGGCCACGAGGGTCGGCAGGCAGACGCCCAAGAGGGTGGGGATGGGTCGCATGAAGGGGATCTCCAAATACATCAAACCATGAGGCTGCCAGTTTGTCCTCCCCCCCCTGCCCCGGATCCCGCGATGCTATGGTTGTCGTATCACGAGGTATCCATGCTCCGGTCCATCCTCCTCGCCGCCGCCCTCCTGGCGCCCGCCTTCGCCGGGAGCCCCGTCACCCACGAGGCCCTCTGGCTGATGAAGCGGGTGGGCTCCCCCGTGCCCAGCCCCGACGGCAAGCGGGTGGTCTTCACGGTCACCAGCCCCGCCTACGATCCCAAGGACCAGACCTCCGATCTGTGGATCCGGTCCCTGGAGGACGGGGCCCCGCCCCGCCAGATCACGTTCACCCGGGGCGCCGAGGGGGACGTGGCCTGGAGTCCCGATTCCCGGCGCCTGGCCTTCACCGCGAAGCGCGAGGGGGACGAGGCGCCCCAGGTCTACGTGCTCGACCTGGCCGGGGGCGGCGAGGCCCAGCGGATCACGGACGCCGCCCTCGGGGCCGACGCGCCCCGCTGGAGCCCCGACGGGACCCGCCTCCTCTACGTGAGCGAGGTCTGGCCCGGGGCCCGCACCGAGGCGGAGAACAGGGCCGCCACCCGGGAGCGCAAGGATCGGAAGTACAACGTGCGCGCCTACGACGCCTACCCCGTGCGCCATTGGGACCACTGGCTCGGCGAACGGAAGGCCCACCTCTTCGTGCAGGAGGCCCGGGCGGGGGCCCCCGCCGTGGATCTCCTCGCCGGGTCCGCCCTCGCCGCCTCCCCCGGGTTCTCGGGCACCCTCCAGAACGACGGGGGCCAGACCCTGGAGGCCGCCTGGACCCCGGACGGCGCAGGGGTGGTCTTCGCCGCCACGGTGAACCGCGACCAGGCCGCCCTGGCCAACCTCCAGACCCCCCTCTTCCTCGTGGACGCCCGGGGCGGCGAGCCCCGGCGCCTGACCTCCGGGGAGGGCCACCACGGCCACCTGGCGTTCGCCCCCGGCGGCCGGCGCCTCTTCTGCGCCCGGAGCGCGGAGACGCCGGGCCAGGTCTACGACGTCACCCGCCTGGTGAGCTACCCCTGGCCCTTCCAGGACACGCCCCGGGTCCTCACCGCGGCCCTCGACCGCAGCGTGGAGCGCTACGCCCTGCCCGAGGGCGCCGGCCGCGTCTACTTCACGTACGAGGAGGCCGGCCTGGAGCGCCTGCACTCCCTGCCCCTGGAGGGCGGCACGGTGCGGGACGAGCCCTGCCCGGACACCGGCTGCGTCACCGGCCTGGCCGCGGGCGGACCCGCCCTCGTGGGCAAGTGGGAGAGCGCCGTCCGGCCCGCCGAGATCCACGCCTTCGGCCCCGCCGGCGCGCGGCCCCTGACCGCCTTCAATGCCGCCCAGGCCCGGGATCTCCGCTGGTCCCCGGTCGAGCATTTCTGGACCGTCTCCCGGGGCCGCCGGATCCACAGCATGCTGATCCGGCCCGGCGGCTTCGACCCTGCCCGCAGGTACCCCCTCCTCGTCCTGATGCACGGCGGCGCGGCCAACATGTGGCGGGACGCCTTCGGCCTGCGCTGGAACTACCATCTGATGGCCGAGCCCGGCTACGTGGTCCTCCTCACCGACTACACCGGCTCCACCGGCTACGGCGAGGCCTTCGCCCGCGCCATCCAGCTGGATCCCCTCCGCGGCCCCGCCCTGGACATCCTGGCGGCCGCGGACGACGCCATCGCCCGGTTCCCCTTCGTGGACGCCTCCCGCCAGGCCGCGGCCGGCGCCAGCTACGGCGGGCACCTGGCCAACTGGCTCCAGGCCACCACCACCCGCTTCAAGGCCATCGTCAGCCACGCCGGGGAGATGGACCTGGCCATGCAGTGGGGCACCAGCGACGGCGGCTGGCACCGGGAGATCTCCACCGGCGGCCCCGTGTGGGCGGGGGCGAAGGCCTGGACCGACCAGAGCCCGCTGCTGCAGGCCGGGAACCACGACAAGGGCACCGGCTTCCGCACGCCCATCCTCATCACCGTCGGCGAGAAGGACTTCCGGGTCCCCCTCAACAACGCCCTCATGAACTTCGCCCTCCAGCAGCGCCTCCAGGTGCCCAGCCGCCTCCTGGTCTTCCCCGACGCCAACCACTGGATCAGCAAGGGCGAGGACAGCCGCCACTGGTTCCAGGAAGTCCAGGGCTGGCTGGGGCGGTGGCTGAAGTAGGGAAGCCCCTCCTGCTATCATCCCCGGATGACGCCTGAGCCCCGTACCCCGGCCTTCCGGGACCTGGATCCCGCCCGCCTCGCCCACCTGCTGGACGCGGCCGCGGCCCTGGGCCCCTGCCGGGACCTGGAGACCCTGGGCCCGGCCCTGTACCGGGTGCTGCAGGAGGACCTGCCCCTCCATCGGCTGGCTCTCTGGCTGGGCGCCCCCGACGAGGGCCTGCCCCTCTCCCAGTGGGCCGCCCAATCGGGACCGGACGGCCTCCTGGACCCGGTGAGCCCCCTGCCCGCCTGGGTCGAGGCCACCCGGAACCTGGCCAAGGACTTCTATTGCCTGGAACAGGCCGAAGCCTGCGGTTCGGGCGGCATGGGCCGGGTGCTGAAGGACATGGGCTTCCGTTCAGCCGTTCTCCTGCCCCTGCGGACACCGGAGCGCCTCGTGGGGGGCCTCGCCTTGGCGAGCCGGGAGCCCGGCGCCTTCCAGGCCGTCGGCCACGATTACCTGATCTTCCTCGCCCGGTTCCTCTCCAGCTACGCCCTGCGCATCCTCCGCCTCCGCCAGCTGGACGAACTCAACGCCAGCCTGACCCGGGAGCGGGACCAGCAGCGGGTCCTGCTGGAGATCACCAACGAGCTCATGGCGCACCGGGAGCCCCGGGACCTCTTCGAGGCCATCTCCGCGAACCTCCGCCGCCACATCGCCTACGACGGCCTCGTGCTCGTGGTCGCCCAGAACGACGGGCGGGAAGTGGAGGTGCGGTTCATCGACTTCCCCGGCAGCCGGGGCCACATCCAGGAGAACCGGGGCTTCGCCCCGGGCCTGGGCCCCACGGGGCGGGCCATGGAGCTCCGCCAGCCCTGCGTCTTCACCCGGGAGGACCTCCTGGCCTTCCCGCCGCCGGTGCCCCAGGTCATGGTCGAGGGCGAAGGCCTGCGTTCCATGTGCAGCGTGCCCCTCATCAGCCGCAACCGGGTCATGGGGGTGCTGAGCTTCGCGTCGCGCCGGGAAGGGGCCTTCCCGCCCGCGGTGGCCGACCTCCTGGGCCGGGCCGGGGCCCAGGTGGCCATCGCCCTGGACAACGCCTTCGCCTACGAGGAGATCCAGGCCCTCCGCGACAAGCTGGCCCAGGAGAACCTCTACCTGCAGGAGGAGATGGACCGGGACTACGGCCTGGAGATCATCGGCAACAGCGCCAGCCTGATGAAGGTCCTGCGGCAGGTGGAGACCGTCGCCCCCAGCGGCGCAACGGTGCTGCTCCTGGGGGAGACCGGCACGGGCAAGGAACTCATGGCCCGGGCCATCCACGGCCTCAGCCCCCGGGCCGAGAAGAGCTTCGTCCAGATCAACTGCGCCGCCATCCCCGCCGGGCTCATGGAGAGCGAGCTCTTCGGCCACGAGAAGGGGGCCTTCACCGGCGCCATCTCGGCCAAGGCCGGGCGCCTGGAGCTGGCCCACGAGGGCACCCTCTTCCTCGACGAGGTGGGCGACCTGCCCCTGGAGCTCCAGCCCAAGCTCCTGCGGGCCCTCCAGGAACGGGAGTTCGAGCGTCTCGGCGGCGTGAAGCCCCGCAAGGTGGACCTGCGCCTCATCGCCGCCACCAACCAGGACCTCGCGGCCATGGTGGAGGCGAAGACCTTCCGGGCCGACCTCTTCTACCGCCTCAACGTGTTCCCCATCCGCATCCCGCCCCTCCGGGAGCGCCGGGAGGACATCCCCGATCTGGTCCGCTACTTCACCCAGAAGTTCGCCCAGCGCATGCACAAGCCCATCGACGCCATCCCCGCCCGCGCCATGGAGGCGCTGGCGGCCTGGAACTGGCCCGGGAACGTGCGGGAGCTGGAGAACTTCATCGAGCGCTCCGTGATCCTGAGCCCGGGCCGGGAACTGCGCATCCCCTTCGCCGAGCTGGCCCCCGCCCGCCCCGCCCAGGTCGAGGGCGAGACCCTGCGGGACGCGGAGCGGAGCGCCATCCTCAAGGCCCTGGAGGCCAGCGGGGGCCGGGTGGGCGGCGCGGCCGGCGCCGCGGCCCGGCTGGGCATGAAGCGCACGACCCTCCAGAGCCGCATGAAGAAGCTCGGGATCGGCGAGGGCCCGCTTCGGCCGGTGGGGTGACGGGCCGGCAGGCCCCGCCCTACTCGTCCTCCTTGTCCCAGATGCCCTTCTTCCAGGGGGGCTGGGGGCCCGCTTCAAGGGTCATCTCGGTCAGGAGCCCGAGCTTGTCCAGGATCTGCTTCATCGGCGTCTTCAGGCCCGGGACATTCTCCAGGGGAACCGGTTTCTCCACATAGCGCCCCCACCGGTCCGGGTACTTGGCGATCCAGGCCGGCGGCGTGAAGCCGAGGGCCTTGACGAGGGCCGGATCCCCCTGGACGCCCATGATCTCCAGGCGGCTCCCCTTGCCCCCGGGCAGGGGCAGCCCGAAGTCCACGGTCAGCGCCTGGCCGCCCAGCTTGGACGTGTCGTTGACGAGGGCGAAGACCGCCAGCCCCGTGATGGGCGACTTGAACTGGCTGTACAGGTGGACATCCGGCGTCGTGAACAGGGCATGGCCGTTCTTCGAGGCGAAGGCCCAGATCCGGCTCCCCTTGCCCTTCAGGTCGGGCGCGAGGACGGAGCGTTCGGGGTACCAGCCCCCGTCGCCGTGGGCGGACATGAAGACCGCCTTGTCCGGGATCCGCTGGCCGTCGACGTTGGAGATCCGCACCGTGAGGTGCTCCCAGTCCCCTTCGTGGGCCCCCAGCGTCTGGAGCTGGATGGGCTGGTTGGGACTGGAATAGGTCTTCTTGAGCTGGTTGAGGGTCAGGAAGGCCGGGAGCACCTTCGGCAGGGCGTTGCCGGTCGCGAAATAGACGCTCCCCGGACCGTTGTAGGCGTACAGGAACCAGTACTGGAGGTCGGTGGTCTCCTTCCCCACCTTCACATTGATGTAGACCTTGGCGTTCTTGGGGTCGCCGCCCTTGGCCCGGGTGTCCTTGGAGAAGATGCCCTTGAGGCCGGTGTCCTTCGCGCCCTTGAGGCGGAGCCCGAAATGATGGGTCTGGCCTCCCTCGTTGTATGGGTAGACCTCCGAAACAGCCAGGAAGCTCTCCACGCTCGTCACCTGGTAGAGCTCGTCCCCGTGGGGCACCAGGATGGGCGCGTTGTCCTGGATGGCTTTCAGGAGGACCTCCTTGGCGAGCCGGGGTTTCTCGGTCGCGGCGCTCGACGGATCCTGGGCGCCCAGCAGGGCGGGAAGGGCCAGGAGGAGCAAGGCTTTCATGGGCACCCCTGTTATTAATTATATATAAACCTAGGAGCCCCGCCCCTGCTGTCAAGGCACGCGGGTCACTCCGCCGAACGGGCCGACATTTCGGCAGACTGCCGACTTTTCGGCAATTCCGGTTCGGCACTTCGGCAGCTCGTCGGAGTTATCTTAAGCATTTAGTTCACTTTTACAAATGGCACGGTTCCGGCAATGGTCTCCCGGTCGGAGGTTCCCATGCTACGAATCACGCCCAAGGACGAGGCCGGCCGGCTCACCCTGGTCCTGGAGGGCAAACTGTCGGGTCCCTGGGTGGCCGAGCTGGCCCAGGCCTGGAGCGAACGCCGGGCCGCCACGGATCCCCGCGCCGCCACGGTGGACCTTCGCAATGTATGGTTCGTAGACGAGGCGGGCCGCGCCCTCCTGTCGGACCTGCACCGGGAGGGTCTGGGCCTCGTCGGCGCCGGCTGCTACGTGGGACCCATCGTCCAGGCCATCCTCCACGGGGGCGAGGTGGGCGCGGCCCGCCTGCGCTTCCTCTGGCTCCCCCTGGCCGCGGCGACGGCCGCGGGCGCCCTGGCCGCCGCCGAGCCGCCCATGTCCCTCAGCATGGCCGAGGCCCTCCGCCAGGGCCTGAGCCGCAACCCGGAGGTCCAGAAATCGCTCCTGAGCGTGGCCCAGGCCCAGGAGGACCGGCGCATGGCCGCCGGTGCCCTGCTCCCCAGCGTGGGCGCCGAGGCCGCGATCACCCGCATGAAGGAGAACTTCGACATCCTCCTGGGCACGCCGACCCCCGGCGGCCCCAACGTGGTGGGGCCGTTCAACGCGGGCCAGGTGGGCATCGAGGCCCAGGCCCCCCTCTTCGACCTCTCCCTCTACAAGCGCTGGAAGGCGTCCCAGCAGGGCGAGGCCTCGGTGCGGGCCCAGGCCCGGGCCGTGCGGGAGCAGATCGCGGCGCTCATCGTGGGCCAGTACCTGCGCAGCCAGCGCGCCTCGGAGGCCATGAAGGCTGCCGCCAGCCGCGTCGAGCTCGCCCAGGCGCTGGAAACCCTGGCCGAGAACCAGCAGAAGAACGGCATCGGCACCCGGCTGGACACCCTCCGGGCCCAGGTGGCCCTGCAGTCGGAACGGCAGCGCCTCATCCAGGCCGAGACCCAGTGGCGCACCGCCCAGTACGGGCTCGTGAAGCTCCTGGACCTCGCGCCGGACACCCGGCTGGAGCTCACCGACCCCCTCGCCGCGCCGGAGGCGCCGGCCTTCACCTTCCAGGAGGCCTACGGCAAGGGCCTGGCCCAGCGCCCCGAGCTGGCGGCCCTGGACGCCCGGGAGCGGGCGGCGAAGGACCTGCAGGACGCCGCGCGCGGCCTGCGCCTGCCCACCGTCGTGGCCACCGGCACCTACAACTCCACCGGGCTCTACCCCGGCCAGCCCTGGGTGCCCATCTACACCCTGGGCGTGGGCGTGAAGGTGCCCCTCTTCACCGGCGGCCGCGTCTCCGCCCAGGTGGCCAAGGCCAAGACCGAGCTGGCCCGGGTCGAGCAGGAGCGCAAGGAGATCCGCAGCCAGGTGGGCTACGAGGTCCAGGTCGCCCAGGCCGAGATCGAGTCGGCGAAGAACGAGGTCGCCGTGACCACGAGCGCCGTGGCCTTCGCCGAGGAGGCCATGGTCCAGGCCCGCCACCGGTTCGAGGCCGGCGTCTCCAACAACATCGAGGTGACCGCCGCCCAGGACGACCTGGCGCGGGCCACCGACAACCGCATCAACGCCCTCCACCGCCTCAACCAGGCCCGCGCCGACCTGGCCAAGGCCATGGGGCAGCTGGAACCCCTCTTCGCGCACTGACGGAGCCGACCATGACCGAGATCACCGAGATGAAAGACAATTCGCGGCGCGACCGCACCCGCCTGGCCCTGACCGCCGCCGCCGTCGTGGCCGTGCTGGCCGCGGGCGCGGGGTGGTACCACTTCAAGGACCGGGTCAGCACCGACGACGCCCAGGTGGACGGCCATCTCGTCCCCGTCTCCGCCAAGGTCGGCGGGAGCGTGGAGCGGATCGCCGTCGAGGACAACCAGCCCGTGAAGGCCGGCGACGTCCTCGTGGAGCTGGACGCCCGCGACCTCCAGGCCCGCGTGGACCAGGCCCGGGCGGCCCTCGCCCAGGCCGAGGCCCAGGCCTCCAGCGCCTCGGCCGACGTGGACCGCTCCCGGGTGAGCCTGGAGCAGGCCCGGAGCTCGGAGCTGCAGGTGGCCGAGGCCAACCTCGAGGCCCGCCGCTCCACCTTCGAGAAGGCCAAGGCCGACGTGGTCCGCACCCGGCCCCTCGCCGACCGCCAGGAGATCAGCGCGCAGCAGTTCGACGCCTACCGCAACGCCGCCGAGGTCGCGGAGAACGAATGGAAGGCCGCCCAGCGCCGCCTCGCCGGGGTGAAGCAGGAGGCCGACATCCGCCGCGCCGCCCTCAGCGCCTCCGAGGCCCGCACCAAGCAGGCCTCCGCCGGCATCGCCGCCGCCAAGGCCAACCTGGACGCCCTGCTCCTCCAGATCGGCTACACCCGCATCGTCGCCCCCGTGGACGGGGTCGTGACCCGCAAGACCGTGGAGCCCGGCCAGATCATCCAGCCCGGCCAGGGCCTCCTGACCCTCGTGCCCCTGCACCAGACCTGGGTGACGGCCAACTTCAAGGAGACCCAGCTCAAGAACGTGCGCCCCGGCCAGAAGGCCGAGGTCGAGGTGGACATGAACGGCATGACCCTGCACGGGACCGTCGACAGCGTGGCGGGTTCCACCGGCAGCCGGATGAGCCTCCTCCCCCCCGAGAACGCGGTGGGCAACTTCGTGAAGGTCGTCCAGCGCATCCCCGTGAAGATCCGGCTGGACAAGGAGGACGCCGACAAGGTCATCCTCCGCCCCGGCATGAACGTCGACGCCACCATCCTCACCAAGTAGGCCCCCGCCCATGACCCCTGAAAGGCCGCAGAAGGCCTTCAATCCCTGGCTCATCGCCCTCGTGGTGATGATCGCCACCTTCATGGAGGTGCTCGACACCTCCGTGGCCAACGTGGCCTTGCCCCACATCGCCGGCAACCTGTCGTCGACGGTAGACGAGGCCACCTGGGTGCTCACGTCGTACCTGGTGGCCAACGCCGTGGTCCTGCCCCTGGGCGGCTACTTCGGCATGCTGTTCGGCCGCAAGCGCTTCTACATGACCTGCGTGCTGCTGTTCACGGTGAGCTCCCTGCTCTGCGGCCTCGCGCCCAGCCTTCCGTGGCTCATCTTCTTCCGGATCATGCAGGGCCTGGGGGGCGGCGCCCTCCAGCCGACGTCCCAGGCCATCCTCGTGGAGAACTTCCCCCACGAGAAGCGGGGCGCGGCCATGGCCCTCTACGGCATGGGCGTCGTCCTGGCCCCCATCGTCGGCCCCGTCCTGGGGGGCTGGATCACCGACAACTACAGCTGGCACTGGATCTTCCTGATCAACGTGCCCGTCGGGGCCCTCAGCCTCTTCCTTACCTACCGCATGGTCCACGATCCGCCGACCCTCAAGCGCGCGTCCATCAAGGAAGGGTTCCAGGTCGACTACCTCGGCATCGGCATCCTGACCCTGGGCCTCGCCGCCCTGGAGATCGTGCTCGACGAGGGCCAGCGCAGGGACTGGTTCGCCTCGAACCTCATCGTGGTCTGCGCCGTGCTGGCCGTGGTCTGCCTCGTGGGGGTCGTCTTCTACCTGCTGAAGAAGGACCATCCCATCCTGGACCTCCGCCTGCTCAAGGACCGGAACTTCGCGGTCTCCACGGTGATGCTGTTCGTCCTGGGCTTCGTGCTCTACGGCAGCCTCGCGGTGCTCCCGATCTTCCTGCAGACCCTGCTGGGCTACACCGCGAGCCTCTCGGGCTGGATCCTCAGCCCCGGCGGCGTGGTGATCCTGTTCATGATGCCCCTGGTGGCGCGGCTCCTGAAGTTCGTGGACACCCGCAAGCTCATCGCCTTCGGGTTCATGACCTGCGGCGCGGGACTCCTCTGGATGTCCGCCTTCAACCTGCAGGTGCCCTTCCAGACCGCCATGATGAGCCGCATGCTGCAGAGCCTGGGCCTGGCCTTCCTCTTCATCCCCATGAACGTGACGGCCTTCCAGAACGTGCCCATGGACAAGACCAGCTACGCCACCGGCATGCTGAACCTCGTGCGCAACATCGGCGGAAGCACCGGCATCGCCCTGGTGAGCACCATCCTGTCCAGGCGGGGCCAGGTCCACCAGGCCAACCTCGTGGGCAACCTCCACCCGGGCAGCCTCCAGTACCAGGGCTTCCTCCAGAACGCCCAGCACGTGCTGGTGGCCAAGGGCTCCAGCCTCCCCGACGCCGCCCACCAGGCCCAGGGGATGGCCTACGGGACCCTGCTCCGGCAGGCCAACATGATGGCCTTCTCGGACACCTTCTGGATCATGGGGGTGCTGTGCTTCGTGCTGCTGCCCCTCCTCCTGCTCATGCGCAAGACCCACGCGGGCCAGAAGCCGGTGGTGATGGACCACTGAGGTTCCCGGGAACCCACCGGGGCCCATGAACCAGGGACCTCCTTGTGCGGGCGATGCCCGGCGGGGAGGTCCCATGTTCATTTCATTCCATCGCCTGGCCTTGGCCCTGGCCGCCGCGGCCCTGCCCCTGGCCGCGCAGGGCCGGTTGCGAATCCAGTGTCCGGACACCATCCTCGCCGCGGGCGCCTCCACCCCCTGCGAAGCCCTCCTGGACGAGGACAGCCCCGCCGGGGTCGTGTGGTCCCTGGGGGAGCACCCGGGCACGATCACCGCCGACGGCCGGTACACGGCCCCGGCCCTGGAGGCCAGCCGCCTCGTGCGGGTGCGCGCCGACCTGCCCTCCGGCGCCTGGGCCGAGGCCGAGCTGCTCGTGCTGCGGGACGACCCCGCCCTCGGCCACCTGTGGCGGGTCATGGCCGACCTCGGCGAGGACGCGCTCCGGCAGGGCTTCGCCGGGGGGGGCCTCCCCTTCCTGGACCCGGCGACGGGCCGGCGGGACCGGGAGGCCCGGGTGGTGGTGGACGGGGAGGAGGGCGCCGTCCTGACCCGCATCCTGGGGTGCGGGCTGGCGATCCGCCTCGCCTGGGCCCCGGACCTGGCGGCGGCGGAGGCCCTCCAGCTCGCCTGGCAGGAGGGGGCCTTCTGGGTGCGCCGGGTGGTGACGGGGCAGACCTGCGAGGACCTGTGCCTCCGGGAGGGGAGCCGGATGGGCCTGCTGGAGGCCCTGGACGCCGTGGACCGCCGGCAGGACCGGTGGACCAGCCGCATCCGGCGGATGCACCTGCGGGCCCGGGGCCTGGTGCCCCACACCGCGGGCGCCCAGGACGGCGCGGCCCCCGCCCTGCGGGCGCCCGCGGGGCTGGCCTCCCTTCCCGCCGGGGCGCTCGCGGTGGCCGACGAGGCGGGCCACCAGGTCCTGCGCGTGGAGGGGAGCGGGCGGCTCAGGGCCCTCGCGGGGGCCGCCGGGGAAGCCGGGTTCCGGGACGGCGCCGGGGCCGAGGCCCGCTTCCGCCTTCCCACCTTCCTGGCCTCCGAGGCCCGCCGGCCCCGGGAGGGAACACCGGGCCTCCTGGTGGCCGACACGGGGAACCACGCCATCCGCCGCATCGGCCTGGACGGCCAGGTGCGGACCCTGGCGGGGGACGGGGTTCCGGGCCGGGTGGACGCGGACCGGGGCCCGGAAGCCCGGTTCTGCGCCCCCCAGGGCCTCGCCCAGGATCCGGACGGGAACTGGTACGTGGCCGACGCGGGCAACCACGCCATCCGCCGCATCGACCCGGCGGGCCGGGTCTCCACCCTGGCGGGGTCCCTGGAGCCCGGCGACCGGGACGGAGCGGGCGCCCAGGCCTCCTTCACGGCCCTGAGGGGCCTCGCCTGGTGGCGGGGCCTCCTCTACGCGGTGGACGGCCACGCCATCCGGACGGTGACCGTCGACGGCGAGGTGCGGACCGTCCTGGGCCGGGTGGCGGAAGCGGGCCAGTCCCGGCACCCCCGGTCCGAGGGGCCCGCCCTGGCGCGCCCCTGGGGCCTGGCGGTGGTCGAGTCCGGCCTGCTGGTGACGGAGGAGGGGGGCCACGCCGTCCACCGCCTCCGGCGGAACCCCCTCCTCCCGGCCCGGCACGAACTCATCCCCCTGGCCGGCGACGCCGCGGCCCCGGACCTGCGCTGGGGCCTCCTGCGCGCGGGCAGGCCCTGGCCCCTCACGGAGGCCTATGCGGCCCTGCCGGCCCCCCGCGGCGTCGCCGGGGACGGGGACGACGGGGCCTTCGTGGCCACGGGCGGGGGCATCGCGCGGCTCTCCGCCTGCGAGGCTCCGCCCGCCGGTCCATTGATCTTCCTGGAGCCCGAGGTCGCGGACCGCCCCGAGCCGGCGACCCAGGGCCGCCCCTTCCACCTGATGTTGCCCGACGGGGGGCCGGATCTCCTGCCGGAGGACCCGGTCCACCGGTGGATCCTGGAGGTCGCCGACGCCGCCGGGACCGTGCTCCGGGGCCCCGAGACCCTGGCGCCGGACCCGGGCCGGGGGCTGGTCTTCAGCCACACCTTCGCCGGCCCCGGCGCCCACGAGGTCCGGGTGACCGCCGTGACGGTGGGGGGCTTCAGCGTCTCCCTCGCGCTGCCCGTCCTGGTGGCGGCCCATTGACAGGCGCCGCCCGGAACGACCACTGTTATGCATCGCACATCCATAGGCCACCGCGGGAGGGACCACGCGAAGCATGAGGACGATCAAGGGCAGGCTGCTGGCCATCTTCCTGATGGCCACGGCGCCGCTCTTCCTCTATTTCGGCCTGGGCGTTTTCGCCAACTACAAGTCGGATCTGCGCGCGGCCGAGGAGAAGTCCCTGCGGGCCGCCCTGGCCCTCACCCGCGAGTACGCGGCCGAGGTGGATGGCCTGCACGCCCTCCTGGAAACCCTGGCGACCCACCCGGCCATGCGGAACCCCCAGCCGGGCGAATGCCTGGCCATCCTCGAGCGGGTCCACGCCTCCACCCCGTACGTGGACAACCTGGGCCTCGCCGACGCCGAAGGCCGGGTCATCGCCTCGTCCGTCCAGGGCCATTACCGGGTGGAGGACCGCAAGTACTTCCTCGACGCCCTCCGCACCCGCGCCTTCAGCGTAGGGGAGTACGTGGTGGGCCGCGCCACGGGGCACCCCACCCTCCACTTCTCGCTGCCGGTGCTGGACCCCCAGGGCCGCGTCACCCACGTCCTGTTCGCGTCCTACAACCTGAACCGGTTCGAGACCATCATCTCCCACCAGAACCTGCCCCCCGGCGCCGTCCTGAACCTGACTGACCACAACGGCCGGGTCATCTACCGCCATCCCCGGGATCCGGTGGTGAAGCCCGGCCTCCAGGACCAGCCGCACCTGCGCGCCCAGGTGGACGGCACCCGCGAGGAAGGGGTCTTCCGGGCAGTGGGCCTGGACAAGGTCGAACGCCTCTTCGGATTCCGCCGGCTCCGGCTCCACCCCGGCGACGCGCCCTACCTGTACGCCCGGGTGACGATCCCCGTGCCCATCGCCTTCGCGGACGCCAACCGCTTCGCGGGGTGGGCCCTGGGCAGCTTCCTCCTCACGGCGGCCCTCGCCTTCGGGCTGCTGCACCTGCTCGCCGAACGCCACCTGGTGGGCCCCATCCGGCGCCTGAGCCGCGTCGCCCGGGAGGCAGGCTCCGGCGACTTCGCCATCCGGTCCCAGCTGGAGACCCGGCAGGACGAGATCGGCCAGGTGGGGCGGGCCTTCGACAAGATGGTCGCCTCCCTCGAGGCCCGGCAGGAGGAGCGGGACCGGGCCGAGGCCGCGCTCCGGGAGAGCGAAGGCAAGCTCCGCACCCTCATCGACCGCATCAGCGACGCCCTGCTGGTGCTGGACCTGGATGGCCACGCGATCCTGGACGTCAACCAGACCATGTGCGCCATGTACGGCTACACGCGGGAGGAGGCCCTCGGGGCCACCATCTCCGACCTGAGCCTCGGGGAGCCGCCCTACACCTCCGCCGACGCCGCCGCCCACTTCGCCCGGATGGCCGGGGGCGAGCCCCAGGTCTTCGAATGGCGTGCCCGGCGCCGGGACCAGTCCCTGTTCTGGGCCGAGGTGAGCATGCGCCGGGCCACCCTGGGCGGCGCCGAGCGCTGCCTGGTCCTCGTGCGCGACATCACGGAGCGCAAGGATTCCGAGGCCGAGCGGGGCCGGCTCACCGAGCAGCTCCACCAGGCCCAGAAGATGGAATCCATCGGGCGCCTCGCGGGCGGGATCGCCCACGATTTCAACAACCTCCTGACGCCCATCATGATCTACAGCGAGCTCCTCGCCGAGGACCCCGCCGCCGGGAGCCGGGACGGACGGAAGGCCCACCAGATCCTCTCCGCCGCCGCCAAGGCCAAGGCCCTGATCTCCAAGCTCATGGGGCTGAGCCGCAAGCAGATCCTGAACCTGGAGATCGTCGACATCCACCGCGTCATCGAGTCCTTCATCGACATCATCCGGCGGACGATCCGGGAGAACATCGACATCACCGTCGAATGCGCCGACCAGCCCCTCCTGGTCCGGGCCGACGCCACCCAGATCGAGCAGGTCCTGATGAACCTCGTCATCAACGCCGGCGACGCCATCCAGGGCGGGGGCCGGATCCGCATCCGCGCCTGGCGGGATCCCCGGGAGGCCAGGGTCCGCATCGCCGTGGAGGACACCGGCTGCGGCATGGACGCCGAGACGCTGCGGCGCGTCTTCGAGCCCTTCTTCACCACCAAGCCCAAGGGGGAGGGCACCGGGCTGGGGCTCGCCACCGTGCTGGGCATCGTCCAGCAGCACGGGGGCGAAGTCACCGTCGAATCCACCCCCGGCGAGGGCAGCCGCTTCGTCGTGACCCTCCCGGCCCACCAGGGCCCCGCGGCGCCGGAGCCGGCCCCCGCCGCCTCCGCCCTGCCCCAGGCCGCGGCCCGGGGCCAGATCGCCCTCCTCGCGGAGGACAACGACCTCGTGCGGGCCATCGCCGCCGAGCTCCTCCACCGGCTGGGATTCGAGGTGCTGGAGGCCCCCGCCCCCGCCGAGGCCCTCGTCCTCGCCACGGGGCACCGCGTCGACCTGCTCATCTCCGACGTCATCATGCCCGGCATGAACGGGCCCCAGCTCTACCACCGCCTCCGGGAGACCCAGCCCTGGCTCCGGGCCATCTTCATGTCCGGGCACACCGACAGCATCCTGGTCGAGCACGGGCAGCTGCCGCCGGGCACCGACTTCCTTCAGAAGCCGTTCAGCCGGGAGGCGTTCGGGGAGCGGGTGTCCCGCATGATGGCGGCCCCCATCGAGGCCTGAACCCGGCCCGCGGGCCGGAGGGGGCGCGGCTGGCGCAGGGTGTGCCAGCCCCAGGCGAGCCCGCCGGCCAGGAGCAGCCAGCCGATGGGGGAGCGCGCGGCGATGCGCAGGTCCTGCCAGGACGGCACGGAGGCGTAGACCAGGTTGGCGATGGCGAAGATGGCCAGGGCCTCCGGCCAGCCGATGCCCGGGTGGGCCCCCAGGCGCCACCGCAGGAGCCCGTAGGCGGCCGGCAGCAGGAGCAGGGGTGCCACCCCCACGAAGAAGGCGTTGTACCACCGGATGCGGGCGAAGCTCACCGAGCCCATGGCCCAGCCCCGCCCCTCCCGCCGCGGCACCACGGTGAACCCGCTGGGCTGGGCCCGCAGGAGCAGCCCCAGGACCAGGTGGCAGGTCTCATGGGCGAGGGTGCCCGGGAGGGTCAGGAGCGCGAAGAGCCAGAACGCCCGCCGGAGGGCGTGGAGCCCGAACAGGGCGGCGGCGATGAGGGCGACATAGGCCCATTCAGGCATCGAAGGGCTCCCCGGGGAGCGGTTCCACGAGGCCGGGATCGTCGTTGCGCACGCTGCCCACGCGGCGGTCCACCGGGTGCATGCGGAGCCAGGCCTCCGGGCAGGGCCGCAGCAGGCCCTTCAGCACGTCCGGCGGGGTGGCGGGATCCAGCCACTGGGCGTAGGCCTCCCGGGCGAGGATCACGGGCATGCGGTCGTGGATCCGGGCCATGGGGCCCTGGGCGGCCGTGGTGAGGATCGTGCAGGAATCGAGGGTGCCCTCCGGGCCCTCCCAGCGGTCCCAGAGCCCGGCGAAGGCCAGGACCCCTTCCGCCGCCCGGATGAAGAAGGGCTGCTTCCCGCCGGGGACCGCCCGCCACTCGTAGAAGCCGTCGGCGGGGATGAGGCAGCGGTTGCGGCGGAACGGCCCCCGGAAGGCGGGCTTCTCCGCGACGGTCTCCGACCGGGCGTTGGCCATCGGGGCCCCCGCGCCCGGCTCCCGGGACCAGGCGGGCACGAGGCCCCACCGGTGCAGGACGAGGATGCGGCCGGCCCCCCCGTTGCGCACCACGGGCACGGGGGTGGTGGGGGCGATGTTGTAGCGGGGGGCCAGCAGCACCTGCGCCTCCGCCTCGAACTGGACCTCCAGGGCCTGGACCGGGGAACTGAGGGCGTAGCGTCCGCACATGGCCCCGATTCTAACCCGGCCTCCGCGCCCTACCGCCGTACCAGCACGACGGCTCGTTCGTTTTCGGCCCGGACGGCGATCTCCGGGTCCGTGCCGGTGAACCAGGTCACCGGCGTCACGGCCGCCCGGGAGGTCTCCAGGCGGGGCGCGCCGGTGGCGTAGCGGAGGGCGAGGCGCGACTGTTCACTGGTCAGGCCCGTCATCTGGAGGAGGCCCCCGAAATCCGCCGAGCCCGGGCCGTAGGCCAGGAGCTCGGGGGAGAGGTAGTGGTCGACGTCCCTGCGGCGGAAGACCTTGAAGGTGGCGTCGAAGGGCCGGTCGTCCCAATCCGGGTCCGTGTCCAGGATGACGGTGTTCCCGTGGGCGAGGGGCAGGTAGAAGGCCTCCCGCACCGGGAAGGGGCCGGACTCCCGCTCCGCCCCGTGCCCGAACCAGAACCGGTGCCTGGGCTCGAGCACCCAGTACTGGAAGGGTTGCACCGCCGTGGCGAAGAGCACCACATCGTGGCCCGAATGGTTGGTGACCATGCACCCCATGCGATGCGTCGCGGGTTTCCCCGCCTGGAGGGTTCCGGCCCCCGCCACCAGGAAGGCGGCGGCGAGGACCGGGAGGGGGGCGCGGAAGGACGGAAAGGGCATGGCAGCCTCGGGGGACTGCCAAATTAATAATTAATTAGTGACCGTGCGCAACCCTCAGCGGGTGAGTTTCCGGTAGTGGATCCGGTGGGGGCCCGAGGTGAGCCCCAGCTGCTCGCGACGGTAGGTCTCGTACTGCGAGTAGTTTCCGTCGAAGAATTCCACCCGGCTCTCCCCTTCGAACGCGAGGATGTGGGTGGCCAGGCGATCCAGGAACCAGCGGTCGTGGCTGATGATAACGGCCGAGCCAGCGAAGGCCTCGATGGCCTCCTCCAGGGCCCGCATGGTGTTCACGTCAAGGTCGTTCGTCGGCTCGTCGAAGAACAGGACGTTGGCGCCGCTCTTCAGGGTCAGGGCCAGGTTGAGGCGGTTCTGCTGGCCGCCGCTCAGCTCCTTGACCTTCTTCTGCTGGGATTCGCCGGAGAACCCGAACTTGCTCAGCCAGGCCCGGGCGTTGACCTCCCGGCCCCCCATCTCGATGAGCTCCCGGCCCCCCGAGACCGCCTCGAAGACGCTGCGCTCGGGATCCAGCCCCTGGCGCAGCTGGTCCACCAGGGCCATCTTCACCGTGGAACCGATGCGGAGGCTGCCGCTGTCCGGCGTCTCCTGGCCGGCCAGGAGCCGGAACAGGGTGGTCTTGCCGGCGCCGTTGGGGCCGATGACGCCGAGGATGCCGCCCCGGGGGATGGCGAAGCTCAGGTTCTCGAAGAGCACCTTGTCGCCGTAGGCCTTGGTGACCCCGTCCAGCTCGGCCACCACGTCGCCCAGGCGCGGACCCGCGGGGATGTAGATCTCCAGCTGCTGCTCCTTCTCCTTCCCCTGCTGCTCGAGCAGGTTCTCGAAGCTGGAGATGCGGGCCTTGCTCTTGGCGTGCTGCCCCTTGGGGGACATGCGGATCCACTCCAGCTCGCGCTCCAGGGTCTTCTCCCGGGCGCGGTCGGCCTTCTCCTCCCGGGCCAGGCGGGCCTGCTTCTGCTCCAGCCAGCTGGAGTAGTTGCCCTTCCAGGGGATGCCCTCGCCCCGGTCCAGCTCGAGGATCCACTCGGCCACGTGGTCCAGGAAGTAGCGGTCGTGGGTGACCGCGATGACCGTGCCCTCGTAGCGCTGCAGGTGCAGCTCCAGCCAGGCCACGCTCTCGGCGTCCAGGTGGTTGGTGGGCTCGTCCAGGAGCAGGATGTCCGGCTTCTGGATGAGGAGGCGGCAGAGGGCGACGCGGCGGCGCTCGCCGCCCGAGAGCACCCCCACCAGGGTGTCCGGGTCCGGGCAGCGGAGGGCGTCCATGGCCTGCTCCAGCTGGGCGTCCAGGTCCCAGCAGTCCAGGTGGTCGATCTGCTCCTGCAGCTCGCCCTGGCGCGCCAGGAGCGCGTCCATGTCCGCGTCGGGATCGGCGAACTTGTCGTTGATCTCGTTGTATTCCTTCAGCAGGGCGACCTTCTCCGCCGCGCCCTCCTCGACGACCTCGCGGACGGTCTTGGACTCGTCCAGCTTCGGCTCCTGCTCCAGGAGGCCCGTGGTGTAGCCCTTGGAGAGCACCGCCTCGCCGTTGAAGTCGTGGTCCACCCCGGCCATGATCCGGAGCACCGTGGACTTGCCCGAGCCGTTCAGGCCCAGCACGCCGATCTTGGCGCCGTAGAAGTAAGAAAGGGAGATGTCCTTGATGACGGGTTTATTGTTGTAGAACTTGCTCACCCGCATCATGGAGTAGATGATCTCGGGCTGGTCAGTCGTGCGTTTGGCCATGGGCTTCCTTCAACGTGAGGCTCCATTCTAGGCGCGGTCGGCAAACCAAAGACAGCCCCGACAAGGAGGAGGGGGAACGTCGCAAGGGGGCCTCTCCCCTTTTTTCCTTACCATCTGCGCGAACCCCTTCCACCGCAGGGCCGACGGAGGGATGGGTCGGGTCAAGCGGGACCCTGCGGCTGGGTGAGCCCAGGGCGCATGGTTGGTCCTTTCCATCCCCGTCCATTCCAATCCTGGCGGTTCAACGAACCATGGCAGTTCAGGGGCGCAGCGCTTTTCGACAGGTGCTTCGGCGCAGGCCGTCTTCGCGCCGGCCTCCGCCTGGGAAGGCCATCGCCGAGGCGCCGGGGAGGCCGTCCCAGGGGCTGCAAGCCTTGACCGCCGCCCGCAGCCAGCGGAGCCTGGAGGGGACCATGAGGCTCACGCTCCTTCCCGCCTTCGCCCTCGCCGTCGCGCTCGGGGCGGGCACCGCCCGCGAGGCCCGCGGCACCGTGACCGACAGCCAGGGCCGCCCCGTGCCCGGGGCCGTGCTCACCGTGGCCCCCGACCCCGGAGGCCCCGTGCGCACCTTCCGGGCCGGCCCCGACGGCCGGTTCCGCCTCACGGGCCTCCTCCCCGGGCAGGTCCACTGGGTCACCTGCGCGGCACCGGGCTTCCAGCCCAGGCTGGCGCCCCTGAGCCTGGCCGGGGACGACTGGGTGCGCCTGGACCTGCGGCTCCTCACCCCCGTCGAGGCCGCGAACGCCGAGCCCGGCGTGCCCCTGGCCCTGCCCGGCGAGGCGGAGGCCATGGCCGCGGGCGAGGCCTACAACGCGGCCATCGTCCCCTTCAACGCGGGGCGCTTCGCCGAGGCGGAGGACGGCCTGTGGACGGCGGAACGCCTCTTTTCGGCAGCCCTGGCGGCGGCCTCCACCCCCGGGACGCGGATGCGGATCCACGCGGCCCGGGGCCGCAACCGGCGCATCCTGGGCTGCTGCCTCGTCGAGCGGGCCCGGGAGGGCGGCCCGGAGGCGGCCCAGCGCTTCGCGCGGGCAATCCCCTTCCTGGAGGAGGCCCTGGCCCGGGATCCCGGGGACGAGGCGGTGGCGCTCCGCCTGGAGGAGGCCCGTCAGGACAGGACCCACCGGTAGCGGATCACCACGGGCACCGGGGCCCGGTCCCTCACGTGGGCGGCCAGCAGGAAGCGCCAGCGCCGGGCCGCGATCAGGGTGGGGCCCACGAGGACCTCGGGCCCGGACAGCGCGTCCACGAAGAGGGGCACCCCGTCGGCGTCCAGGAGGAGGCGCACCACCACGACGCTCCCCTGGAGCCCCCGTTCATCCTCCCGGAAGGCGTAGCGGGGCGTCGTCATGGAGAGGACCTTGAAATCCTCCATGGGCAGCGGCGTGCCTTCGGCGGCCATGCGCGCCAGCTGGGTCCGGGACCGGGTCCCCTTCCCGGCCCCGTGGCCATCCCCCTCACCCGTTCCGCTGCCCCGCCCGTAGCCGGCGCCGCCCAAGGGGTGTTCCGGGATCCGGAGGGCCGACGGCCCGGGGGGAACGCCGGGCGCCGAGGCCGGCAGGTCCGCCAGGGCCGCCATTCCCGACGGATCCGGCAGTCCGCCGAGGGTATCCAGGGCCACGGGGGCCTTCACCCGGGACCCCCAGCTGCCCCCGGGTTCGCCGGCCGCGCCCGCGACGGGCGTCGGCGCCGCCGCCGGAGCCGGACGGGCCGGCCCGGGCGGGGGCAGCAGCTCCGGGAGGGGGGCCAGGACGACGCCCAGCACGGCCCGGGGCGCCCGGGCCCGGGCGGGGCCCCAGGGCTGGACCCAGGCCAGGCCCGCCAGGAAGGCGGCCTGGAGCGGCAGGCTCAGGGCCAAGGAGGCCGCCACATGCCGGCCGGGGCGCCCCCCGGGTACCGGAAAGGCTGGCGGTGGCCCGCCCTGGCCGGCCGGCGACTCCGACCCCCCTCGTGCTTCCATGGTTCCGCCGTGGATGATGGACGGCCATTATCCCGCCGGATCTTGACGCAGATCAAGGTGCGGTCCCCGGTTCCGGGGCATCCTGGGGTCCGTGGAGGTCCCATGGAACGCCAGATCATCCGGATCGACGAGGAGAAGTGCGACGGCTGCGGCCTCTGCGCCGACGGCTGCCCCGAGGGGGCCCTCCAGATCATCGACGGCAAGGCCCGGCTCGTCTCCGAGATCACCTGCGACGGCCTGGGGGCCTGCGTCGGCGAATGCCCCCAGGGGGCCATCCTCGTCGAGACGCGCGAGGCCGCGCCCTACAGCGAGCGCGCCACCCTGGACAACATCCTGCCCATGGGCGCCAACACCCTGAAGGCCCACCTCAAGCACCTGCACCACCACGCCCAGACCGCCTACCTGCGCGAGGCCGAGGCCTACCTGGCCGAGCTCGGCGTCGCCGTCCCCGACTACAAGGAGAAGCCCATGCACGCGTGCCCCGGTTCCGCCCCCCGCACCCTGGAGCGGGCCCCCGCCTCCGCCGAGACCCGGGACGGCCTCCAGAGCCAGCTCACCCAGTGGCCCGTGCAGATGCACCTCATCAGTCCCATGAACCCGGTCTTCCACAAGGCCGACCTCCTCCTGGCCGCCGACTGCGTCGCCTTCGCCATGGCCGACTTCAACCAGGCCTGCCTCCCCGGGAAGAAGCTGGCCATCGCCTGCCCCAAGCTCGACAGCAACCAGGACGTCTACGTGAGCAAGCTCACCGCCCTCATCGACGAGGCCGAGGTGAACACGATCACGGTGATGATCATGGAGGTCCCCTGCTGCGGCGGCCTCCTCCGCCAGGCCCAGATGGCGGCCCAGGCCGCCTCCCGCCGGGTGCCCATCAAGGCCGTCGTCGTCGGCGTGGACGGCGCCGTCCGCAAGGAGCAGTGGGTCGCCTGACCCCCGCGGCGCGCGGCCTCCGGGCCGCCGATCCCGCCCCTTGATGCGAGATTGAATCCGCGTATCTTTTGCCCCGGGTGTTCCCTGGGGGCTGGATGCGCGTGGCTGTACCGAAGGAGACGCGGCCCGGGGAGACCCGGGTCGCCGCGGATCCGGATGCCGTCCGCCGCCTCGTGGCCCTGGGCGCCAAGGTGGCCGTGGGCGCCGGCGCCGGGGAGGCCGCCCATTTCCCCGACGCGGCCTATGCCGCCGCCGGCGCGTCCGTGGTCCCGGACGCGGGGCTGCTGGAGACCGCCGACCTGGTCCTGCGGGTGACCGCCCCGTGGCCGGAGGAGGCCCTCCGCCTGCGACCGGGCACCTTCCTCCTCGGCTCCCTCTTCCCCAGCCGTCACCTGGACACCGTGCGGGCCCTCGCGGCCGCGGGCGTCACCGCCCTCAGCACCGACTGCCTGCCCCGCACCACCCGCGCCCAGGCCATGGACACCCTGTCCAGCCAGGCCAACATCACCGGATACCGGGGCGCCCTGCTCGCCGCCCTGGCCCTGCCCCGGTACGTCCCCCTCTTCATGACGGCCGCGGGCACGACGCCCCAGGCCAAGGTGTTCGTGATCGGGGCGGGCGTGGCCGGCCTGCAGGCCATCGCCACCGCCCGCCGCCTGGGCGCGGCCGTGAGCGCCACCGACGTGCGGCCCGAAGTGAAGGAGCAGATCGCGTCCGTGGGCGGGCGCTACGTGGGCATCGACCTGGCGCCCGGCCCTCGTCCCGGCGGCGGCTACGCCGCGGACCTCACCGCCGAGGACCGGGCCCGCCAGGCCCAGCTGCTGGCCGAGCACGGCGCCGGCATGGACGCCCTCATCACCACGGCCCTCATCGGCGGCGTCCGGGCGCCACGCCTGGTCGACCGGGACCTGGTGGAGCGCCTCCGCCCCGGCAGCGTCGTCGTGGACCTGGGGGCCGACGGCGGGGGCAACTGCGAACTCTCGCGGCCGGGCGAGACCGTGGTCCACGGCGGGGTCCGGATCCTGGCCCCCCTGAACCTGCCCGCCACCATGCCCCAGCACGCCAGCGCCCTCTTCGGCCGCAACCTCGTGCACCTCCTGGAGGCCTTCTGGGCCGACGGGGCCTTCCGGCCCGACTGGGAGGACGACCTGCTCCGGGCCTGCGTCCTCACCCGGGAGGGCGGGGTGGTCCACGGCCCCACCCGCGAGGCCCTCCGGGCGGAGGCGGCCCCGTGAGCGCCCAGGCCCCCGCGGACCTCGGCGGGTCCCTCTTCGTGTTCATGCTGGCCACCTACGTGGGGCTCATGAGCATCCAGCGGGTCTCCCGCCTCCTCCACACCCCCCTCATGAGCCTCACCAACGCCATCTCCGCCATCGCGGTGGTGGGCGCCCTCCTCGTCGCCGCCGGCCGCGGCCAGCCCGCCGCCGTCACCCTCCTGGGGCTCCTGGCCATCTTCTGTTCCACCACGAACATCGTCAGCGGCTTCCTCATCACCGACCGCATGCTCCGCATGTTCCGGAAGAAGGGGGAGGGACCGCCGTGAGCCCGCTGCGCCTGCTCCCGGACCTGGCCGCCGCGGCCCTCTTCATCCAGAGCCTCCGGTGGATGGGCGACCCCGGGACCTCCCGCCGGGGCGTCCTCGCCGGCGCCGCGGCCATGGCCCTGGCCGTGGCGGGCACCCTGGCGGGGGCGGCGGCGGGGGGCGGCACCCACGGCCTGGCCATCCTGGCGGCCTTCGCCCTGGGGGCGGCCGCGGGCTACCCTCTCGCCCAGGTGCCCCTCACCGCCGTGCCCCAGCGGACGGCCCTCTCCCACGCCTTCGGCGGCATGGCTGCCGGGCTCGTGGGCACCGCCAAGTTCGTCCACGCCTACGCCGAGGGCGGCCGGGAGGCCCTCGGTCCCTTCGTCACGGCGGCCCTGGGCGCCGAGGTCCTCCTGGGCTTCCTCACCCTCACCGGCTCCCTCCTCGCGGCCGGCAAGCTCCAGGAGGTGCGCTGGATCCCCCAGCGCCCCGTCACCTATCCCTTCCAGAACGCCGTGAACCTCGGGCTCCTGGCGCTGGCCGTCGGGGCCGCCGCCGCCCTGGTCGCAGCGCCCCTCGCCCCCTGGGCCCCCTGGGCCTTCGGCCTCCTCGTCCTCCTCTCCCTGGCCTTCGGAATTCTCCTGGTCCTGCCCATCGGCGGGGCCGACATGCCCACCGTGATCAGCATCCTCAACGCCTACGCGGGCCTGTCGGCCGTGGCCATGGGCTTCGTGCTGGACAACAAGCTGCTGATCACGGCGGGGGCCCTGGACGGCAGCTCCGGCTTCATCCTCTCCGTGCTCATGTGCCGGGCCATGAACCGCAGCTTCGCCAACGTGCTCTTCGGGGCCTTCGGCCAGACCGCCCCCGTCGCGGCCGGCGCGGCGGGCGCCCTGAAGGCCGACACGGCGGAGAGCGCGGCCCAGATCCTGGCCCAGGCCGGCCTGGTGGTGGTCGTCCCCGGCTACGGCATGGCCGTCGCCCAGGCCCAGCACAAGCTCCGGGAGCTGTACGACCTCCTGAAGCGCCGGGGCGTCACCGTGAAGTTCGCCATCCACCCCGTGGCGGGCCGGATGCCCGGCCATATGAACGTCCTCCTGGCCGAGGCGGAGATCCCCTACGACGATCTCGTGGAGATGGACGACATCAACGGGGAGATGCCCGTCTGCGACGTCTGCCTCGTCGTCGGGGCCAACGACGTCGTCAACCCAGCCGCCCGCAGCGACCCGGCCAGCCCCATCTACGGCATGCCCATCATCGATGCCGACCGGGCGCACACCGTGTATGCCGTCAAGCGGTCCCGCAACCCCGGCTTCGCGGGCATCGACAACCCCCTCTACGCCCTGGACAAGACCTTCATGCTCTTCGGGGACGCCAAGGCGGTGATCGGGGACCTGGTACGACAGCTGGGCGGGGAGGCGCGCCACCCCTGAGGCCCGCCCGGGCCGTCCGGTCAGGTGCTACCATGGCGCTTGACCCGCCGGCAACCGCTGGCCCTCCCACAGGTTACGCATGCGCATCCCCCTGGCCCCCCCGGCCCTGATCCTGGCCCTGCTCGTCGCGGGCCCCGTCCAGTCCCAGACGCCTGAGCCCGCCCGCCTTGTGCCCGGTCACCGGTTCTTCGACGCCCGCACCCTGGACCTGACCCCCCTCCCCGCCCCGCCCGCCGTTGGCACCCTCGCCGCCCAGGCCGACCTGGAGACCATCCTCCAGCTCCAGGCCTGGCGCACCGCCGAGGAAGTGGCGTGGGCCCGGAAAACCGACCGCCTCAACTACTTCGATGTGGCCGAAGTGCTGGGCCCCTGGTTCACGCCCTCCAACCTCCCCGTGTGCGCCAAGCTCCTCCAGGAGGCCCTCGGGGACGGCGAAAGCGCCAACCACGCCGCCAAGCTCCAGTACCGGCGCCTGCGCCCGCCCATCCAGGACAAGCGCGTCCAGCCCTGCGTGACCCCGCCCCAGGAGCAGAAGGGCGGCGTCCTGGATCCCGGCTACTTCTCCTATCCCAGCGGCCACGCCACCGCCGTGTTCATCACCGCCCATGTCCTGGCCGATCTCATGCCCGCTCGCCGCGAGGCCCTCTTCACCTGGGCCCGGAAGAACGCCTGGGGCCGGATGCTCGCGGGGGTCCACTTCCCCTCCGACAACCTGGGGGGCCAGATCCTCGCCCGGATCGTCCACGACGCCTTCCTGAAGAACCCCGACTACGCCCGGGCCCTGGAGGCCTGCCGCGCCGAACTCCGGGCCAAGGCCCCCGCCGGCGGCCAGTAGGAAGATTTTCCACGCCTGTCACACCCGGGGCCTTGCGGGCCCCGGGCCCATCGGGCCTAATGGGGCCATCCGACCCCATTCGACCGCGCGCGAGACCGCCCTTGCAGAAACGCAAAACCGAGCACGAACCCCTGACCCCCTCGCAGCGCCGCCTGCTGGAGCGGATCCAGGACTCCCGTCGGCGCGAGGCCGAATTCGAGGCCAGCTGGGACCCCCGGGAGCGGGGCGAGGCCCCGCGCGAGGCCTGACCCCGCGCCGGCGGCCCCGGCCCGGATCCCTCAGAGCTTGAAGCGGTGGATCATCCCGTTGAGGCGCTCGCCGATGCGGGCCAGCTCCGCCGCGGTCCGGGCGATCTCCGTGGTCGTGGCCGCCATCTGGGCCGCCGCCGAGGCCGATGCCGCCGAATCCCGGGCGCCCTGGTCCATGAGCCCCGCCGCCATCGAGCCGGCCTGGCTCTGCTCGGCGACGGCGGCGGCCACCTGGCGGGTCTGGTCGGCCAGGGTCTCCAGGTTCGCGTGGATCTCCGCCAGGAGCCGGGCCGAGGCCTTCACCGTGCCCACCCCGTTGTTCACCGCCTCCTGGGCGGCCACGATGTGCTGGGCGATCTCCTTGGCCGACGAGCCGCTGTGCTCCGCCAGCTTCCGGACCTCCTCGGCGACCACGGCGAAGCCGCGGCCGTGGGCGCCGGCCTTGGCCGCCTCGATGGCCGCGTTCAGGGACAGCAGGTTGGTCTGGTTCGCGATCTCGGTGATGACGCGGATGGCGCTCGTGATACGGTCCGCCGTGGTGCTCACGTCCTCCATGGCGGTCTGGGTCGTGCGCCCCGCCTCGTCCCCCTTGCGGGTGGCGTCCAGGGCGCTCTCCATCACCCGCAGCGAGGCCTGGGCGTGGCCGCTGACCGAGGCGATGGAGCGGGACAGCTCGGTGATCGTCGCGGAGGCGCGCGTCGCCCCATCCCGCTGGGATTCGGTGGTGCGGGCGATCTCCTCGGTGGTCGCCGCCATCTCGTCCGAGGACGCGGACAGCTCCGTGGCCGACGAGGCCAGGGACTGCACCTCCTCCATGAGCGCGCGCAGCAGGCTCCGGACGCCGTCCACCATCTGCTGG
Source organism: Mesoterricola sediminis (assembly GCF_030295425.1). NCBI lineage: Bacteria > Pseudomonadati > Acidobacteriota > Holophagae > Holophagales > Holophagaceae > Mesoterricola > Mesoterricola sediminis. Next base: position 2,171,636 of record NZ_AP027081.1, on the reverse strand, counting down.
TAGGCCCGGGCCAGCTCCCCCATCTCGTCCTTCCGGATCCGGAAGGCCTCAGGCACGTCCACCGCGAAATTGCCTTCGGCGAGCAGCAGGGTCTTGGCCGTCACCGCCTGGATGTCCCGGGAATAGAGGCGCGTGATCGCGAGGCCCACCGCGGAACCCGCCGCGAGCCCCGCCAGCAGGACGATGGCCAGCACCACCCGGACCCGCACGAGGACGGCCCCGGCGTCGGCGGCCTTCTCCCGCATCACCGCGTCCCGGTACTGGAGGTACTGGGCGAAGGCGCCGTCGGTGCGGGCCTTGATCCGGTTCCCCTCGGTGATGTAGGCGTCCAGCGCCTCCGCGGTCTTGCCGGCCTGGTTGAGCGCGAGGATGCGGTTGTTGGCGTCGCGCCCCTGGCCCAGGGCGGATTCACAGGCCGCCAGGAGCTCCACGCCCCGGGGCGCGTCCTTGACCGCCTTGAGCCGCCCCATGGCGGCCTTGTACTGCTTCCGGAGCTCCCCCATCCGCGCGTTGGCCGTGTCCCGGTCGGCGGGGTTCCGCGCCGCGAGGAAGGTCCAGGTGGAGAGGTTGATCTGGGAGAGGGTGTCCACCAGCTGGCTGGCGGCGGCCGCCTTCTCAGCCTCCTCCAGGATCATCTGGTCCGATTTCGCCAGGGAGGCCGTCCCCCACCAGGCCACCGCGAATACCGTCAGCATCGCGAGCCCGAGGGCCCCGAACCCAAGGCCGAGGCGCTTCGAGATCTTCATATTCCTCAAATCGAACATGGCAACTCCCTTGCCACGCGGGGTCCCGGGGAGGGGCGGGACCCTCCATGGGTCAAAGCAGCCGGCTCCTGCGTGGTCGATGAATGGATGCCTCCACTGTAGGGGTTGCTGATGTGCAATTCAAGATAAGCGAGGTCCCCGAATTCAATAGATTATTCGTATATGCGCAACCGGCCATGGAGCCCGGGACCTGCGGCGCGCGCCCCCCGATGGGCTATCCTCGAAGCTTCCCCCCCGAAGGTCTGCCCATGTTCACGATCCTGCCCCTCGCCTCCCGCTTCCATGCGCCTGACCTGGTGGAGGCCGCCTGCGCCGCCCTCGCGGCCGGCCTTGCCGCCCAGGGCCTCCCCACCCGCCGGGTGGAGGACGCCTCCGACGCCCAGGCCCTCTTCCTCGTCACGGGCGGCACCGAGCACCTCGCCCTGGAGGCCGCGGCCCAGCGGCCGGACCCGGTGCTCCTCCTCGCCCACCCGGCCCAGAACTCGCTGCCCGCCGCCCTGGAGGTCCTCGCCCGCCTCCACCAGATCGGCCGGCAGGGCCGCCTCTTCCTGATCAACGGCACGGGCACGGCCGCGGCCGACCTGGCCCGGACCGCCCACCACCTCGCGGTGCGGGCGCGCATGGCCCGCCTGCGGCTCGGCCTGATCGGGACCCCCTCCGACTGGCTGGTGGCGAGCCGGCCCGATCCGGCCCGCGTCACCGAAACCTGGGGCCCGGCGGTGATCGAGGTGCCCCTCGCGGACCTGGAGGCCGCCCTCCGCCAGGCCGACCCCGTCGCCGCCGAGGCCCTGGACCAGGGCTTCCGCCAGGGCGCGACGCGCATCCTCGAGCCCTCCGCCGCGGACCTCCGCACCGCCGCCCAGGTGGCGGCGGCCCTCCGCAGCCTCGTCGCGGCGCAGCGCCTGGACGCCTGCAGCGTGCGCTGTTTCGACCTGGTCACCGGCTTGGCGACCACCGGCTGCCTGGGCCTTTCGGACCTCATGGACGCGGGCATCGTGGCCGGGTGCGAGGGGGACCTGCCCGCCGCCCTGACCATGCTCTGGGTCCAGGCCCTCACCGGCCGGCTCTCCTTCATGGCCAACCCCCAGGACCTGGACCCGGCCGCGGGAACCCTGTGGCTGGCCCATTGCACCATCGCCCGGAAGCTCGTCCAGACCTACGCCCTCCGGTCCCACTTCGAATCCGCCCTGGGCGTGGGCATCCAGGGCACGTGGGCCCCGGGCCCCGTCACCCTGGTGCGCATCGGCGGGGAGGACCTGCGCGGCCTCTACGTCGCCGAAGGCGAGGCCGTGGCCTGCGGCTCCGCCGAGGACCGCTGCCGCACCCAGGTGCAGGTGCGCCTCCAGGGAGGCCTGGCGTCCCTCCTGGCGCGGCCCCTGGGCAACCATCACATCCTCGTCCCCGGGCATTGGGCGGCGGAGCTGCGGGAATATCACAATCTATTCATCGATTCGCAGCCCGCCAGGGCCTGAGTCCCCCACCTCGGCCCCCCCGTATTTATGCACTTTTAGTACGCGTGGCCCGCGCGGAAACCGCGGGAGAGCCAGGCCCCCCTCCCCCGCCGGGGCTGGCCCCTCCACCCCACCCGACCCGCGTGGAAGGGATGCGGCCCGCCCCCATTCCACCCGGGGGGCAGGTCTGCCATGATGCGGGGCACCCGCGGCCCCCCTCCTCGGGCACCCCCAAGGGAGATCGGCATGGTCCACCAGGTTTACCTCACCCTCCCCGTCGCCGACCTCGCCAAGTCGGTCGCCTTCTTCAAGGCGCTCGGCTTCCCCCAGGATCCGCGGTTCAGCGACGAGACGGCGGCCTGCATCGTGATCAGCGAGGCCGTTTGCGTCATGCTGGGCACCCACGAGAAATTCAAGACCTTCACCCCCAAGGCCATCTGCGACACCCACCAGGCCGTCGAAGTCCTGATCTCCCTCAGCTGCGGCAGCCGGGAGGAGGTGGATGCGCTCGTCGCGAAGGCCCTGGCCGCCGGCGGCACCACCTACGACCAGCCCGAGGATTTCGGGTTCATGTACACCCACAGCTTCGTGGATCTGGACGGCCATGGGTGGGGGGTGCTCCACATGGTCCAGGAGCCGGCGCCCTGACGGGCGTGCCTCAGAACCGCTGGAGTCGGTCCCGGGCGTAGGCGGAACCGGCCCCCTTGGGCGCCAGCTCCAGGTAGGTCTCGAAGGCCTTCCGGGCCTTCGGCAGCTCCCCGCCCTTGAAGCAGGCGTCCCCCAGGTTCAGGTACGCGATCGCCCGGGAGGGATCCATGCGGATGGCGTTCTCGAACCATCGGGCCGCTTCCGCGAAGCGATCCTGCTTGTAGTACACATACCCCAGGTTGTTGGCCGCCAGGGCGAAGTCCGGCCGGAGCTTCAGGGCCTCCGCGAAGGCGGCCTCGGCATCCGCATAGCGCTTTTCGCGGTAGGCCTGGAGGCCGCGGTCATTGGCCCGCTGCGCGGCCTGGCGCGGCGCGAGCACGATGGCCTTCCCGGGTGTCAGCTTCGTCTCCCCGCCCTCCAGGGTCTTGATGGTGGCGGGGGCCGTCGGCTTCCGGCCCTCCAGATGGGCGGCGATCTTCTGGTTCAGGGCCAGGGCCGAACTCTCCAGCTGCCGGGTATCGGGGCTGAGGAATTCCGTTTCGGCGGGCAGTTCGAAGACGAACTCCCCCCCTTCGGACCCGGGCAGGCTCCCGAAGGCGGGGGTCTGGGCGGACACGCTCGACACCGCCGGGGAGAGGTAGGCCGCCAGCTCCGTGGCCGTGATGAAGCCGTCCCCGTTGAGGTCGGCCTTCCCGTCGAGCCCCTGGAGCAGGGTCCAGGTGAAGATGGAATGGCCGTTGGGCCCGCCATCGGCCACCATCTGGTCGGCGCCGCCCGCCGTGAGCATCTGCCGTCCGATCCGCCGGGCATTCTCCTTGAGGAAGTTCTGGGAGCCCGCCCCCCGCGTCAGCCCGAGGCCGCTGTAGCAGGAATCCATGACGAAGAACACGTGCTTGGCCGGGATGGCCTCCGCCAGGTTCTGGATCTCCGTCATGGGGATGGCCTCGGTGGCCAGGTTCTCGGGTCCGGCGTCCACGGGCACGATGTAGCCCAGGTCCCGGCCGGAGGACAGCTTCCGGGTCGTCCCATGGCCCGCGAAGAACACCAGGACCCGGTCGTCGCGCTGGAGGCCCAGCTGGCCGAGCTTGTCGTGGAGCAGGCCCAGGATGTTGGCCCGGGTGGCCTCCTGGTTTTTCAGCGCGAGGACATGGTCCTCCCGGAAGGCGAACCGCTCCACCAGGGTCCGCCTCAGCGCCTCCGCATCCCGCACCGCGTACTGGAGCCGGGGCCAGCGGGGGTAGTCGTCGATCCCGATGACCACGGCCCAGCTCTCCCGGTAGCCGGTGGTCGGAACCGCCTTCGCCCCGGCGGGCACCACGGCGTCGCCGATCTTGAAGGCGCCGTTCTCCCAGCTGGCGAACCGGTAGCCTTCCGCGACGAGCCGGTCGAGGATGAGGGGCAGGGCTTTGACGGTGCGCTCATTGATGTCATGGAAGAGGACGATGCCGCGCTGCTCGCCATCCACCTCCCGCAGCACCCGGTCGACGATGGAGCTGGGCACCGGATCCGCCCAGTCCCTGGAATCGATGTTCCAGGCCATGGCCCGGAGGTGGAAGGCCTCCAGGCTGGCCAGGGAGGCAGGGCTGCTCGCCCCATAGGGGAAGCGGAAGAGCCGTGCGCCGTCGCCCCGCACCGCGGCCAGGAGCGCCTCCGTCTGGCGGATCTCCGTCTGCAAGGCGCCGGCGTCCGCCTTGGCCAGCTGGGCATGGCTGAAGCTGTGGTTGCCCAGCTGGTGCCCGGAGGCCAGGAGATGTTGACTGACGGGCGCGAGCCGCCCCAGGACGGGCCGGCCGCCGGCATCGATGCGTCCCAGGTTCTGCCCCAGTTCGAAGAACACGCCCGGAACCCCGTACTGCTTGAGGATGGCGGAGATCTCCTCCGAATACGTCCCATGCGGCCCATCATCGAAGGTCAACAGGAGGGTCCTGGGGGGCAGCCCCTTGCCGGAGATCTCCCGCGCGTCCTCCGCGGCGCCCTTCACCTGGGGATAGGGGATGATCGTCCCGTAGTCCCGGAGGATGGCCTCGACGCTGAAGGTGGCCTTGAGCTTGGCCACGTAGTCCTCCCAGCGCTGGCGCCGGACCTGGATCCCCCGCTCCCCGAAGCGCCCGAACACCTGGCGCAGTTCCCGGTCGTACTGGGCCTCGATCTCGCCCAGGGCCGAGAGGTCCTCCATGATGCGGCGGTGGAGCTTGACCGCGGGCAGGGTCTGATCCTCCGCGACGGCCTTCCGGAGCGCCTGGAGGGTCTCCTTGAAGGCGAGCCGGTCGGCGTCAAAGAGCCCGCTGCCGGATTCGATCCAGGTCAGCAGATCGTCCAGGACCGCCGCGCGGCTCCCCTGTCCGGAAGCGACCAGGGCCGTGAGGGCGTCGTCCAGGAGGATCAGCCGGTCCTGGTTCTCGTGGTAGATCGCCTTGCCGATGCGAGCCGCGTGGGCGGCCTCCTCGGGCTTGAGGCCCGCCTCGTCCGCGAAGAGCACGATGATCTGCCGGTACCCCCGCAGGACCTCCTTCATCACCGCCTCGAAGGCAGCGGCGTCCGGCTTCTGGCGGGGGTTGGCCACGAAGGCCTGCAGCCGCTGCCGGGCGCTGCCGTCCTGCCGACCCGCCCCCGGCCGGAACGCGAGGAACCCCGCGCCGGCTCCGATCAGGAGCAGGGCCAGGGAGGCCAGGAGCCAGGGCCGCTTCGTCAGGGGGGATGGGGGCATGGCTTCAGTATGCCCATGCCGCCCGCCCAGCCCCGGAAATTTCAATGGCCCCCGCCCGCGGCCGATTCCGGAAGGGGCGTCCTGGCGCCACGTCCCTCCCCATGAAGCCCCGGCCGGTACGTGGCATACTCGGAGCCGTTCCCCCCGCAGGGGGCGCAGGATCGCGCGAGGGCCACCCCATGGTTTCCACCCCGAGATACGCATCGGTCCTGATGGCTGGCCTGGCTCCCGCCCTGGCCAGTCCCCAGCAGCCAGCCCCGGCGCCTTCCAACGAGGCCCATTTGATGGCCCTTGCCAAGGCCGCGCAGGGGACGTCCGACCCAGCCACAAAGACCTGCCAGATCCTGTTCCATGCCATGGCGCTGGAAGGCAATCTCCCCAGGGGGCCGAATCTCCTGAACCCAACGACCCCCATCTGGTCCAAGTACCTGCTGCCCTTCATGGAAGGCAGCCCCGCCATGGCCTTTGCCGAGGAATATCAGGCTGCGGACCTGGCCTTCCTGGACACCTGGGTCAGCCTCAAGGGCCCGGCGTATCTCAAGGCGAAACTGAAGGCCCTTGGCTATACGACCTCCCAAGGACGTTGCAAGGCCAAGGACATCACCGAAGCCCATCGGCGGGCCATCGTCGAGGGGGCCTCCGCGTTGTTTGCCGGCGCCGCCGGAAGGTGATCCCGCCGTGGGCCGGCCTTCCGCCAGCATCGCCGTGCCGTCTGAAGCCCGGGGCCGGGTGCGGCCCGGCCAGGGCGCGCGGAAGGACCCGCCGGGGTCCGCGGCGGAGGACCTGGCGCCATTTTCCGCGACGGGCGTTCCGGGCCCGAATTACACTGGTCCCAGTCCCACCCAAGAACCAGTCCGCCAGGTTTCGCCCCCGCAACGGGATGAAGCCCTGGAACCCGCCGGATGCCCCCGCATCCGCCCCGGCCGCCCCAGTCCTCTGCGGTTCTTCTCCACCGCATCCCCGCAGGGGCACCGCATCAGGCACTTCCATGACCCCGCGGCCCGCAGCCGCCGCGCCTCGATGCGAAGGGGCTGCCCCAAGGGAGCGCCAGCCGTTCTCGCGCCTGTTCCCGTTCTCCTTCTCCCCACCTCGGAGGCCCACCCCATGAATCAGCCCTTCAAGCTCCTTGTCCTGGTCGCCCTGCTGGGCCCGATGGGTCACGCGAACCCGCCTCAGCCCCTCCAAACGGAGGTCTCCCAGGATCCGGTCGTGCTCGAGGCCAGGAAGGCCGTGGACAAGGCCAAGGCGGATGTGGACAAGGCCCAGGCCGCCCTGAAACGGGCCCGGAAGGCCCTCAAAGAGGCGGATCACCAGGCCCAGGTCGCGGCGCGTGAATCCAGGAAAGCCCACCTCGCACGCAAACGCGCCGTCCAGCAGAATGGCGTGGCCGCCGAAGCCTCCAAGAAAGCGAACGACGCCAGCAAGGCCGCCCGGGCCGCGGTGAAAGCCCCCGCCAAAGCCCCAGGCCACCCGGCGGCTCCTGCCCCAGCCCCCGCGCCGACGCCGACCCCTGAGCCGACGCCGACCCCTGCGCCGAAGTAGCCCGAACCGGATGGCCTTCCACCCGACCCCGCGGTCCGGCGCGGCCCCCCCGGTCCCGCGAGCCCCTGGGTTACCCGCACATGCCCTCGCCGGCTCCCCCCTGCCCGCCTCCCCCCCCATGGGTCTGCCCACCCTCAGGCACCGGGCGGCTTTCAGCGCGCCCCTCCTCCGGATCCGGGTCCCATGATGCGATGGAAGCGCCTCCCGATTGCGGCAGCGGGTGCAACCCTGATTTTCCTCTACGCCGTAGGCCTGATGACCCTCTCCTGGAGAGCGTCGTTCGTGTTTTGGTTGGCTTCGTCCATCGCCGTCTTCGCCTTCTGCGCGCTCCGCGGCCGGCGCCTGCTGCGATGTTCGCTGGCAATCCTCCTCACGGGCGCACTCTTATCCATGAGTCCGGTTGACTTCACCCTCCGGCATCGATCCGATGGCCCCGCCGTGCGGTTCATGCCGGTTGGTTACGGGTACGTTGCGCCTGAAGGAACCGTCTCGTATGGCTGCATACCCATAAAACACGGACCGAAATGGGCCATCGTGGTGTGCTACGGATTCCGACGCTCATCGGGCTCCACCTCGAACGGCGAACCTGTCTGACGGCGAACGGTGCCATCCGGAGGCGGGACCGTTCTCCGTCCTTCACCCCGAAGCCGGCCGGAAGGCCCTCTTGGTCATGTCATCCCTCGATACCTGACGGCGTACGGCAATCCCATGCAAGGTTGACCATTGCAGCCCTGGCTTCCTCGAACGGCCTAGGCCCTGGTCAGGTCTTGGGGGCTGTTCAAGAGGCGCATGGAACCTTCGCTCACCTCCGGGCCATCTGACGCCTGTAATGCATGGATGGCCAGTGCAACGTTGCAGAACCTCCCAAGCCGGAATGGGCGGAACCCAAGCAGGATGAGCTATTACGCATACATATCACTCGGAACCTTCCTGTTTTTGGTTCTCTTCGAGACACTGCGAAGGAAACCGCCCTGCCCCAGGTGTGGAAGACCCTTGCCCGCCTTCAGCAAGCCTTCATCCGTCCGAAGCTGGCTGCTCAGCAGGCGAACCTGCCCATCCTGCGGTGCTGATATTTCGTGGTTTGGATTCCCCGTCAAATAGCCCTCATTTCAAATCATTTCAGAGAAGGACCTGAACCAGCGCCCCGGCCATGCCGCACCCGATGGTCGAGGCCGACCCTGGCCTCGCGTCGGCAGGAGCGCCGTGCCCAAAGCGCGTTTCTGGCCAACCGAAGGTCAGAAGCCGGACACGGCTGGTCAACGGGTTCGTCAGGTGTCGACGCTCCACTTGCCGAGGTCACCCTTGCCCCATGGGCTTCCGCATGGACCATCCTCACCCCTGGGATTTCTTCCTTAGCAACAGGGTAAGGCGCTGGAACGCCCAACCATGGAGTGCTCCGATGGGTATCAACACCCATGTAGACATCGCCACGAGGCCGCCCACGGTAAAGAGGACTGCAGTGGACAACTCCTGCTGCAACCTCTCGAGAAATGAGCCACCCGGTGGGATGGGAAACAAGGAATACGTGAACAACCAGAGGAGCCACATCAAGAACTGGCCAAGGATGGTTGTGAGCATCCCGGCCACCACAGCCCTTCCGGACGCATCGGTTCGACCGTGCACAAGGAGTCTCCAGCACAAGGTGGCCCCAAAAAAGCCCCCGCACCCGGAGAAAAGGTGGAACCAAGGAACACTACCTAGCCTGCCCATGGAGAACGGCAAGCCCACGGCGATGGAGAAGGGCAGAAAAAAAAGGCCGAACCCAAACGCTTTCATAAATAAATTATAAATCAGATATCGTGAATTGCAATGGGTAACGACAGGTTGCGCCTGAAGGAACAGGCGCGAGGATCAAGGGCGAGAGTCCCCGCCTCAAGGAAAAGCCCCGGGAGACCCGCCGGGTGACGACCCTGAACGCGGTGGCCTACCTGCCCGAGAAGCAACTCTGGGTCAGGCGGCTTCAGGCCGCCATGTCCCCCGACTACCGGATGGCCGCGCTCCTCGGGTTCCCGCTCGCGAATTCAGGTGCGGCTCATTCCTGAATGGATCATGCGGTGGCCCTGCTCCCGCCAAGAAGGGAGCGAGCCTTCTGGTGATCGGCAGAATTGTGAATGCAAGCGTCCCCTGCTGGCCTTTTTGAGAAAATGGAATATATTTCCAAAAAGGGGGAAGACATGAGTATCGGCCGTCCGAGGAATTTCGAAGGTGAGACGACCAAGGTTTCAGTCGTGGTACCCACTGAGACCGCGCGAGCTTTGAGGGTCATGGCTGCTGAGCAGGGCGTTAGCGTTGCCCAACTGGTGGATGAATGGACCCGGAAGGCGCAAATCCAGGCGGCTGTCGAAAAAGGGCGTAAAGCTATTGCCGAGGGTGATGTGATCAGCCATGAGGAAATGGGACGCCGGCTAAATAAGTGGGCAGGTCAATGATTGAAGTTCATTGGTCAGGGCCAGCAGGCAGAGCGTTGGAGACCGCACTGGATTTCATCGCAATGGATAATCGGGACGCAGCAGATCGCCTTGCGCGTGCTGTCCACAAAGCCATCAGCCGACTGGAACGATTCCCGACCTCCGGCAGGATGGTCCCCGAGTTGGATGACCCCAACCTGCGCGAGGTGGTCCACCCTCCATTTCGGATCATTTACCAACCGGGGGCTCGGTCCGTTGAGATCCTAGCCGTTATTAGGAGCGAACAAGCCCCTGATTTCGCGGCCATCACTGGCCGGTTGCCCCGCGATGCCTAAGAAGTGGTAACAAAACCCCTTGTACATCAAGGAAAGAGTGCATAGTGTACTTGGATGGCCCGAGAAATCTTGCCCTCTGAGCTCTGGGAACGCATCGCTCCGCTTTTGCCTCCGCCCGTGCCGAAGCCGAAGGGAGGGCGGCCTCCTGTGCCCAACCCCAACGCCTTGCGGGGAATCCTGTTCGTCCTGAAGACAGGCATCCGCTGGGCGGATCTGCCGAAGGAGATGGGCTGCGGCAGTGGCATGACATGCTGGCGCCGACTCCAGGAGTGGCATGACCTCGGCGTGTGGGACGACCTCCATCGAATCCTGCTTGAGGAGTTGAACGACGCAGGCCGAATCGATTGGGAGCGCGGCGCCCTGGATGCTTCGAGCATCAGGGCAAAAAGGGGGGCCAAGCGATCGGCCCGAACCCCACGGATCGAGGGAAGAACGGGACCAAGCACCACCTGATCACCGATGCCAATGGCATCCCGATGGCCGTGCTGGTGGGGCCTGCGAACCAGCATGACTCGGTCCCATTCGAGAAGCTGATCGATGCGGTGCCAGGGATTCGCCATGGTCGTGGGCGCCCCCGCCGGCGTTTCAGGAAACTGCACGCCGACAAGGCGTACGACTTCCGCCGCTGCCGGGTGGCCTGCAAAGTCCGGGGCATGCTCTCCCGCATTGCACGGCGAGGGGTCGAGACCGCAGAGAAACTTGGCAAGCATCGCTGGGTAGTCGAGCGGACCTTCGCGTGGTTCAAGCACTTCAGGCGCCTCATGGTTCGTTACGAAAGGCGGGCCGATATCCACCTAGCCTTCCTCAAGGTTGCAGCCAGCCTCATCTGCTTCTCTGCCCTGGGATGGTAATGCGCTGGAAGTAGCCCCAGCCCTATCCCCGTTGATCCCAACCATCGGCGTTCATCCCTGTTACGCAGGGCCAGCGATGGCATGGGTCGGTGCGCCCATTACATGCGCCGACCCATCTATGCCTCGGCCCTGCGTAACAGGGATGAACGCCGATGGTCGGGATGGAGGAGATGAAGCATGGTAATCGCCGGCGGAAAGCACTGGTTTTGTCACCACTTCTAACGACCCCGTTGACTAGCCTTGCCAGACGAGGCGGGCGACACGGGGCGGAAGTTGGTGTGGGTTGGAGCGATCATCGGAGACGAGGTTGGCAGGGTCTGGTCGAACATCGGGTTAGGAAGCAGGGCTGCTTGGCTTCAACTGTCTGCCTCTGAGAGGTCCTCAAGGGCAAGTCTTCCGCGTTTCATGCATAGGGTCTTGCAAAGTGACCAACCCCGCCAGGCGGGATCTCCTTATGAGTGGAGTTGATGCCCCCAAATGTCCTCCCATGACACTGCGGATTTCCTCGGCCGCCAGCAGACCTCCTCGGACGATGAAAGTCCGAAATGCCCTTGTCCTTCAAGGCATGTCAGACTTCCTCGGATGCCGTCGGCCTGGCACTTGGTGGCCCCACAGGGATTCGAACCCTGGACCAAGCGGTTATGAGCCGCCAGCTCTGACCGCTGAGCTATAGGGCCGGGAACAGTCTAGCTCAGGGCCGGACGTTGATATAGGGCCTCAAACCTTGAATTGGCCCATGGCTTCGGCGAGGCCTTCGGAGACGCGGGCGAGGTCGCTGGAGGTGCGGGCGATTTCGACGACGGTGGCGCTCAGCTGGTGGGTGGCGGCGGCGTTCTGGCCCACCTCGCGGGAGGCCTCGTCCACGCGGCGGCTGACTTCGTCGGCGGTGCGGGTCTGTTCCTCGGTGGCGGCGCCGATCTCCTGGACGCGGGCGGCGACGCCGTCGATGGCCTGGTGGATGCTGCCCAGGAAGCCGATGGCGGCGCGCACGGCCTGGGTGCCGTCTTCCACGGCCTCGCGGCTCTCCAGGATGAGGCCCTCGATCTCCATCGCGGCCTGGCGGCTGCGTTCCGCGAGCTTCCGCACCTCCTCGGCGACGACGGAGAAGCCCTTGCCCTGGGCCCCGGCCTTCGCGGCCTCGATGGCGGCGTTCAAGGACAGGAGGTTGGTCTGGCGGGCAATGTCCTGGATCACGCGCACGGCCTGGGCGATGTTGCCGGTGGTGGCGAGGATCTTCTCCATGCGGCGAGTGGCCTGCTCCCCATCCCGGCGTCCGGCTTCGGCGGCAAGGACGGCCTGCCGGGATTCCTCCTGGGAGAGGCGGACGTTGCCGGCCACTTCCTGGACGCTGGCGGCCAGTTCGAGCATGGCCGCCGCCACCTGCTCCATGACCTGGTTGAGGGTCTCGCTGCTCCGGGCGATCTGCTGGGTGGCGGAGGACATCTGGTCAGCGCTGGCGGAGAGTTCGGTGGCGCCGCTGGCCACCGTGGCGGTGGCCGAGGCCACGCCCTGGATGGCTTCCCGCTGGCGGCCCAGCATGCCGTTGAGGGAGACGCCCAGATCCCCGATCTCGTCCCGGGCGCCGGCTTCCGCCTTCACCCGCAGGTCGCCGGTGGCGGCCCGGCCCAGGATCTCCTGGAAGGCCTTGACGGGGCGGATGATACCGCGGGTGATCGCGAGGGCCGCGGCCACCCCCAGGGCGATGGCCAGCCCCAGGAGGAGGGCGACCATGAACCTCGCGTTGTCGAGGGCCGATTGGGCCCGGTCCCGGGCCTCCCTCAGGCGATCCGCGGCGAAGACCGAGAGGTCATCCAGGGACTTCAACCACTTCTCCTTGGCGGCCTCCGCCTCTCCGGCGAACAGGGCGACGGCCTCCTTGTGGCGGCCGGCCTTCTCGAGGCGGATGACCTCATTGTTGATGGGCCGGGTGGTCCGGGCCCCCTCCTGGGTCCGCGCGAAGAGCGCCCGGGCCTCCTCCGACAGGAGCATGCGCTCCAGGGCCGCGCCCGAATCGTCGTAGACCTTGCGCAGGGGCGGGATCTGGTCCAGCGCGGCATCCCGCTGGGCGGTGGTCTCGCTGAGGAGGCTCGTGGCGGTGAGCCGGCTGATGGTCTCGGAGGCGAGTTCCATGCGCATGGCCAAGTCCCGCTCCATGCCGTAGACGCGGGTGATCCGGTCCAGGTCGGCGGCCATCTCGTTCATGCGGAGGAAGGCGCCGCCGTTGGACAGGGCCAGGAGGGCAAGGATGAATCCGAAGGCCAAGGCGAGCCGCTGACCGATGCGGAGGGATGCGAGCATGGGGGCTCCTGTCGGGCATGCCGGTCCGGGGGACCGGGGCCAGCGTCAACCTAGCGCGCCAATGTTGACAAAACAAGTAAAATTATAAAATTTACAACACTTCTGATTGGTGCAAAAACGAAAGAGGGGGGTCTGGATACCAGCCGAATGGGCTGTCGAGGCTTCCGTCCGGGCCCGGCCCGCCCTATTCTGACCTAGGCCAAGGCACACGTCCGCCTTTCCCGACCGGAGCCCCATGTTCAAGGTGACCTTCAAAGGCAAGCAGACCGTAGAGATCTCCATCGAACGCGAGCTGTCGCTGCTTGCGGCGGCCGCACGAGGGGAACAGCCGCTCAACCACCGGTGCGGGGGCCACGCCCGGTGCGGAACCTGCATCGTGACCGTGGAGGCGGGCCAGGAGAACCTCACGCCCGTCGGGGCCACCGAAGCCCGGATCCTCAAGCTGCTCAAGGCGGCTCCCGATCAGCGGCTCGGCTGCCAGGCCTGGGCGACGGGGGATGTCACCTGCCAGATGGAGCCGGATCGCTGAAGGCCGGCAAGGAAAAAACCGCTCATGCAAATATGCGCGGGTTGATGTGCTTCATTTAACAGAAAAGTTCCCGGATAATGCTCGGTAACCAGAGATACTGATTTCTCTCGTTCCAAGGAGCATGTCCATGCAAAGTGCCCTCCGGCTATCCCGGCTTCTGCCCCTTCTGATCTGCGGCGCCCCCCTTCTGGCCCAGGGTGTGTCCTCCCAGCTGACCGGCCGCATCACGGCGAAGGGCGGCGGCGGCATCGCCGGCGCGACCGTCACCATCCGCAACCAGGAGACCGGTCTCATCCGCACCGCCGTGACGGACGCGAACGGCCGCTACTTCGCCCCCACCCTGCCCGTGGGCGCCTACGCGGTGACCGTCGCCGCCAAGGGCTACCAGACGGCTGCCAACCTGAAGGTCACCCTGAACCTGGGTGATGCCGCCCCCCTGAACGTGACCATGGCCGCCGAGGCCGCCATCACCGTCGAAGTGGTCGCCTCCGTGGCCACCGTCGACCAGGAGCGCGCCAGCACCGCGGCCTTCATCAGCCCCGAGGCGATCAGCAGCATCCCCATGAAGGACCGTTCCTTCACCACCCTGGCCACCCTGACGCCCCAGGTGGTGGTCGACAGCCAGCGCGGCAACCTCGCCATCGCCGGCCAGCGCGGTGTGAACACCTCCATCAACATCGACGGCGGCGACAACAATGAGCCGTTCTTCGGTGGCGCCGTGGGCGCGGCCGAGGGCAAGACCCCCTTCACCATTTCCTCCGAAGCCATCCGCGAGTACCAGGTCATCACCGACGGCGCCAGCGCCGAGTTCGGTCGCATGGGCGGCGGTTACCTCAACGCCATCACCAAGAACGGCACCAACGAGTACACCGGCTCCCTCTTCTACTACGCCCGTCCCAAGAGCATGGTGGCCAAGCGCCCCGACCAGAAGGTCGTCGGCGACTTCAAGCAGGCCCAGTTCGGCTTCGCCTCCGGCGGCCCGATCATCAAGGACACCCTGTTCTACTTCGTGGCCTACGACGGCCAGCGCCGCACGACGCCCATCAACATGGCCTTCGGCAACCCCGATCCCACGAAGGGCGGCTACAACACCCTCGTCGCCAGCAATCCCTACGACGCCGTCCTCCTCTCCAAGCAGGGCAACTATGACAGCAAGGCCGACTCCGACACGGTCTTCGCCCGCTTCGACTGGAACATCAACGCCAACAACGTCATCCAGGCCCGCGTGAACCACTCCAAGTTCACCGGCGACACCGGCTCCGGCACCACCGCCGCCTACGAGAACATGGCCTCCGACGTCGTGAAGTCCGACGCCTACGTCCTCCAGTGGAACATGGTCATCAACGCCAACTGGATGAACGAGTTCCGCTTCAACTACGTCAAGGACGACATGCCCCGCGACCCGTACAGCACCACCCCCGAGGTGAGCATCACGGGCGGCGGCTATTACGGCGCGTATCCCTTCGACCGCACCTACTCCACCAAGCGCAAGCAGTTCGTCGAGAACATCAGCTACACCACCCCCACCCTGCAGCTGAAGGCCGGCGTGGACTACAACGCCGTGGACGTGGCCGAGTTCTTCGCCGGCAACTGGCGCGGTGTCTACTACTTCGACAACCTGGCCAACTACCGCGCCGGGAAGTGGACGACCTACCGCCAGAACTTCGGCCTCAACGGCGACGTCCGCGACGCCGGCCAGTTCAGCGCCGAGACCAAGCAGATCGCCGCCTACCTGCAGGCCGACTGGCGCATCAGCGAGGAACTGAAGGTGGGCCTCGGCGTCCGCTGGGACAAGCAGCAGAACCCCGACTACCCGATCCTGGACTACAGCAACCCCATGGCCAAGCCCATGCCGCTGACCGCCAAGATCCCCAACGACAGCCAGTTCTCGCCCCGCCTCAGCTTCACCTGGACCCCGGGCTTCGACGGCGGCAAGACCGTCGTGCGCGGCAGCGTGGGCCGCTACGTGAGCACCACCCCGGCCGTGTTCCTCTACCAGGTCTTCGCGGCCAACGCCCGCCGCACGGGCCAGGTGGACTTCAAGGCCGCCGACGCCACCACGTTCGGCATCCCCTACGGCAACACCGGCGCGAGCGCCTTCAACCCGGCGAACCCCTTCTGGTTCTCGGCCTTCCCCTCCGCCGCCGCCGCCAAGGTGCCCGCGTTCAGCATCTGGACGTTCAGCCAGGACTTCAAGAACCCCTACACCGACCGCGTCAACGTCGCGGTTGAGCGTTCCTTCGACGCGCTCGTGACCGGCCTGTCCGCCACCTACGCCAAGGGCAACCAGCTCGAGCGCACCCGCGACGTCAACATCGGCACCCCCTCCGTGAACGCCTACGGCCGCACGGTGTACTCCGCCCGCCCGAACACCACCTACCAGACCATGGGCCAGTACATGTCGGACGGCACCAGCCTCTACCATGCCTACACCCTGAGCCTGAAGTACCACAAGGCCGACAGCCCCATCGAGGCCGACCTCTACTACACCTACTCCATCAACAAGGACTTCGATTCCAACGAGCGCAACTACTCGGGCATCGGCGTCCAGGACGTGAACGATCCCTACAAGGATTGGGGCTACGCCGACACCGACCGCCGTTCGGTCCTCACCGGCTACATCAGCTTCAACGAAAAGCGGTTCTCCGGGATCCTCGCCAGCCTCTCCGTGCGCTACCTGAGCGGCTCCCCCTACTCCGTGACCTACTCCAAGGACATGAACGGGGACGGCGCCACCACCAACGACCGGTTCTACATCTACGGCCAGGAATACGGCCGCAACTCCAAGCGCACCTGCTCCCAGACCACCCTGGACCTGGGCCTGCGCCGCGATTGGACCCTGGTCGGCAAGGTGAAGTTCACGGCTTCCGTGGACATCTTCAACATCCTGAACCGCCAGGACACCTACTGGAAGATCGTGCCCTCCTCCAACCCCGTGTCCACCGACGCGGCTCCCGCCGTCACCAAGAACTGGACGATGCTGGGCGACACCCGTCAGGTGCAGCTCGGCGCCCGCCTGTCCTTCTAGGCTGACGCGCACCACCCTGAAAGAGGCGGCCTCCGGGCCGCCTCTTTTTTTTGGAACGCGCCGGGCCCGGCATCATCCCACCCTGCAGCCGGGAGGAACCATGGCCTCGAACGCGGAAAAGGGCGGCCGTGTGGCCGTCATCGTCGCCCATCCGGACGACGAAACGATGTGGGCCTGCGGGCTCCTGCTCAAGCATGCGGAGCTGGACCTGACCATCATCGCCCTCAATCACCGGACGGACCCGGACCGGGCCCCCCGCTTCCATCGCGCCCTGGCCCGGTACGGCGCCCGGGGGGACCTGGGCGCCCTCCGGGACGGGGGGCGGGAAGACGAGCTTCCCGAGGGCCAGGTGGAGGAGACCATCCTCCACCTCCTGCCCCGCGCCACCTTCGACCTGGTGCTCACCCACTCCCCCCGGGGGGAGTACACCGAGCACAAGTTCCACGACGAGGTCTCGGACGCCGTGCGGGTGCTGTTCGAGCAGGGACGCCTCCAGGCCAACGAGCTCTGGCACTTCGCCTACGACGACGACGGGGCCCGGAGCGTGCCCCATCCGGCCCAGAACGCCAGCCTCGTGCTCCCCCTCACCCAGGCCCAGTTCCGGGACAAGCTGGCCATCATCCAGGGCATCTACGGGTTCGGCCCCGACGCCTGGGAGACGGTGAACGCCCCCCGCACCGAGGCCTTCCGCCGGGTCCGGCCGGACCCGGCGGAGCCGGGGCTCCCGTCCCTCCTCCTGGATCCGGGGCGCGTCCTCTGATACGTGAAAAAGCGTATTCCCCGGCGGGCGTTCGGTCGCTACCTTGGAACATCGCGCCCAGCGCCATTCCAGGAGTCCCCATGCCCTTCTGCCCCCAGTGCGGAGCTGAAACCCATCCCGCCGCGGCGGTCTGCGTCAAATGCGGCGTCGCCCTCCCCGGCCAGAGCGTCGTGGCCACCCCCGACGCCGGCGAGCCCAAGAGCTGGACCGTCACCCTCCTCCTGTGCTTCTTCCTGGGGGCCCTGGGCGTCCACCGCTTCTACCTGGGCCACACGGTCATCGGCATCATCCAGCTGTTCACCCTGGGCGGGTGCGGCATCTGGGCCCTCATCGACTTCATCATCATCCTGGTCGGGGGCATGAAGGATGCCAGCGGACGCCCCCTCAAGAAGTGACCGGGCGCTCTTCCTGGGGCTGACCCTGGCCGGCCTGGCCGCGGTCGCCGCCCCGGACCTGGTGCTGGCCGCGGCCCCGCCCTGCCTCGTGACCCTGGTGACGGGGCACCCCTGCTGGGGCTGCGGCCTCACCCACGCCCTGACCGCCGCCGCCGGGCTGGAGTGGGGGAAGGCCTGGGCCTTCAACCCCCGGGTCGCCCTGGTGGGCCCCCTCCTGCTCTGGGAGTACGCCCGGCTGGGCCGGCGCGTATGGGCTGGCCGGCGCCCGGCCCCCTGACCCCCATTTCGGCCTCGCAACACGAGGCCGTTTTTCATTGTGGATATCAACACGTTGTGAAAAAACATTCCTAAAGCGGCCGGATGGACGTAGGATGGCGCCAGCCATCCGTTCAACCCTCCGCTGACTCCACACCCGGGGCCGGCGCAGCCTTCAGGAGGTCGCCGTGCGTTCCCCCCTCGTGACCCTGCTCGTATTGGGCTTGGCCGGTCTTCCCGCCGCCGCCGGGCGCCCCCCCCTGCCCGAAGCCGCCCTGGCAGCCCTCAAACAGTCCGAGGAGGGACGGATCCAGTCCGCCAGCCACGACCTCCACGGCCGGCGCGCGGGCCTGGGCCTGGACAGCCGCCACAGCTTCGTGCTCCGCGGCGCCCGCACCGACGAGTTCGGCGAGACCCACGCCCGGTTCCGCCAGCACTTCCGGGGCGTGCCCGTCTGGGAAGGCGACGCCGTGACCCACACGGACGCCTCGGGCGCCCACAAGGCCCCCACCCTGGCCGTGTTCCAGCGCATCGAGATCAGCACCGAGCCCTCCCTGGAGGCCGCCGAGGCCCTGGCCGCGGCCCACGGCGACCTGGCCCCCCAGGGCGCCTACGCGAACGATCCCACCGCGGAGCTCGTGGTGGTGCCCCGCACCTACCGGGCCCTGAAGGCCGGCGCCAAGGCCGCCTCCCTCGAGCACGCCGCCGCCTCCGAGCTCGAGGACCGGGTCCTCGAATACGCCCTGGCCTGGCACGTCCACACCGAGCTCGAGAACGGCGCCGAGGAGACCCGCCACACCGACTACCTCTTCAACGCCCACACCGGCGCCCTGATCAAGAAGTGGTCCACCCTCCACACTGCCGGGAAGCCCGGCGGCAAGACCACCCTCACCGCCGAGAAGACCACGGGCAACTCCCAGTGGTACGGCCAGGTCACCCTGGACACGGCCTGGACGGGCAGCACCCACCAGCTCTCGGACCTCACCCGCCCCGCCAGCGGCAGCAACACCACGTACAACCTCGCCAACAAGACCTCGGGCACCGGCACCGCCTACACCGACGCCGACGGCGTCTGGGGCGACGGCACCTGGTACAGCAGCAGCACCCTCTCCACCACCGGCCCCACGGGCCAGACCGCCGCCGTGGACGCCCACCGGGGCCTCCAGGCCACCTGGGACTTCTACAAGTCGGTCTTCGGGCGCATCGGCATCGACAACAAGGGCCGGTCCGCCTACAGCCGCGTCCACTACAGCCGCAGCTACGACAACGCCTTCTGGTCCGACAGCTGCTTCTGCATGACCTACGGGGACGGCAACAGCTCCGGCTCCCACGGCGAAGCGGACCTGGACACCGTGGGCCACGAGGTGAGCCACGGCGTGTGCGCCGCCGAGGCCAACCTGACCTACAGCGGCGAAAGCGGCGGCCTGAACGAGGCCAGCTCCGACATCCTGGGCACCATGGTGGAGTTCTGGGTCCTGGGCGGCATGCCCGCCGGCACCATCCCCGGGTCCCCGGCCGGCTCGACCACGGCCAATGGCGGGAAGTATGCCAACTACAAGCTGTTCGAGAACAGCTGGGCCCACGCCTACCCCAATGACGCCCTGCGGTGGATGCACAAGCCCAGCCGGGATGGCGCGAGCCCCGACTTCTGGTCCTCCTCCCTTGCCAGCCTCGACGTCCACTACAGCAGCGGCGTGGCCAACCACTGGTTCTACCTCCTGGCCTTCGGCGGCGGCAACGATCCCTACACCGACAGCAAGGGCGAGACCAGCCCGGTCTACACCGGCACCACCGCGCCCACGCCCATCGGCAACGACAAGGCCGCGCGCATCTGGTACAAGGCGCTCTGCGACTACATGACCTCCGGCACCACGTACGCCGGCGCCCGCACCGCCACCCTCGCCGCCGCCGCGGCCCTCTACGGGAGCGCCTCGGCCGAGTACAAGGCCGTGGGCGACGCCTGGACCGCCGTGAACGTGAAGTGACGCGGCCGCGTCCCACCTGAACGTCCGGGGGGCCGTGAGGCCCCCGTTTCCTGTCAAGCTGGAGCCATGTTCGTCCTTCCCCTCGTTGTCCTGCTGTCCCAGGCGCCCGCCCCCACGGATCCGCCCCGCCTCGACCTGGCCCCCAAGGGCCGGGTGGACCTGGGGTCGGTCGGCCCCCAGGAGGTGCGCACGGTGACCTACCAGGTGACCAACCGAAGTGCCGCCCCCCTCGCCCTCCGGATCCTGGACCTGAGCCCCGGGGTGACCCTGGCCGGGCCCGCCCTGGCGGGCCCCCTGGCCCCGGGGGCGACGGCGGCGATGACCCTGCGGGTGGACCCCGCGGGCTTCGTGGGCTGGCAGGCCCGCAACGTGCGGCTGGGCACGGACGATCCCCGCCAGGGCCACTACTACCTTCCGGTGGGCATGACGGTCCGCGCGGACCTGACGGTGGACCGCCCCAAGGCCAGCTTCGGGGGGGTGGCCCTCCACGAGTCGCCCGAGCAGGTGTTCCACTTCAAGCGGGAGACCGGGACCCCCACCCGGATCCGCCTGACCTCCCCGGTCCCGCCCTACCTGGAGGTGGCGCTGCCGGACCTGAAGGCCGGCCCCGGGGGCGGCCCCGCCGAGGGGGACCTCCGGGTGATCCTCCGGCCCGAGGCCGTGCCGCCCGGGATGCGGGCGGGTCTCGAGCGCCTGCACCTGGCCACGGACGCGCCCCTCCAGCCCGCCTTCCAGCTCTACCTGGACTGGCGCCTGGATCTGCCGGCGATCGTGGACCCGGCCCGGGTCGTCTTCCTCTCGGACCGGGAAACCCGCGCCTCCGTGCGCCTGGGCTCCCTGGACGGCCAGCCCCTGCGCCCCGTCCGGGTCTGGATCGAGGGAACCGGGTTCCGCCTGGCGCCCCTGCCCCCGGCCGCCCCCGTCCTCGACCTGGAGGTGGTGCGGGAGGCCCCGGGCCCGGCGTCGGCCCTGCTGTGCGTCCAGCTCCCGGGCGACGCCCCGCTCCTGAAGATCCCCCTGCTCTACCGGCCCGGGGTCAAGGGGGAGGCCCCGCCGCCGGCGCCAGGGACCCCAGGTCCAGGTGCCTGAGGAAGCCCGGATTGCCCATCCACAGGTGATTGAAGCGGAAGGCCTCCATGTCGCGGATGGCCGCCTCCGCGGTCCAGCCCTGGGCCGCCATCCGGTAGGCCGCCACCATGTACCCCGTGCGGTCCCGCCCCTGGGCGCAGTGCACGAAGACCGGCTGGTTGGCGGGATCCCGGACCACCGCCAGGAAGGCCGCCATCTGGGCGGTGCGCGGCCGCCAGGCCCGGCAGCGGATCCGCACCTGGCGGAGGCCGGTGCCGGCCAGGAGGGCCGCGTCGTCGTGATCGTGGCGCAGGTTCACGACGGTGCGCACCCCCAGGGCGGCCAGGGCCTGGAAGCCCGCCGCCGTGGGCTGGGCCCCGCGCCAGAGGGCGTCGTCCACCCGCCCGAAATTGGCCACCCCGGCCACGCAATCGTCGCAGGGCCGGGCGTCGGGCACGGCCGCGCCCACCACCGCCGCGACCAGGAGGGGCGCGAACCGGCGCATCAGGCCCGGGCCAGGAGGAAGGTGAGCAGCACCGTGGCCACGCACAGGGCGAGGAGGAGCGAGAAGCGGCGCACCCAGCGGCGGTAGCCCTCCGGATCCCGGTCCCGCCGGACGGGGCCCTGGTTGGTGTAGAAGACGCCTTTGCCGAGCACCAGGATCAGGTAGCCCGCCAGGCCCGCGGCGATGGCCGACAGGGGCCAGGTCTGCCGCAGGTGCTCGCTGAAGGTGGGCGGGGGCATCAGAAGGTCACCACGCGCTCCGCCCATGCCACCAGGTCCAGGCAGTCGTCCATGGTGGACAGGGGGCACAGGGCCGAGCCGGCCTTCCCGCGGCCCTTCAGGCAGGTCCCGCAGGCCAGGACGGTGCCGCCCGCGGCGGCGAAGGCCTCCAGCTGCCCGCCGGCGTCGTAGGGGGCCTCCCGGAGGTCCTCCACCTCCACCCCGGCGCCCATGAGGAAGACGCGGGTCTCGTGGCCCCGGCGGAGGGCCGCATTGGCGAACCGCAGGCCGTTCCAGGCCTGCTCAGGGTCGCGGGTCTGCAGGAGGATGCCGAGGCGCATGGGCTCAGTCCAGGTAGAAGCCGACGCCCTGCCAGACCCGGACCCGGGCCTTGCCATCGGCGGTGCGGGCGGGGTCGAAGACGATGCGCTTGGCCGCCTCGAGGCAGGCCTCGTGGGCCTTGGTCACGTACTCCCCCTCGCCGGGCAGGGCCTGCAGGAGACGGGTGTCCAGCACGTCGCCGTTCTCGGCGATCAGGACGTTGACCACGACGACGCCGGAGACCTTCCGGACCTTGGGGGTGATCTTGTTCAGGTTCAGGGGCCGGGCCGGAACGATGTCGGGGGTGATGGCCACCACGGCCTTGCCGGCCTCGGCGGTCTTCTGCTCGGTCAGCTTGGCCAGCTGGTCGCGCAGCTCCTGGATGGTCGCTTCCCGGGCGGCCACGGCATCCTTGCCCTTCTGGATCTCCTTCAGCAGGGTGTCGGCGCTCCCCTGGTTTTCGCTCAGGGCGGCCTTGAGCTGGTCCAGCTGCTTGCGCACGGCCTCCGTCTCCTGCCGGGCCAGGTCGCGGCTCTTCTGGGCCGCCGCCAGGTCCTCCTGGAGGCTCTCCGTGGCCTTGAGCCGGTCCGCCAGTTCGTCCCGCTCCGCGGTCAGCTTCTTGATCTGGGCCTGGAGGGCGGTGGCCGCCCCCTTGGGCTTGGCCGCCGCCGAGGCCGGGGCGGGGCCCAGCAGGGCGAGGGCCAGGATGGCGGGGATCCAGGGGGTGGGCGTGCGCACGGTTCCTCCGGTTGTCGGGGGGGAGCCGCCTAGCGGTAACCGGCCTGGGCGCCTCCCGCCGCTTTCTGCACCTTGAGGATCCCACGCTTGAGGAGCTTGGAGAAGATGGCCAGGCACTCTTCGTGGGGAAAGGGCGAGATGGAGATGATGTCCTTGATGCTCCAGACCGCGTTCACCCGGGTCGCGAGGAAGGCCTCGTTGGGGCCCAGCTGGGCCTGCATGAGCTCCTCGATGGTCACGGCCAGCTCGGGCACCAGGGTCTCGTCCAGCGTGTTCTCCTCGAGCATGTGCTCGACGACCTGGAGCATCCGGGTGGCCTCCTGGAGCCGGGGCTGCTCGACGAGGAGCTTGCGCAGCTCGTCCTGGGCCTCCTGGAGCTTCTGGCGTTCCAGGAGCTGCCGGGCCCGCTGGAGCTGGAGGCTGGTCTGCTCCCCGAGCCTGCCCCCGGGGTGGAGGATGCGGACCATCCCCTTCTCGTGGAGATCGAAGAGCAGCTTGTGGATCTTGAACTCGGGGGCCCGCATCTCGATGACGATCTGGTCGATGGTCTTGAGGCCGTCAAGCCGCGCCAGGATGTCGGCGTCCTCGGGGGCCAGGGGGAGCATCTCGGCGATGGTCTCGGAGACCCCGGCGAGCACGGCGTCGCCGCCCCGGATCACCTTGCGGACCCGCTTCCATTCGTCGGTGCGCCGCGCCCCCTCGAGGACGATGCCCGTGACCTCCAGGGACAGGAGCATGGAGCGCTGGAGGGGGGGCTGGCCGTCGTGGAACTCGAAGGTCCCCGTGTCCCACAGGAAGGTGTCGTAGATGGACTCCTCGACCTTGAGCTGGACGATGCGGCGGATCTCGGTCTCCGTGACCAGCTGGCGGTTCACCAGGATCCGGCCCAGGAGCTGGTTCTCGTCCTCCTGGGTGGCCAGGGCCTCCCGGAGCTGGTCCTCGGTGATCCGGTTGTAGGCCAGCAGGTACTGCCCCAGGTACTCCCGCGGATCGGAGGACCACACGCTGGTGATCCGGCCGTCGCCGAAGGCCACGCGCTTGGTGTGGAGGAAGCCCTTGAGCTCGAGGATGCCGGTCTTCTTGCCCACCGATAGCCACTGGAGGATGTCCTCCAGGCCCATGGTGGAAAGATCGCCCTTGATGCCCATGCCTCGACCCCGGTCCCCTATTGTTATCCGTATTCGGGGTTGGCGCTACAGGGTAGCGATGACGTCCCGGATGGCCCGGTTGAGCAGGACGGGGTGGTGGCGCACCATCTCCGCCTCCGGATCCAGGAGCGGATAGGAGAATATCGGCACCCCGCAGATCCGCCCGGCGTCGGGGACGAGCGGAACCCCGCCCTCGGCCCGGTAGCGGCGCAGGAGCGCGTCGGGGAGGGGGGCGGTGTTGGCGATGACGGCGGAGAGGGCCACGTGGGCGAAGGCCTGGATGGCCGCGATGTGCGCCTCCATGTCCATGCCCGAACTCTCGCCGGGCTCCGTCATGAGGTTCGCAATGTAGAGGACGGGGGCCCCCGTCCGCGCCACCGCCTCCCGGAGCTCCGCGATGAGGAGGGAGGCGATGGTGGAGGTGTAGAGGCTCCCCGGCGCGAAGAGGATGAGGTCGGCCTGGAGGATGGCCAGGATCGCCTCGGGTAGGGGTTCCGCGTCCAGGGGCTCGGCCCAGAACAGGGCGAGGGGCGGCTTGGCGGAGTTGACGTGGGTCTCGCCGGTGTAGCGGCGCCCCTCCATGTCCTCCGCCCGCAGCACGACCGGGACCACGGTGGACGGGTAGAGCCGGCCCACGGTGACGAGCACGTTGCTGAGCTGGCGGATGGCCCGCACCCAGTCGCCGGTGAGGTCGGCCAGGGCATGGAGCATCAGGTTGCCGAGGGAGTGCCCGGAAAGGGACCCGTCTGACCGGAACCGGTAGTTGAGGAGGTCCGAGAGGACGGACTCCTCCCGGGTGAGGGCCGACAGGCAGTTGCGCAGGTCGCCGGGGGGGATGCCCCCCAGCTCATCGCGCAGCCGGCCGCTGGACCCCCCGTCGTCGGAGACCGTGACGATCCCCGTCAGGCGCCAGGGGTCCCGGGTCCGCCCCGCCTCGGGCTTGAGGGCCCGGAGCAGGGCGGCCAGGCCGGTGCCGCCCCCGATGGCGACCACCTTGAGGGGCATCTCGGCGTGGAGGCCCCTCCCGCCGGCCATGGGGCCTCAGCCCCGGTTGAAGACGGCGAAGGGGCCCGACTGCCTCACGGCGTCGAAGTCGGGCTCCAGGCGGAACTGGTAGATCAGGCCCGGATCGAGGCTGGTGGCCTGGGTCAGGGCGTCGGCGGACTCCTGCGGACGGTCCAGGAGGGCCAGGGAGAGGGCCTTGAGGTAGTGGAGGCCGGCGTGGTCCGGACGGGCCTTCAGGGCGGCCTCGGCCAGCCCGAGGGCGGCTTCGGGATCGCGGCGGTTGAGCTGCACCTGCACAGCCAGTTCGGGGGCGGGCTCGGCCGGGGCCTCGGCGCCGTCGAGGCGCTTGGCGATGGCGGCCAGGTGGGACTGGGCGGTCCGGGCGATGGGGAACGCCTCGGCCTGGAGGGCGGCGGCCTGGACGGCCTCGAAGGCGGCCTGGGCGGCCTTCAGGTCATTGTCGCCGAGTTTTGCGAGGGCCGCCGTCAGGCTGTCCTCCAGCGTCATGTCGGCTGAAGTGACGGGGCTCTCGTTGGTCTTGGGCTTGATGGCCATGCTGGATACCTCGATGTGGGGCGGACGTGAAGAAAAACCTTAAACCTTGAATATAGCCGATTCGCGCTTCAGCATGCGGGTCGAGAGCCAGGTCATGAGGCAGGCCAGGCCCAGGGTCATCACCAGCGCGATCAGGTATTCCGCCGCATTGGCCTGCTGGCTGAACAGTTTGCGGATGGCCAGACTGACGTTCAGGACCGGCACGTACGGCAGGATGGGCATCTTCTCGATGCCCGGCGCCATGGAGAAGACGCCGAGGACGACGACCACGAAGACCCCGGGGGTGAGGGCCGTCCCGGCCTCGACGGTGTTCCGGGCCTGGATGCCCCCCAGGATGATGAAGTTGGCGAAGAAGAGCCCCAGGGGCACCACCAGCAGGAAGCTGAGGAGGATGACGGAGGGGCTGGCCAGGGCCGCGAGGCCCGGCATCGCTGCGCCGCCGGCGGCGGGCGCGCCCTGGGCCACCGCCTCGCCCATGGCGCGGGCCACGGAGAAGGCCATGCTCAGGAGGTTGATGAGGGCCACGATGAGCCCGATGGAGAAGACGTAGAGCAGCTTGCCGATGATGATCTGGCTGCGGGGGATGCTCGTGGACAGCAGGCTCAGGAGGGTGCCCCGCTCCTTCTCCCCGGCCGTCGCGTAGATGCCGTGCTGCATGGCGCCCGCGTACATCATGATCATGAGGATGTAGGGCAGGAAGGAGCCCAGCATCTTGCCGATGGCCCGTTCCTTGCCGCCCGCGTCCTCCGTGTCCACCTTGGTGGGCTCCGCCAGCTGGGGCGAGGCCCCGAGGGCCTTCAGGCGGGCCTGGACGAGGGTCTTGTCGTGGGCGGCCAGGGCCTTCTTCAGGCGGTCCACGGCCAGCCGGCTGGAATCGTCGCTGCGGTCGTAGACGGCCTTCACCGACCAGGTCTCGCTCCGGGCCTCCTTCTCGGCGGCCTGGGGATCGGGTTCCAGGATGAGCTCCAGCTTCTGGTCCCGGAGGGCCTGGCGCACGTCCCCCTCGGGACGGGGGGCCAGGGTGAAGCTGGCGGGATCCTTGGCCAGCAGGGCCGTGACGGCGGGCGATGCCTGGGCCACCCAGACCCTGCTGGGCTGGCTGGCGCGCTTGGCCTCGTCGCTCTTGCCCAGCCGCCCCATCATGGTGAAGAGCAGCGGGTAGAGGATCAGGGGCATGAGGAAGGTGAAGAAGAGGGTCTTCCGGTCCTTGGAGAGCTCCAGGAACTCCTTCTTGACGATCAGCAGCGCGCCCCTCACGCGGCACCCCCTTCCTTCTCCGCGACCAGCTTGAAGAAGACCTCGTCCAGGGTGGCCACGCCCCAGCGCTCCAGGAGGGCCCTGGGCGCCGCGTCTCCGTGCAGCCGCCCCTCGAAGATGATGCCGACGCGGTCGCAGACCGCCTCGACCATGGGCATGACGTGGGTGGAGACGATGACGGAGCGCCCCTCGGCCTTCATGATGCCGAGCAGGTCGAGCACCGTCTTGGCCGTGAGCACGTCCAGGCCCGTGGTGGGCTCGTCGAAGATGACCACCTTGGGGTCGTGGAGGAGGGCCCGGGCGATGGAGACCTTCTGCTTCTGGCCGCCGGAGAAGCCCTCCATCTTCACGTCCGCGAACTCGGCCATGTGGAGGCGCTCCAGCAGGTGGAGCCCGCGCCGTTCCGCGGTCCTCGGGTCGACGCCCTGGAGCTCCCCGAAGAGCCGGAGCAGCTCCCGGGGGGTGAAGCGGTTGTAGACGCTCAGGTCCGTGGAGAGGTAGCCCGTGAGGGCCCGGGCCCGCTCAGGCTCCCGGGCGTTGTCGATGCCGCACACCTCGATGCGGCCGCGGTCGGGGGCCATGAGGCCGGCGATCATGCGCAGGGTGGTCGACTTCCCGGCGCCGTTCGGGCCCAGGAGCCCGTAGATCTCCCCGGGCTGGACGGTCAGGGAGATCCCCCTGACGGCTTCGATGCGCATGCGGGCGCGCGTCTTCCGGTCCTTCACGTCGAAGGCCTTGTATATATCCGTGAGCTGGATCAAGGGTTTCTCTCCCTGGGAGTGATGTGCGGCCTCAAGTGTAGCAAGACCTCTCAGCGGGGGAGCGAGACACCCTGCACGAAGGCCAGGCCGGGGACCCCCACCGTGCCCAGGATCAGCATCAGGGCGCCCGCGCAGAGGCAGTAGAACGCGAAGGGATTCAGCCGGGGACGCCGGGTGAAGCGGTCCAGGAGGCTGATCGCCAGGTAGCCGGAGACCGCCGCGGCGGCGACGCCCACGACACAGGCGGCGGCCGGTCCCAGGGAGCCGGGGGGGAAGGCCGCTTCCAGGGGCAGGGGCTGGTGCTTCAGGAGCGGCTTGAGGATGTGGGTGCCCTCCAGGACCGCGGCCCCGAGGATCGTCGGCATGCCCAGGAGGAAGCTGAACCGGGTCGCCGCGGGGAGCTGCAGGCCGCGGAAGACGCCCATGGCGATGGTGGAGCCGCTGCGCGAGAGCCCGAAACCCCCGCCGAGGCCCTGGATCGTCCCCACGGCCAGCGCGTCCAGGGCGCCCATCTGGTGGAGGCCCCTGCCCTCCCGCCGGGAGGCGAGCCCGTTGGCCCAGAAGAGGATGGCGGCGGTCAGCAGGAGGCAGAGCCCGTAGATCCACAGGTGTTCCTTGGCCGTCTCCTTCAGGTGCCGCGTCAGGAAACCGAAGGCCACGGTGGGGACCATGGCGACGAGAATCCAGCCGGCCAAACGACGCCCCTCGGCGTTGCGGCCCAGGATGCCCATCACCATCTGGACGATCTCGGCCCGGAAGTAGACCACCAGGGCCAGGAGGGTCCCCACGTGCAGGAGCACGTCGAAGGCCAGCGGCATGCTCCGGTGGAGCAGCAGGTTCTCCGCCAGGGTCAGGTGGGCCGTCGAGGACACAGGGAGGAATTCGGTGAGGCCCTGGACGAGGCCGAGGAGGATGGCGATGAGAAGGGTCATGGGCGCTCCTGAGCCCAGGGTAGCCGAAGAAGGGGATAGAATCCTCCCCATGAGAGCACTCGACTTCCGATCCGACACCGTCACGCGCCCCTCCCCCGAAATGCGCGCCGCCATGGCCTCCGCCGAGGTCGGGGACGACGTCCTCGACCGCGACCCCCTCATGGACCGCCTCGAACGCAGGGTGGCCGAGCTCCTGGGCCTGGAGGCGGGCCTCTGGACCCCCACCGGGTGCATGGCCAACACCATCGCCCTCATGCTCCACCTGTCCCGGGGCGACCGGTTCCTGGCCCCGGCCCAGGCCCACGTCCTGGGTTCCGAGCTGGGCACCCCGGCCTGGCTCGCCCAGGGCATGCCCGAGGCCCTGCCCTGGGAGGCGGGCCCCGGCCGGATCACCCCCATGCAGGTCTTCAGGGCCGCGGGCAGGCCCGGCCCCTACTACACCCTGCGCAGCGCCCTCCTCTGCCTCGAGAACACCCACAACTTCGCGGGCGGCACCTGCACGACGGCGGCGGAGCACCGCGCCCTGGTGGAGCAGGCCCGCGCCCTGGGCCTCAAGGTCCACCTGGACGGCGCGCGCCTCTGGCACGCCGCGGCCGCCACCGGCGACACCCTGGCCGACCTCGCCTGGGGCGCCGACACCGTGAACGTCTGCCTCAGCAAGGGCCTGGGCGCCCCCATGGGCTCGGTCCTCTGCGGTTCCCGGGACCTCGTGGAGGCCGGGCGCCGCATCCGCAAGATGCTGGGCGGCGGCGTCAGGCAAGGCGGCATCGTGGCCGCCGCGGGCCTGGTGGCCCTCGACTACCTGCCCCGCGTCCCCGAGGACCACGCCAAGGCCCGGCGCCTCGCCGACGGCCTCCGGGCCATGGGCTTCCGGGTGGCCCCGCCCGACACCAACATCCTCCTGGTCCCCGTGCCCGACGCCGCCGCCGCCCTGTCCATCCTGGAGGGCGTCGGCGTCCGGGTCCTCCCCGTGGGCAGCGCCCTGCGCTTCATCACCCACCGGGACCTGGCCGACGCGGACATCGAGGAGGCCCTGGACCGGATCCGCGCCGCCGCCGACCGCCTCGTGACCACCTGGGAGGGCGACCGCCCCATGGTCTGAGAGCGGCGCCCGGACAGGGCGAGGGGCCCGCGCCCGGAGGCGCGGGGCCCTCGTTCGTCCAGGGGCCGGGGTTTCCCGTCCGGCCCGCTACTCCCGGCCCAGCTTCTTCATCATCTCCGCCTTGAGGGCCTGGGCCGCGGGGTCGGGGGCCGTCGTCGGCGCGACGCCGGCCAGCTGCCCCACCTTCTCGGAGAGGAGCACGCCGAGGAGGCTCTCGATGAGGCTGCCGCTCCCGCCCTGGCCGCCCATGGCGATCTTGGGCACCACGTCCACCTGGGAGCTCTGGATGGCCTCGGCGAAGCGGCTCATGACCTGCTGGACCAGCTGGAACTGGGGCCCGCCGTAGGCGCGCACCTGCTCCTCGATGGCCATGGCCTGGGCGATGCCCACCCGGGCGGCCTTCTCGGCCTCGGCCTCGGCCAGGGCCTTGATCCGCTTGGCCTCGCCTTCGCCCATCAGGCGCATCTTCTCGGCCTCCGCGGAGGCGAGGGTCTGGATCTGGGAGGCCTGCTGCTGGGCGCGGGCGTAGTCGGCCTTGCCGGCGTTGCTCTGCACGTTGATGGAGATCTCGGATTCCGTGAGGAGGGTCTGCTGCTTGGCCTTGGCTTCGGCTTCCCGGAGCTCCCGCTCCTTCACGGCCGCGGTCTGCTGGCGCTCGTAGGTCTCGACCTGCTCGTTGGCGATCTGCCGGCTGCGGAGCTGGGTGAGGATCTGCTCGATCTGGCCCCCGGCGGCGCCGCTGGTGGGCGTGCCGATCAGCACCTCCTGGAGCTCCAGGTTGTACTGGACGAACTTCTCCTTCATCTGGACGCCGCTCTGGTCCTGGATGGCGGAGCGGTCCTGGATGAGCTGGATGAGGGTCCGGGTCTGGCCGATGTTCTTGAAGTAGGCGCTGACCATGGGGTCGAGGGTCTGCTCGACGAGCTTCTTCACGTCGCCGAAGCGCTGGATGACCAGCGGGGCCTTCCGGTAGTCGATGTGGACCACGACGGAGAGCGGCAGGCTGGGCTCGAAGGCGTCCTTCGTGATCAGGCTGACCTCGGTGAGGTTCTCGTCGTACTTGTGGGAGCCCACCTCGGCCTTGTTCCACTTCAGGATGAAGTTGGTGGTGGGCACGAGCAGGACCTTGCCGGCGTAGGTGTTGAACGCGTACTTGCCGGGGAGCAGCGGCTCGCTCCAGACGCCGCGCTGGCCGGGGGTGACCAGCTCGCCGTGGCGGTACTCCTGCCCGCTGATGTCGGGACCCGCCTCGCCGGTGTAGGAGACGACGACGCCCACGTTCCCCACCTCGACCACGGTCTTGGGGATCAGTTCGACCGTCGCGAAGAGCCGGTTGATGTAGTAGGTGCCTTCGACGAGCACCTGGTACTGGCGACCGCGGAAGCCGCCCGCCTTCAGGAACTTGTCAGCGTCCTGGAAGTTGTTGTGGTAGGTCTCGGCCTTGGCCAGGTCCTCGCCCACGGTCGGGGCGATGATCTCGCCGGAGCCCAGGGAGGGGCCGTCATGGACCGTCACGATGCCCACCGCGTCGTCGGCGCCGCGGATGATCACGGGACGGTAGCCGCCCCGCTCCGAGATCACGGCCGACATCTTGGTGAAGGTGTCGATCTCGGACCGGTCGAGGGGCAGGTAGTAGAGCTGGTCCTCCGTGAGGACGACGAACTGGGCCAGGTTGATGGCGTACGTGCCCTCCCGCAGCAGGCCCCGCTGGGGACCCTTCTGGCCGCCGGCCCGGAGGAAGGCGGTCACATCCTGGAAATCGCGGGTGGCGTCGTTGGCGGCCAGGGTCTGGGTGGGCGGCAGGTCGTGGCCGTCGCGGGCGTACACGTAGCCGATCTTGCTCTGGGGGATGGTGACCAGGGGCACCTTGTGGATGCGGTACATGAACGGCATGAACAGGTGCCAGCCGCCGCGGAGCACATCGGGCTGGAAGCCGGCCTCCCCGTTGAGCGCGATGAACCCGCCCTTGAGGGAGCCCTTCCGGCTGATGAGCTTTTCGACCACGCCAACCCGATTGTTCGGTATGTACCGGATGGTCTTGGCGAGGAGGAGGATGACGAGCAGGAGGAGCACCCCCCATCCCAGGGTCTGGGGGAGGGCGCCGAACGCGGCGGACATGTCCATGATGGGACTCCTAGGTGGAACGCTCCCACTCTACTCGCTTCCATGTCAGCTCGCTTGACCTATTCAACTTCAGGCCAGGTAGCGGGCCTCCAGGGTCCTCCGCTCCGCGGGCCCGAGGCCCAGTTCCCGGGTCAGGTAGGCGTCCACCGAGCCCCAGCGGGCCTCCAGCTCTTCCCGGGCCGCGGCGAGGTAGGCGGGGCGCACCTCGAACATGGGCCGGATGACCTCCCGGGACATGGGCGGTTTCACCAGGTGCTCGGCCACCCTGAGGACCCGGGCCATTTCCTCGTCCGGGTCCTGGTAGCGGGCGGTGAGCAGGTAGTCCCGCGTCACGTCCTCCCAGGCCACGCCCAGGGCGCTGAGCACGAGGGCGCCGGCGAAGCCCGTGCGGTCCTTGCCCGCCGCGCAGTGCATGAGGACGGCGCCCTCGCGGGTGGCCAGGATCCCTTCGAACATCGCCCGCCAAGCCGCCGTCTGGTTCACCACCATGTCCCGGTAGAGGTGGGCCATGAACTCCGCCGTCCGGTCCAGGCTCACGGTGCTGTCCCCGGTGGCCCGGAAGAAGGATTCGGCGCTGCCCGGCACCACCTCCGCCGCGCAGGTGCGGGGGGCCGAGGCTGGATCCCAGGCGGAGGGCTCCCGCTCCTGCTCGGCGCGCTGGCGGAAGTCCACGACGAGGGCCAGCCCGAGGGGGGCCAGCCGCTGCCGGTCGCCGGGGGTGAGGCGATGCAGGTTCCCCGAGCGGAAGAGGCGCCCCCAGCGCACGGCCCGGCCGCCGTGGCCGCGGTAGCCGCCCATGTCGCGGAAGTTGCTGACCCCCTCGAGGTCGAGGTGGCGCGGGGGGAGGTCCAGGGTCAAGTCCATCAGCAGATCCTCGGAAGTTGTTCGCCGCTCAGGAGATCGAGCACGCGGCGGGTGCCCAGGGCCGTCCGGAGGAGGACGGCCCCCGGATGGGCGTCGGTGACGGTGCCGATCCGGACGGCCCCGGCGCCCTCGGGGCGGGACCGGAGCAGGTCCAGGGCGCGGGCGGCCTCCGCCTCGGGAACGAAGGCGACCATCCGCCCTTCGCAGGCCACGTAGAGGGGGTCCAGGCCCAGCATCTCGCAGGCGCCGGCGACGCCGGGCAGGACGGGGATGTCCTCCTCCCGCGCCTCGATGCCGACCCGGGCGTCCGTGGCGATCTCGTTGAGGACGGAGGCCAGGCCGCCCCGGGTCGCGTCGCGGAGGCAGCGCGGGGTGACGCCGCCGTCCAGGAGGGCCGCGACGAGGCCGTGGAGGGGCCCGCAGTCGCTCTCCACGGGGGTCCGGAAGGCGATGCCGTCCCGCACCGACATGACGGCGATCCCGTGACGGCCCACGTCGCCGCTCAGGAGCACGGCGTCCCCGGGCCGCACGGAGGCCGGGCCCAGGTCCAGGCCCGCGGGCACCGCGCCGAGGCCGGCCGTGTTGATGTAGATCCCGTCCCCCCGGCCCCGGTCCACGACCTTGGTGTCGCCGGTGACGATGGCCACGCCGCAGGCGTCCGCGGCCCGGCGCATGGAGGCGGCCACCCGCCGCAGCTCCTCGATGGGGTAGCCCTCCTCCAGCACCATGCCGGCGCTGAGCCACTGCGGCCGCGCGCCGGCCATGGCCAGGTCGTTCACGGTGCCGTAGACGGCCAGTTCGCCGATGTCCCCGCCGGGGAAGAACCGCGGCTGGACCACGAAGGTGTCCGTGGTGAAGGCCAGCCTGGCCCCGCCGGCCTCGACGACGGCCGCGTCGTGGCGGCCCTCCAGGGCCGGATTGCTGAAGGCCGGGAGCATCACCGACTCCAGGAGGTCGCGCATGGCGCGGCCGCCGCCCCCGTGGGCCATCTGGATGGTGTCGTGGCGCAGGGGCGCCGGACAGCTCAGCTGGAATTCCATGCCCCCCTCCGTCATGCGAGTCCGTGCCTGCGGTAGCGGTAGTAGGCCGCGCAGGCCCCCTCCCCGCTCACCATCGTGGCCCCCAGGGGATTGTCCGGGGTGCAGAGGGTCCCGAAGGCCGGGCACGCCTGGGGCTTCAGCAGGCCCTGGAGCACCAGCCCGCTCCGGCAGTGGGGCGACTCGGGGCCGCCGACGCCCTCCACCTCGAAGACCCGCTCCGCGTCGAAGGCGGCGAAGGCCTCCCGGAGGACGAGCCCGCTCATGGGGATGACCCCGATTCCGCGCCAGGCCCGGTCCGCCACCCGGAACACCTCGTCCATGACCGCCCGGGCCGCGGGGTTGCCGCCGGGCCTCACCACGCGGTCGTACTGGTTCTCCACCTCCGCCCTGCCCTCCTCCAGCTGCCGGAGGGCCATGTGGATCCCCTGGAGGAGGTCCAGGGGCTCGAAGGCCGTGACGACGATCGGCACCCGGTGGCGCGCCGCGAGGGGGTGGTAGGCCTCCGTGCCCATGACCGCGCACACGTGGCCCGCCGCGAGGAGGCCGTCCACGATCCGGTCCGGGGAGCCCAGCACCGCCTCCAGGGCGGGCGGGACCAGCACGTGGGAGACCAGCACCGAGTAGTTGGCCAGGCCCAGCCGCCTGGCCTCGAGGACGCTGAGGGCGTTGGCCGGGGCCGTGGTCTCGAACCCCACCGCGAAGAACACCACCTGCCGGCCCGGGTTCTCCGCCGCGATCCGCACCGCGTCCAGGGGCGAGTAGACCACGCGGACATCCCCGCCCTCGCTGCGCACCCGGAAGAGGTCCGAGGCGCTCCCGGGCACCCGGAGCATGTCACCGAAGCTGCAGAAGATGACCCCGGGCCGCGCGGCGATGGCCACGGCCTTGTCGATGAGCTCGATGGGCGTCACGCAGACGGGGCACCCGGGGCCGTGGATGAGGCGGACGCCTTCGGGCAGCAGCTCGTCGATGCCGAACCGGACGATGGCGTGGGTCTGCCCCCCGCAGACCTCCATCAGGTTCCAGGGCCGGGTCACCAGCCCGCGGATGGCCTCCACCAGGCGCCGGGCCGCGGCCGGGTCCCGGTACTCGTCCAGGTATTTCACGGCTCCTCCAGGATCCTCAGGGTCTCCAGGACGCGCCGGGCCTTCTCCTCGTCGATGACCTCGATCCCCGATCCGGCGTGGACCACGACGTAGTCCCCCGGCGCCGCGTCCGGGACGAAGGCCAGGGTGACCTCCTTGACCACGTCCCCGAAGGCCACGTGGCCGAGGCGGAGGGGTCCGTCCTCCACGTCCACCACCCTGCCGGGGATGCCCAGGCACATGTGCGACCTCCTCGTTGACCCGCGGCCCGGCTACGGCCGACTGTCTCCCAGCATAGCCAAGCCGGCCCGCCCGTCCACCGACATCCTGGCCCCCCGGGCCCGCGTGATTTGAGAAGCATTTCTCGATTCCCATGGCACCCCCGTTCCCCCGCCAGGCGGCCGTTCCGCGCGGGGTCCCCGCATTCGGGGTTGCGGTCCCCGGCGGTCCCGCGGTAGACCTGTCCCCCCGGTCCTTCCGGCCCGGGCCACCCCGAGGTTCCCATGACGCTCCCCGACACCCTCCTCCAGGTCCTGCGGCACGAAGGCGTGGTGGCCATCGCCACCCAGGGCCCCGAGGGGCCGCACCTGGTGAATTCCTGGAACTCCTACCTGCAGGTCGCCGGCGACGGGCGCGTGCTCGTGCCCGTGGGGGGCATGCACCACACGGAGGCCAACCTGGCCGTCAGCGACCGCGTGCTGGTCACCCTGGGCAGCCGGGAGGTGCCCGGGGCCCACGGCCCCGGCACCGGGTTCCTGATCCGCGGCACGGCCCGCCTCCACGCCTCGGGCCCGGCCTTCGACCAGGTCAAGGCCCGGTTCGCCTGGGCCCGGGCGGCCCTGGTGGTCACCCCGGAGCAGGTCGACCAGACCCTGTAGCCCCGGGCGGTCCGGCGCGTGCTAGGGTGGTTCCACACCCTCCCAGCCCCCAGAAGGAACCGGACCATGGCCCACCCGTCCTCGCGTATTTCCCAAGGCTGCCTCGCCCTCGCCCTGGCCTGGAGCCCCCTCCTGGCGGCGCCTCCCGCCCAGGAACCGCCCATCCTCAAGCCCCGCCCCATGGCGGACGCGGGTCTGGACTTCACCGGGGGCGCGCCCCTGAAGGAGGTCCTCCAGCGCCTCGGCAAGGCCGGGGGCGTGGCCATCAGCCTCCATGCCGCCGTGGCCGCCCAGGAGACCACCGTCGCCGCGGACCTGCGCCGGCTCCCCTTCCAGCAGGCCCTGGACCTCGTCCTGCTGCAGAACAACCTCTTCGCCAAAGTGCTGGCGCACGACGCCGTCATGATCTTCAAGAGGACCCCCCAGAACCTCCAGGAATTCGAGACGCGGGTCCAGCGCACCTACACCCTCGCCTTCGCGGACCCGGACCAGGTCCGGCAGACCCTCAACGCCCTCCATCCCCAGCTCCGCATCTTCCCCGACAAGCGCATGGGCGCCTTGACCGTCCTGGGCAACACGGCCGACCTGGCCGCGGTGGAGGACCTCCTCGCCAACGTGGACAAGGCCAAGGCCGAGGTGCAGATCGACCTGGAAATCCTGGAAGGGGACCGCCAAGCGACCCAGGCGGCGGGCCTCCCGGCCCTGGCCGCGGCGGCCCCGACCCCGCAGGGCCAGACCCCTGGCCTGGAGCGGGCCCTGGAGACCCTGCGGAAAGCGGGTGGAACCCGGATGCTGGCCAAACCCTTCGTGCGGGTGGTGGCCGGCGACACCGCCGAGGTGCGGGTCCCCGCCCTGGAAACCGGCCGGTACCGGGTGATGGTGAAGCCCCGGATCCACCCCGACGGCACCCTCACCCTGGCCCTGGACTGCGCTGCCACCCCCGCGGCCGCGCCTGACCAGGCCCATCCGGAAACCATGCTGCGCACCTCCGTGCGGGTGAAGGACGGGGAGACGGCGGCCTTCGGGGGCCTCCTCGCCGGCGGCGAGGCGCAGGCCAAGGACCTCGTCCTGGTCCTGAAGGCCCGGGTGATCCGCCCCGCCGCCCGCTGATCCGGGCCCCCCGGCAGGGACAATTCGCCCGCTATAATCCGGAGGCTCATCCGGAGGCCCCATGGCCGCGTTCCGCACCACCCGATGGTTGCCCGCCCCCCCCGCCGCGGTCTTCGCGGCCATCCGGGAGCCCGAACGCCTGGCCCGGTGGTGGGGGCCGGCGGGTTTCACCAACACCTTCCATGTCTTCGATTTCCGGGAAGGGGGGGCCTGGGACCACACCATGCACGGGCCGGACGGAAAGGCCTACGCCAACCAGGCCGTGTTCCTGGAGATCGTCCCCGACCGGCGGATGCGCCTCAAGCACACCTGTCCGCCCCCCTTCGAACTCACCCTGGACCTCGCCCCCGAAGGCACGGGCACGCGGCTGGCATGGGCGCAGGTCTTCGAGGACGCGGCGTTCGCCGAATCGGCCCGGGCCTTCCTGGAGAAGGCCAACGGCGAGAACCTGGACCGCCTCGCGGCGGAGGTGGCCGCCGGCCTCCCGTAGGGCCGCGTCCGCCAAGCTCCGACCCGAACGGGTATCAGCCATCCCTGATTAGGCTGTGTTCGGAATCTATAGATTAGATAAATAGTTAACTTGTACTCATACGTAAAGGCTCGTACACCACGAATTTTCCTGGGGTAACGATGCCGAGAAGTTTCCTGACCGATGCCATGTGGGCAAAGCTTGAACCGCTCCTTCCGCCGGAGGAATTTGGACCTTGGACAAGCGTGTACACGCGATTTGAGGCCTGGACCAAGCGCGGCGTGTGGCAAAGGATCCTGGAGTTCCTGCGCAAGGAAGCCGACCTGGAGTGGGTCATGCTGGATGGCACCATCCTTCGCGCTCATCAACATTCAGCAGGCAAAAGGGGGGGCTCTGGAACCAGGCGCTCGGACGATCTCGGGGTGGATGCTCGACCAAGATCCATTTGATCTGCGATGCCCACGGTAATCCTTTGGATTTCCTGGTCACTCCGGGGCAAGCCCATGAAAGCCGGTCTGCTGAAGGATTGCTGTGCGGTTGGCAGGCAGAGTACGTGTTCGGAGATCGGGCCTACGATGGGAACCCGGTAAGGAAGGCGATCGAGGCCATGGGTGCGACAGCCGTCATCCCACCTCATCCCCGGCGCAAGAATCCGGCGGCCTGGGTCTCACACCTATACAAGGCCCGCCATGCCATCGAGCATGGGTTCGCCAAGCTCAAACAGTTCAGGGCGCTGGCCACCAGGTTCGACAAAACGGCGCGAAGTTTCTCAGCCCAGGTGGCTTTGGCCTGCATCGTGATCTGGCTGAGGCTATGAGCGGAGGGTGACAAGCGTTCCGGATCCTCATTGATCCTATGAAACGCGGAGGCGCGGAGGATCTCGCAGAGGGTCGCGGAGGAAAGCGCTCCTGGAACCTGCCACCTCCCAATGACACGTCCCAACGGGAGGCGTGATGGGAAGGCATTGGGGAGAGGTCGACGGGGAGGATCATCCGCACAAGGAGATCACCCAGGCCATCATCGGGGAGGCCATCGAGATCCAGAAGGCTCTGGGGCACGGACTCCTGGAAGATCCCTACAAGGTCTGTCTGGCGCACTCCCTGAGACTGGCCGGCCATAAGGTGAAGCGGGAGGTTTTCCTGGATATCGAGTGGAGGGGGCTTGTGGGCTTGATCCTTTCTCCGCGAGCCTCAGCGAGATCCTCCGCGCCTCCGCGTTCCAATAGGATGCTGCGAATGCGCGGCGCCATCAGGCACTGCAGCACAGACTCACTATTCCAGCTCCTCCATGCTCCGGCACGGATGGGTATTAGCCATTACTATCCTAGATTACGAACACACCCTAGGCATTCCGAACACGCCCTGGGGCGACCCTGAAAAAAGCGTCGCGCCCTGGCATGGACGGCGCCGTGGCGGCATCCCACCTCCCAATTCGCGTGAATCAGGTCGAACCCTGACCTTCCGCCCCTGCCTGGAGGCCGTCATGCCCGTACTCCCCCTGCTCTTTCTCTGCCTGACCGTCCTGGCCGGGGCCGCGGCGCCCCCCGACCCGGAGGCCTCGGCCGCCCTGGCCGAGGCCCAGGCCTCCCTGGCCGCGCTGGGCCTGCCCGAGGGCACCGGCTTCCGCCTCCGCGACGTGGTGGCCGACGGCCCGGGCGCCGTCCACGTGCGCCTCCAGCAGACCTGGCGCGGCGTGCCCGTGTGGGGCGGCCAGATCATCCTCCACCGCGGCCCCGCCGGCCCCACGGCGCCCCCCACGGACGCGCTCGTGCGGGACATCGCCCTGGACGTGACCCCCAACCTCCAGGCCGCCGAGGCCCTGGCCGTCGTCCGGGGCCGCCCCGGCTGCCCCGCGGACGGGGTGCTCCGGCCCCCGGACCTGGTGCTGTGGCCGGCGACGGAGACGCGCATCCCCGAGGGCGCGGACGGGGCCGATCCCGCCGCGGAGCCCGTCGTCGTCCGCCACCACCTGGCCTGGCACGCCCGGGTCGAGGTGGGGCCCGGGGCCCGGGAGCCCCGGTGCGAGGACGTGCTCGTGGACGCCCACACCGGGGCGGTCCTGCGCGCCTGGTCCACCCTCTACACCGCCCGGCGGAACCTCCTGGAGCCGCCCCGCGAGGGCAAGCCCGCCGAAGGCACGGGGCGCTCCCAGTACAGCGGCGAGGTCCCCCTCGGAGCCCTGGCCTCCGGCCTGGGATACGAACTCCTGGATCCCACCCGGGGCGGCATCACCACGCGCAACCTGGGGGGGGCCACCGCCGGCCCCGGCGCCCCCTGCGCCAGCGCCACGCCCACCTGGGGGGACGGCCTGGACTACGACCCGGGCCGCGGACCCGGCTCGGTGAACGGCCAGACCGCGGCCGTGGACGCCCACTTCGGCCTCCAGTCCGCCTGGGATTTCTGCCGGAACGTGCTCGGGCGGAACGGCATCGACGGCCTCGGCACGCCCCCGGTCAACCGCGTCCACTACGCCGAGGGCTTCGACAACGCCTTCTGGTCCGACGACTGCTTCTGCATGACCTTCGGGGACGGCGCCGGCGGCCGGCCCTACACCACCCTCGACGTGGTGGGCCACGAGCTGGCCCACGGCCTCTGCAACGCCACCGCGGGGCTGGACTACGAGGGGGAGCCCGGGGGCCTGTGCGAAGCCAACAGCGACATCCTGGGCGTCCTCATCCGCCACTATGTGAAGCGCGCCGGAGGGCGCGGCCCCGTCATCCCCGACGGGCCCTGCGACTGGACCATCGGCGCCGAGGTGGCGGGGACCCCCATCCGCACCCTGGACCGCCCCAGCCGGGACCGGATCAGCCTGGACGCCTGGAGCCCCACCCTGGCCTACCGGGACGTTCACCAGGCCTCCGGCCCCATGAACCGGGCCTTCACCTTCCTCGCCCAGGGCGCGAGCGCCCGCCGGGGCCACCCCGCCTACAGCCCCCGGCTTCCCCACGGCATGGCCGGCATCGGCCTCGACAAGGCGCTCCGCATCTGGTGGCGCACCCTGACCACCCGCCTGACGCCCCGCAGCGGCTACCGGCAGGCCCGCGCCGGCGCCCTCGCCTGCGCCCAGGAACTCTACGGCCCCCGCAGTCCCGAATGGCAGGCCGTGGACCTGGCCTTCCGCGGCGTCAACGTGGGCCGCCCCCGGCGCCGCTGACGCGGGCCCGGTGGGAGCCGGCGGGCAGGATCGCGGCTAAGCTGGGAGCCCGGCCGGCGGAGCCCTGACGCCCGCCGGAACTCCCGTCCGGGTTACCGCATCCAAGGGCCCGGAGGGAAGTGTGGACGCCGTACTCGTCAAGCAGGTCACCAAGGCCTTCGGGCCCGGCCGCCAGGCCCTGGCGGGCGTGGACCTCGCCATCCGCGAAGGGGAGATCCACGGCCTCCTGGGCCCCAACGGCGCAGGCAAGACCACCCTCATCGCCATCATGGTCGGCCTCACCGAGGCGGACGCGGGCTCCGTCGAGATCTTCGGGCTGGACGTGCGCCGCGAGCTGCCCCGGGTCCAGCGCATGGTGAACCTGGTCCGCGGCTTCAGCGGCGTCCTGGAGAAGGTGACGGCCCGCGAGCTGCTGATCTACTACGCCCTCCTCTACGGCGCCCCCCTGGGGCGGGTGGAGGAGGTGCTCCGCCGCACGGGCCTCTGGGCGCGCCGGGACGAGGAGGTGGCCTCCTTCTCCAGCGGCTGGCGCCAGCGGTTCTTCCTCGCCAAGGGCCTCATCAACCGCCCCCGCGTCCTGTTCCTGGACGAGCCCACGGTGGGCCTCGACCTGGACGCCGCCCTGGCGGTGCGGGACCTGATCCGCGACATCGCCCGGGAGGGGTGCACGATCCTCCTGACCACCCATTACATGCGGGAGGCGGAAGACCTGTGCGCCGGCATCGACCTCATCGCGGGCGGCCGGATCGTCGCCGGGGGCTCGCCCCAGGCCCTCAAGGACCTGGTCCGGACCCCGGACCTGCCGGAGCCCACCCTGGAGGACGTCTTCCTCGCCCTGACCCGCGAATCGCTGGAGGTGGCGGATGCGTGAGATGCGCCTGGCCCTCCTGCGGATCGCCGCGCACGCGTACCACATCGGCCTCAACCTCCGCCGGGACGCCTTCCGTCTGCTGGACGTGACCCTCTGGCCCCTGGTGCTCCTCCTGAGCATGGGGCTCTTCTGCCGCGCCTTCACGCCGGATCCCCGGACCCTGGCCCTGGTGGTGCTGGGGGCCCTGGGCTGGCGCGTGATCTACCACTTCCAGATGGAGGCCGTCCAGATCTACATGGACAACTACTGGATGGGCATGATCGAGCACGTGATGATCAGCCCGGCCCGGTGGTGGGAGTTCATCCTGGGCGGCGCCGTGAGCGCCCTGGGCAAGATCCTCGTCATCTCGGCCCTCTTCCTGGCCCTGGGCCGGTGGTTCTTCCACGCCAGCTTCCCCGACGCCCGGGGCCTCGCCGCGGGAATGCTCGCCTGCGCTGCCTGCGGCCTGGTGCTGGCCGTGTACAGCCTGGGCGTCGCCTTCCTCAAGCGCGGCGACGCCTTCGCCTTCATCTTCGCCTTCCCCGATGTCATCGCCGTCCTCAGCGGCGTGTTCTACCCCGTCACCGTCTTCCCGGCCCCCATCCAGGCCTTCGCCCGCCTCCTTCCCACCACCCACGCCTTCGGCCTGGTGAAGGCCCCCCTGGGCCTGGACGAGGCCCGCCCGCTCCTGTTCCTGGCAACCCTCGTGCCCTGGCTGCTCGGCGGCATCCTCTTCACGGGGTGGGCCCTCCGACGCGCCCGGCGCCTGGGAAAACTGGTGAAGATGAAGTAGTCGATCTTTTTTTATTGAAATTACAGCCTTTTCCCTGCTTGGCGGGGCGGGTCCGTTGCGGTAAGAATCTCTTGCATAGATTTGAGGACTCTCCCATCGTCTATCTTAGGCCCCACCCCGGGCCTCCCTTCCTTACGGGATCCTGCCTTGCACCCACTGTCCCAGTCCGCCGGTTACGCCATTCTCGCCCTGAGCTGTCTGGACGACCCCGGGGGCGAACCCATCATGGTCCAGGAAGTGGCCCAGTGGATCGGGGCCCCGGGCCCCTATCTCTCCAAGGTCTTCCATTCCCTGGGCAAGGCCCGGCTGGTGGACACCAAGCGGGGCCGGAAGGGCGGCGTCATCCTCACCCGCCCGGCCAAGGAGATCACGATCGAGCAGATCGCCAACGCCATGGACGGGGACGAATGGCGCACCAGCTGCCTCCTGGGCCTGACGGTGTGCTCGGATGAGCGGGCCTGCCCCGTCCACGCCTTCTGGACGGAGGAGCGCAACCGCATCTACCACGAACTCTCCAACGCGACCCTGTCGGACGTGGCCCGCTTCGAGCGCACCCACCGGCTGGCCCACCCGCCCATCGAACCCGCCGTCCAGGACTGACCGGAGGCGGGCCCCATGCCCGAACCATTCGATCCCCAGGCCTCCCCGATCCCGCTGCCGCCGGACGTGGAGGCCTTCCTGCGCACCCAGCCCGGCATCGAGCCCCTCGCCTACCGGGACGGCGAGTTCCTCGTGCGGGAGGGGGACGCGGCCCGCGACCTCTTCGTGCTGGTGGACGGCGCCCTCGTCGTGGAGCGGGCCCCCCTGCCCCCCGCCACCGCGCCCGTGGTGGTGGCCTGCCTGACCTCGGAGGAGGGCCTGGCCATCGTGGGGGAAATGGCCCACCTGGGGACCCAGCGGCGCTCGGCCTCCGTGCGGAGCTCCGGCTTCAGCCGCGTCCTCCGCCTGGAGCCGGCCCACCTGGACGCCATCCTCGACGCCTGCCCCGCCCTGACCCGGGTGATCTGCCGCCAGTTCAGCCGGCGCCTCCGGGAGACCCTGGAGGCCCTCTCCGCCTTCCAGGCCCGCTTCGCCCTGGACCCGGCCCGGCGCATGGCCCAGGACGGGGAGGTGCTCTACCGGGCCGGAGAGGCCGCCGGTGGGCTCCACCAGCTCCTGGCCGGCGCCGTGCGCCTGGAGGGGCCCGGGGGCGTCCGCACCGTGACCCCCGAGCACCTCCCCGGCGGATTGCTGGACCTGGCGCCCTACCTCCGGGAGGGCCCCCGGCCCGACACCGCGGTGGTGGACGGCATGGCCTTCCTCAGCTGCTTCGCCCCCGGCGACCGGGAGACCGTCGTCCGCTGTTTCCCCCGCGAGGCGCTCCTGACCCTCCGCCCTGATCGGGCATGATGGAGGATGCAGGGGAGGCAGCGTGGCAGTCGAAGCAGGTGATCCGAGGCGGTGGGCCCTTCTGGCCCTGACGTCCGTGGGCGCGTTCATGGCGCCCCTGGACGGCTCCATCGTGGCCGTCGCCCTGCCGCGCATGGGCCCCGCC
This sequence comes from Mesoterricola sediminis, assembly GCF_030295425.1. Lineage (NCBI taxonomy): Bacteria > Pseudomonadati > Acidobacteriota > Holophagae > Holophagales > Holophagaceae > Mesoterricola > Mesoterricola sediminis. The sequence continues at coordinate 2,128,170 of NZ_AP027081.1, read as the reverse complement.
CTCCACCTGTCGTACGGCGCCTCCCTGTGGGTCCAGGCGGCCTACCTCCTGGCCATGGCCGTGACCCTGATCCCCCTGGGCCGCCTCGCCGACCGCGCCGGCAAGGTCCGGTTCTACCTGGCGGGCGTGGTGGTCTTCACGGTGGGGTCCCTGGCGGCCGCCCTGGCCACCTCCGGCGCCACCCTGGTGGCCGCCCGCGTCGTCCAGGGCGTGGGCGGGTCCCTGCTCAGCGCCACCTCCGCCGCCATCGTCACCGGCGCCTTCCCCCCCCACGAGCGGGGCCGGGCCCTGGGCATCAACGTCATGGCCGTCTACGCCGGCCTCAGCGTGGGGCCGCCCCTGGGCGGCTTCCTGGTGGACCACCTGGGCTGGCCCTGGATCTTCCTGGTGAACCTCCCCGTGGGCCTGGTCACCCTCCTGTGGGGCTGGGCCCTCCTGCCCCGGCGGGAGGCCTCCGGCGCCCGGCCCGGCCAGGCCGATCTCGGCGGGGCCCTCCTCATGGCCCTGCTCCTTTCCGCCCTCATCGTGCCCCTGACCTTCTCCTCGGAATGGGGCTTCCACGCCCCGCGCACCTGGGGCCTGCTCGCGACCGTCCCGCTCCTCCTGGCGGCCTTCCTGGCCCGGGAGGCCCGGGTGCCGGAGCCCATCCTGGACCTCGGCCTCCTGCGCCGCAACCGGCTGTTCGCGTCGGCCAACCTGGCCGCCCTCCTGAACTACTGCGCCCTCTACGCCGTCAGCGTCCTGACCGCCGTCCAGCTCCAGCTGGTGATGGGCCATCCGGCCCGCACGGCCGGGTGGGTCATGATGGGCCAGCCGGTGATGCAGGCCTGCCTCAGCCCCGTCGCGGGCCGCCTCAGCGACCGCGTCGGCAGCCGCTCCCTGGCCACCGCGGGCATGCTCCTCGTGGCCCTGGGCATGGCCGGCCTCGCCCTCCTGGGCCGCGGCGCGGGCCTCGGCGCGGTGGTGGCCGCCCTGGCGGTGGTGGGCCTGGGCATGGCCGCCTTCAGCGCCCCCAACACCAGCGCCATCATGGGCAGCGTGGACCGGCGCCAGCTGGGCCTCGCCGGGGCCTTCCTCCCCACCATGCGGGTCACGGGGCAGGCCCTCAGCGTCGCCCTCCTGGGCGGCATCGCCGCCAGCCGCCTCGGCCCGGGCGGGTGGAAGGCCCTCCTGCGCCACGCCTCGACGGGCGCGGCGGACGCCTTCGCGTGGGGCTACCGCGCCGCCATGCTCACCGGGGCCCTGCTGGCGGTCCTGGGGGCCGTGGCGAGCCTCCAGCGCCAGGAAAGGATGGACACGTGTTCGAACGGATGAGCCTCGGGGGGCAGGAGATCGCCCCCGCCCTCTTCCTGGCGCCCATGGAGGGCATCACCCATTCCGCCTTCCGGCGGCTGCTTTCCGACTACGGCGGCTACGGCGCCCTGTTCACCGAGATGCTCAGCGCCGGCGCCTTCCTCCAGGAGAAGACCCTGGAATCCCCCTACACGCGCCGCCGGCCCTGCGAAGGCAAGGTCATCTACCAGTTCGGCGCCTCGGGCAGGGAGGACCTGGAGGCCGTGCTGCGCAAGGTGGAGAGCCTGGCCCCCGACGCGGTGGACCTGAACCTGGGCTGCCCCGCCCCCAAGATCCGCGCCCACGGGTGGGGCGTCTCCCTGGCGGCGGACTTCCCCCGCCTGCGGACCGTCCTGGAGCGCTTCCGCCGCGCCTGGCCCGGGACCCTCACCGTCAAGGTCCGCCTCGGCGACGATCCGGAGCGGTGGCGCGAGGGGTTCCTGGAGCGGGTGCGGCTCTTCGAGGACCTGGGGGTGGACGCCATGACCGTCCACGCCCGGTTCTCCGGGGAGAAGCTCAAGCGCCGGCCGCGCTGGGAGGAGTTCGCCTGGATCGCGGCCCGCACGCGCCTGCCCGTCATCGGCAACGGGGACATCTGCGCGCCCGAGGACCTGGTGCGCCACCGGGAGGCCTTCGCGCCGTTGGCTGGTCTCATGCTTGGCCGGATCGCCGTGGTGAAGCCCTGGATCTTCCGGGCCTTCGCCGGCCTCCCCGTGGAGCCGCCGGACCACGCCGAGCTCTGGGACCGCCACTACCGCTACCTCCTGGAGGACATGCCCCCGGAGCGCGCCTTCGGCCGCCTCATGGACTTCACCTACTACTACGCCAAGAACTTCCTCTTCGGCCACGAGCTCTATCGGGGGGTCCAGAAGGCCCGCACCTGCGAGGAGATCCGGGAGGCCGCCCTCCGGTTCCTGGAGGCCGGTCCGACGCCGAACCGGGGGACGGGCGTCTCCTTCACCTGAAAGCGACCCCCTTGACGGATGTTCAAGGTTCCACCATGGTCAAGCCAGCGTTCAACCAAGGAGGGTCCCCATGAAAGTCACCGAACGGGATAGCAACGACGTCCACATCCTGGCCCCTGAAGGCAAGATCACGCTGGGGGCCGGCGACCAGGAACTGGGCGAGGCCGTGCGCCAGGCCCTCGAGCGCGGCCACCGCAAGATCCTCATCGACTTCACCAAGGTCACCGTGCTGGACTCCTCGGGCCTCGGCGAACTGGTGGGCTGCTACACCTCCATCCGCAACCGGCAGGGCCGGCTGCGCATCTGCGGCCTGAACAGCCGGATCTTCAACCTGATGCAGATGACCAGCCTGCATTCCGTGTTCGAGGTCATGGACACCGAAGCCGAGGCCCTGGCCGGCTTCTGACCCCACGCACCGCCGCTCCGCGTCTGGCCGGTTCGCCCCTTCGCCCCGCGAGGGGGCCGATCCGGCCAGGCGCGGAGGCGCGTTGAAGGGGTCCTCCCCCCTCAAGGTTCCTTGCACAATTCCGATGAGGTAGGCAGGACCGGTGCCCCATGGACATCCAGGCCATCCCGGCGACAACCCCCCTCGGCGCCACGACCCCCGCCCCGGCCGTCCAGGGGGAGTTCACCCAGGCCCAGACGCTCGCCAACCCGACGGCCACCCCCGCCTACGAGGTGACCGTGGCCACGACCCCGGCCTCCACGGCGGCGGCCACGGCGGGGCTCCAGGCCGCGGACGCGGAGGCCCTGGCCCAGCAGGCCGTCCAGGCGCAGCAGCAGGTCCTCTCCGCCCTCCGGGGCGGCGGGGCCGACGTGGCCACCCTCCTGAGCGGCCTCCCGCCCGGGGCCACCGCCACCCTCCTGGGCGGCGGCTGGGCGCGTCCCCCCCAGGCGGTCGACGCCGCCGAGGTCGAGGCCCTCTGGTCCTTCCATTTCCCCTTCCGCCGGCGAGATGTGACGCCGGTCCGGGAGTCGCCGCGCACCGAGGCGGCGGGGGAGGAGGATCACGGCAAATCCGGCGCCCTGCCTCGCCGGTACGGCCCCCGGGGCCGGGAGGAACCGGAGCCCGAGGCGGACGAATCGCACACCCTGGACCTGCTCGACTGACGGAGGTCCGCCGGGAGTTGAGGTTATGATGTGGGTTCCCGCTTGCGCCCAGGCCCTGCCCCGGGCCTGAACCCACGGAGGCCCCATGACGAAGGACACCGGCAAGATCATCTGGACGGGCATCGACGAGGCGCCCGCCCTGGCCACCTACTCCCTCCTCCCCATCGTCAACGCCTTCACCCGGGCCGCCGGGGTCGAGGTGGAGACCCGGGACATCTCGGTGGCCGGCCGGATTCTCGCCGCCTTCCCCGAGCGTCTGCCTGAGCACCAGCGGGTGCAGGATGAACTGGCCTACCTGGGCGCGCTGACCCAGCAGCCCGAGGCCAACATCATCAAGCTGCCCAACATCAGCGCCTCCATCCCCCAGCTCAAGGCCGCCATCGCCGAACTGCAGGCCCAGGGCTACCCGGTGCCCGACTACCCCGAGGCGCCGGCCGACGAGGCGGAGAAGGCCATCCAGGCCCGCTACGCCCGCATCCTGGGCAGCGCCGTGAACCCCGTTCTGCGCGAGGGCAACTCCGACCGGCGCGTGGCCGCCTCCGTCAAGCAGTACGCCCGGAAGCACCCCCACAAGCTCGGCGCCTGGAGCCCGGACGCCAAGGCTCACGTGGCCCACATGACGGCCGACGACTTCTACGGCAGCGAAGTGTCCGTCACCCTGCCCGCCGCTACGGTCGCCCGCATTGAATTCGTGGACGCCGCCGGCCAGGTCAAGGTCCTCAAGGAGAAGCTGAGCCTCCAGGCCGGCGAGGTGGTGGACGCCTCCCGCCTGCGGGTCAAGGCCCTCCGCGCCTTCCTCCGGGAGCAGATCGAGGACGCCCAGCGGCAGGGCGTGCTCTTCTCCGTCCACCTCAAGGCCACGATGATGAAGGTGTCCGATCCCGTCATGTTCGGGCACGTGGTGAGCGTCTACTTCGAGGACGTCTTCATGAAGCACGCCGGCATCTTCCGGGAGCTCGGCGTCAACCCGGACCTGGGCCTGGGCGATCTCTACGCCAAGCTCAAGCGGCTGCCCGACGCCCAGCGGGAGGCCATCGAGGCCGACATCCAGGCCGTCTACACGGTGCGCCCGCCCCTGGCGATGGTCGACTCGGACAAGGGCATCACCAACCTCCACGCCGGGAACGACGTCATCATCGACGCCTCCATGCCCGTCGTGATCCGGGATTCCGGCCGCATGTGGGGCCCCGACGGCAAGCTCCACGACGTCAAGTGCGTCATCCCCGACCGCTGCTACGCCACCTTCTACCAGGAGGCCATCGCCTTCTGCCGCGAGCACGGCGCCTTCGACCCCGCCACCATGGGCAGCGTCAGCAACGTCGGCCTGATGGCCCAGAAGGCCGAGGAGTACGGCTCCCACGACAAGACCTTCAAGGCCCCCGGCGACGGCGTCATCCGCGTCGTGGACGCCGACGGCGCCGTGCTCCTGCAGCACGACGTGGAGACCGGGGACATCTGGCGCGCCTGCCAGACCAAGGACCTCCCCATCCGCGACTGGGTGAAGCTCGCCGTCGCGCGGGCCCGGGCCACCGGCGCCCCCGCCGTGTTCTGGCTGGACCGCGACCGCGCCCACGACGCCCAGCTCATCACCAAGGTCGAGGCCTGCCTCCAGGACCACGACACCAAGGGCCTCGACATCCGGATCCTCAGCCCGGTCGAAGCCATGCGCTTCACCCTGCCCCGCTCCAAGGCCGGCCAGGACACCATCTCGGTGACCGGCAACGTCCTGCGCGACTACCTCACCGACCTCTTCCCCATCCTGGAGCTGGGCACCAGCGCCAAGATGCTGTCCATCGTGCCCCTCCTGGCCGGCGGCGGGCTCTTCGAGACCGGGGCCGGCGGTTCCGCGCCCAAGCACGTGCAGCAGTTCCAGGCCGAGGGCTACCTGCGGTGGGACAGCCTGGGCGAATTCCTGGCCCTGGCCGTGAGCCTCGAGCACCTGGGCAACCTCTTCGGCAACCGGCGGGCCCTCCTGCTGGCCCGCACCCTGGACGAGGCCACCGCCCGGTTCCTGGAGGAGAACAAGAGCCCCGCCCGCAAGGTCGGCCAGATCGACAACCGCGGCAGCCACTTCTACCTGGCCCTCTACTGGGCCCAGGCCCTGGCCGCCCAGCGCGAGGACGCCGCCCTCCAGGCCACCTTCGCCCCGGCCGCCGCCGCCCTCGCCGCCAACGAGGCGGTCATCAACGCCGAGCTCATCGCGGCCCAGGGCCGCCCCGTGGACATGGGCGGCTACTACCACCCCGACCCGGTCCGGACCGGCAAGGCCATGCGCCCCAGCCCCACCCTCAACGCCATCATCGACGGGATCGCCTGAGTCCAGCCGGGACCGCCGCCCGGGTCCCCCAGGGCGGCTGTGCGGGCCGATGCATGCTGACGCGTGCATCGGCCCGCGTCGGTCATGCGTTGGCGTCCTCCAGGGCGATGGCCCGGGGGAAGAGGATGTGGGACTCGAGGTAGATGTGCAGGTGGAGGTCCGCCTCCAGGGCCTCCAGGCCCATGAGCAGGCTCCGGTAGGTGGCGCAGCCGTCCTCGGGCACCTGGAAGCCGCGGGTGAGGGCGCGGAGCTCGCGGAGGATCTCGCCGGCCTCCTCGTGCTCGGCCTGCATCACGGAGACGGGGCCGCGCACGGTGCCGAAGCAGGCCTCGCAGGCGGCGGCCCCGCCCTCGAGGGTGCGGATGTAGGGGAAGAGGATGCGCTCCTCCTTCTCCAGGTGGGGAAGCAGGTCGGCCCGCAGCCGGAAGAAGAGCTCGCGCACCTCCGCCAGTTCCGGGTGGCCGGCGCCGTGCACCTGGGCGACCTTCTCCATGAGGGGGGCGACCCGGTCCAGCTCCGTCCGGGTGAACACGTGATGGGTGGCCTCGATGTGGGCGATGAGGTCCCGGAGGCCCCCCTCGGCCAGGGCCCGCGGATCGGCCACGGCCGCGTCGCCGGTGCCGGCGCCGGCCAGGGCCCCCTGGACCTCCGCCACGTCCTGGCCCGCCAGGGCCGCCGCCTCCGCCAGGCTGCGGTGGCCGCCGCAGCAGTAGTCCAGTCCCAGCCGCTCGAAGACCCGCATGGTCCCTGGGCACGCCAGCACGATGTCGCCGATGCGTTCCGTGGATTCGAATGTGAGGCGCATGGTCCCCTCCTGTGCCCCCAATATCCGACCTGTCCAGTCGGGATTCCTTGACGGAGGACAAGACCCGCGCACTTTTTGGAAACGTCAGGCTCCGTCCGGATCCGGATCGAAGAGCCCCCGGGGGGCCCCGGCCGTCCCGGCGGGAACGAGGGCGCCGGCCCGCAGGCCCAGCAGGCGCAGCCGGCGGTCCATGGGCACCCGCCGCAGGCAGTCCCGGGCCGCGTCCCGCAGGCCGGCCTCGCCGCTCACCGCCCATCCGGGCGAGGTGTCCCGGCTGACGGTGGTGAAGTCCTCGTAGCGGAGCTTGATGCCCACGGTGCGGGCGGCCAGGCCTTTCCGGGCCAGGTCGCCGGCCAAGCGACGGCACAGGTCGAGCAGGATCTCGGTGAGGCGGGCCCGGTCCTCCCGGGGATGCAGGTCCCGTTCGAAGGTGGTCTCCCGGCTCATGGACTTGGCCTCCCGGGTGATCACCAGATCACGGTCGTCCCGGCCCTGGGCCGCCTCCGCCATCCAGGCCCCGTAGGCCTGCCCGAAGGTGCTGACCAGCAGGGCCGGATCGGCCGCCGCCAGTTCCCCGATCGTGCGGAGGCCCAGGGCCTCCAGCCGGGCCGTCGCCTTGGGCCCGATGCCGTTCACCGCGGAGACCGGCAGGGGCCAGATCCGGGTGGGGAGGTCCGCCGCGTCCAGGATCGTGAGACCGTCCGGTTTCTGGAGTTCGGAGGCGATCTTGCTGAGGAGCTTGTTCGGGGTGATCCCCACGGAGCAGGTGAGCCCCGTCGCCGCCAGGACCGCCCCCTTCAGGCGCAGCCCCAGGTCCCGGCTCTCCCCCGGCAGGTCCGTCAGGTCCAGGTAGATCTCATCGATGCCCCGGTCCTCCATGCGGGGGGCCACCTGGACCACCGCCGCCTTGAACTGGCGGCTCACCCGGCTGTAGGTCTCGTAGTCCCCGTGCAGGAGCAGGGCCTCGGGGGCAAGGGCCGCGGCCTTCATGAGCCCCATGCCCGAGCGCACGCCGAAGGCCCGGGCCTCGTAGGTGCACGTGGTGACGACGCCCCGGCCCCGGTAGTCCCCCAGGCGCCCCGGACCTTCCTGACCCGGGCGCCGCCGGCCGCCGATCACCAGGGGCAGCCCCCGCAGGTCGGGGCGCCGGAGCAGTTCCACGGACGCGAAGTAGGCGTCCATGTCCAGGTGGGCGATGCGCCGGGGCGGAAGGGGCATGACGAAAGCTTAGCGAAACCCCGGGCCGCGTGCGCAGCCTTTGAACCCCCGGGACCTGGCCGGCATCCATGGAGGTGGACCTCAACCGCCGCGCCCGCCCGCGTGTCCAATCAGCGAAAGGAGCGGATCATGACCACGCCCCGATTGTTCGTTTCCAGCCTCGCCTTCACCTTGCTCGCCACCCTGCCCGGAGCGGCCCAGGGCCGGCCCTGGCATGCCAGCGGCGGCGCCGGAGCCCCGGCCCCCCGCCCCGCGCCCTCCGCCCCCCGCGGCTCCCTGAGCGGCGGGCCTTCCGCTAGCTGGCACGGAGGCGGCCCCGCCGTCGGCCGTCCCGGCGGCGGCGTCAGCTGGCACGGCGCCCCCTACCGCGTCCTCCCCCGCGGGTACGCCACCTACTACTGGGGCGGCCACCCCTACTACTACGCGAGCGGCATCTGGTACCGCCCCTGGCGGGGCGCCTACCTGGGCTGGTATCCCCCCATCGGCATCTGCCTGGACGTTCTCCCCCCGGGCTACAGCACCTTCTGGTGGGGCTCCGACCGCTACTACGTCTATGAGAACGTGTACTACCGCGACGCCCCCGCGGGCGGCTACATGGTCGCGGAGCCCCCGGAAGGCCGGGAGCGCGCCGCCGAGCCACGCACCCCCACCCCCGACGAGGCCGCCCTGGACGCCCTGCTCATCACGCCCAAGGAGGGCCAGAGCGTCGAGCGCATGAAGGCCGACCGGGCCGACGCCAAGCGCTACGCCCTCCGCAAGAGCGGCTTCGATCCCGCCTACAGCGATCCCGGCGACCCCGGCACCCCCCGGGCCCGCCGCGCCTACCTCCGGGCCCTGCGCGAGTACCTCGAGACCCGGGGCTACGAGGTCCACTGACCCTCGGCCTGCCCGCCGGGGTTGAGGGCCCGGATCCGCGCCAGGGCCTCCTCCGGGCTCCGCCGCTGCAGGTCCAGGGCCCGGGCCAGTTCCCGCCAGAGGGCCACGGCGTCGGGCTTGGCGCGCAGCCCGGCCCGCGCCTCCCGCTCCGCGTCCGCGGGACGGCCCTGGCGCCGGCGCACCTCGGCCAGGGTCAGGCGCAGTTCGAAGCTGGCCGCGTGGATGCCCAGGCCCCGCCGGGCCGCGCGGGCCGCCTCCGCCAGGGCGGCCTCCGGGTCCCGGCCCAGCCGGTCCAGGATCCGCGCCCGGGCCAGCCACACTTCCGCCACGATCCAGGCGCTCCGGAAATGGTCCGCGCGCGCCTCCTGGGCCGCGCGGGCCGAGGCCTGGGCCGCGGCCCAGGGCGCCTCCCAGGGCTCGCCCCGCCCGGCCCGGCGCTCCGCCTCCAGGGCCTCCAGGAGGGCGTGGTCCCAGAGGGCGAAGACATTGCCCCCCTTGATGGCGAGGCTGCGGGCGGTGGCCTCCCGGGCCGCGGCCATGGTGGGGGCCGGATCCACCCCATGGGCGGCCTCCCAGCGGGCCAGGTGGCCGAGGATCTCCCCCCGGATCTGGAGGGGGTAGAAGGCCTGCACCTGGGCCCCGCCAAGCAACCGGTCAACAGCGACCAGGGCCGCCCGCAGGGCGGGCCTGGGGTCCTGGCCCCGCGCGTCCAGGAAGCGGGCCTCCACCAGGCCGGCCTCCGCGATATCGGGGGTCTGGTCCGGGAAGCCCGCCCGGGCCCGGGCCAGCGCGGGCCGGGGATCCTCCCCCCGCGCCGCCTGGGCCCCGGCCAGGAAGAGCCAGTTCAGGGGCAGGGACAGGCTGTCCGAGGACACGATGCGCGGCACCCGCTCCAGGAGCGCGATGGTCTCCCGGTAGACGGGGCGCGGATCCCCGCCGTGGCTTCCCAGGTGGACGCCGTACCGCATGCGGAGCCGGCCGTAGGATTCCACGAGGCCCGGATCGCCGGGATGCAGCACCATGGCGCGCGCGAACAGGGTCTCCCCCTCCCGGAACAGGGCGTCCGAGGGCCGGCCCTCGCGGCTCTCCCGGATGGCCCTCGACGTGAGGTCCTCCAGGGCCAGGCCGAGCAGGTCGGAGTCGCTGGGGGCGCGCTCCAGGGCCTCCCGCGCCAGGGCGTCGCCCTCGGCGATGACCCGGTCCCGGGCGGAGGTGTCCGTGGCCTCGTCGAGGGCGCTCAGGCGCTGCCGGGAGGCCTGCAGCTCCAGGAGCCGCGCCTCCGACAGCCAGGGCGCGGCCCGCAGGGCCTCCTGGCACTTGGCGATGCAGGTCCCGTGCTCCTCGCGGAGGTTGGCGATCTGGGCCTCGCCCAGGGCGGGATGGTCCAGGGCCTGGCCCCGGCTGAGCCGGAAGTAGGCGAGGGCCTTCTCCCCCACCTGGGCCATGAGCTCCCGCCTGGCCGCCTCCACCGTGGTGTGGGACCGGTCCTGGAGCCGCACCTCCACCATCCGCCGCGCGAAGCGGCGCGCCAGGGCCGTGCCCAGGCCGTAGGCGCATTCGGGGGTGCGGAAGCCCGCGGCCCAGGCGGCCTCCAGGTGGCCCAGGGCCGCCTCGTCCTCGCGCAGGGCGAGTTCGATGCGCCCCAGGGCGTAGTTGCCGGGGCCCCAGGCCGCGCGGCCGAGGGCGTCCATGCCCTTGCGGATCTCTCCCATGCCGGCCTGGAGGCGCCGTTCCGCGGGGCGCAGGTCGTGGGGCGGCATCAGGCGCTCCAGGCGCATCAGGTCCTCGAGGCCCTTGGCCTCCAGCCCGAACCGCGTGGCCATCTCCGTCTGGCGCGCCGCCTCGGCCCGCACCCGGAGGCTCCAGCCCAGCAGCCCCAGCGCCACGGCCAGCGAGGCCGCCACCGCCGCGGCGGCCTTCCGGTGCCGCAGGATCCGGCGCCAGAGGCGGTCCAGGGGCGTGACCCGGCGGGCCCGGATGGGCCCGCCGGCGGCGAAGCGCCGCAGGTCCGCCTCCAGATCGGCGGCCGACGCATAGCGCCGCCGGGGGTCCGGATCGATGCAGGTCTGCACGAGGGTCTCCAGGTCCCGGGGGACGTCGGGGCGCCGCGCCCGGACCGGCGGAGCCTCGCCGCGGGCCTGGCGTTCCACGAGCCCCGCCACCGTCGTGGCCTCGTAGGGCGGCAGCCCGAGGAGCATGGCGTAGAGGGTCGCGCCCAGGCTGTAGAGGTCGTCCCCGGGCGCGGGCTCCGCGCCCCGGGCCTGCTCGGGGCTCATGAAGGCCGGGGTGCCGGCGCAGGCCCAGGTCAGGGTCAGGTCGCCGCGGGCCACGTCCCGGGCCAGGCCGAAATCCACCACCCAGGGCCGGAGCGCGCCCGGCTCCCCCTCCACCAGGATGTTCTGGGGCTTGAGATCCCGGTGGACGAGGCCGGCCCGGTGCGCGGCCCCCACGGCCCCCGCGACCTCCGCCATGAGGGAGGCCAGGTCCCGCAGCGGCAGATCCTGGCGCAGCTCGGAGAGCGGAGGTCCCTCCACCAGCCGCATGACGATGTAGGGCTCGCCCCCCTCGGTGCCCACCTCGTGGATGGGGCAGATGGCCGGATGGCTGACCCGCGCCTGGTGATTGGCCTCCCGCATGAACCGCAGGATGTGCTGCGGGTCGCGGACCGCCAGCCGCTTGAGGGCCACCCGGCGGCGCAGCAGGGGATCCCAGGCCTCGTGGACCCGGCCCATGCCGCCGTGGCCCCGCTCAGGCCCGATGAGGAACCGGCCCGCCCGCGGGCAGCCCGGGGCCAGGGCCCAGGCGGGCGGATCGGAGGCGGACGGAGCGCGCGGGTCGGAATCGGTCGACATGGCAAGGGTTGGAATATAATTATTTATAACACAGTCCAGGACGCCGCGCACGCCTTCCCGCGGGCGGCGCCCCCGGTACACTGGGCGCAGGAGGATCCCCATGGGTGACGAACTCAAGACCGCGGCCGCCTGGGCCAAGGAGCTGGCCCTGCCCGAGAAGAAGCTGAAGGAGGCCCTGAAGGCCGCCGGCCTCGAGCCCGACGCCAAGAAGGGCGTCTGCGCCTACTACGCCCAGGCCACCATCGAGAAGGCGCGCAAGGGCCTGCAGTAGCCTTGTGCGGGGCGCGGGGCCGGTCTAACGTGGGAGTATCATCCTCACGTTGCGATGCAGGAGGCCCCGTGCTCCGTTTCCTTGGTTCCGCCCTGGCGCTGGCCGCCTGTTTATCGGCCCAGGAGGCCCCGGACGCGCGCATCCGCCACCTGGAGGCCCAGGTGGAGGACCTCCGGTGGGAGCTGGACCAGGTCCGGAAGACCGCCGACGACGCCCTCTTCGCGCTCCGCCTGTCGGACGTCGCGGTGGTGGACAAGGTCACCCTCACCGGCCCGCCCAATCCCAAGGGGGCCGAGACCTACGGCATCCGGAACGAGCGCCACCCCCTGCGCATCTACGCGCACACCTTCGTGCCCAAGGGCCTCGACACGGCCCGCAAGCACCCGTGCATCGTCCTCAGCCACGGCGGGGTGCACGCCGACTTCGGCACCTACCACGCCCACATCGTCCGGGAGATGGTCGGCCAGGGCTGGATCGTCGTGGCCCCCGAGTACCGCGGCTCCACCGGCCACGGCAAGGGCCTCCACGACGCCATCGACTACGGCGGCCTCGAGAACGACGATGTCGTCGCGTGCCGCGACTGGGCGGTGGAGGAGCTCCCCGTCGACCCCGCGCGCGTGGCCCTCGTCGGCTGGAGCCACGGCGGCATGATCAGCCTCATGGCCGGCTTCGATCACCCGGACAAGTTCGCGTGCATCTACGCGGGCGTGCCGGTCTCCGACCTCCTGGCGCGGGTCGGCTACGCGGGCGAGGAGTACCGGGATCCCAAGGTGCTCCGCAGCATGTTCGGCAAGGACCCCGGCGACGACGTCGAGCTCCTCAAGCGCCGCAGCCCCGCCTGGAACGTCCACAAGCTCAAGCTGCCCCTGATGGTCACGAGCACCACCAACGACCGGGACGTGAACGTCGTGGAGGTGGAGCAGCTGATCACCCACCTCAAGGCGGCCGGCAAGGATTTCACGTGGAAGATCGAGCAGGATGCCCCCGGCGGCCACGGCTGGGACCGCATCGACACCTCGTACGCCCGCAAGGCCCGGAAGGCGATGTACGCCTTCCTCCGCAAGCACCTCGCCCGCTGAGCCGGTGCATGCGCTAAAAGGTTGAAAAACAACACATACAGCTTCAAAAAAACGCTCAGACCCTGGCACCCGACTGGCCCTTCCGGCATCCAAGGGCCAGAGGTGATCCATGACCGGCTCCAGTTCCGCCCCGGGTGCGGCCGGCACCCCCGGCTTGGCACAAACCGGGAACGAAGGCCCGTTCCTACGTCCTTTTATCCCAGCGGCGGCCATGTGTGGCCTCGGCGGGAGGAATGCTGGTACCATCCCTGTATCCGATTGGATATAGCATGCATTCCAGCGCAGCCGTCCTTCTTTCCACCACCCTCCTGACCCTGGCCGGGTGCAGGCACCAGGCGCCGACCGCCGCGTCGGCGACGGCCGGCAGCACCACCGCCTTCGTCCTGGAACCCCAGGGCGGGCCCGACACGCGCCCCGTCCACTGCCGGATCTCCTTCCGCCACGGCCAGCAGCTGGCGACCATCGTCGCGGACCTCCCCGACGGGCGCAGCTACGGCCTCTCCATGCCGCCGGGCTGGATCAAGGCCCCCGCCGACGACGAGCTCGCCCCCGCCTGGGACCGGGTCTTCGGCCAGGGCTACTACGGCACCCACGTGATCCGCCAGGAGGGGCACGTCCGCCTCGACATGGAGGGCTTCCAGGGGGGCTGGCTGAAGCTGGAGATCTGCCGGCCCGCCCGGGGCGAGGCCCAGGCCGAAGGCATCGCCGTGGACCAGGCGGGCCGGGTGTTCAAGGTGGAGGGGCTGGCCTGGAAGGGCTGAGGGGCCCGCCTCAGAACTTCGCCGACACCCGGACCTCGAAGGCCATGTCCGCGGTGTTCTCGTTGTGGGTGATGTTGTTGATGTAGCCCAGGGTCAGCGCCGCGTTGCGGGCGATCCGGATGTGGACGCCCAGGTCGTGGTTCAGGGCGGGCTGGTCCAGGGCCGCCGAGGTCCGGCCCACCAGCAGGCCATCGTGGTACAGCAGCACCAGGTAGGGGCGGACCCGCCGCCAGCCTTCGTACTGGATCCCCACGTGCCCCGCCGCCTGGTCCTTCACGAGGAAGGGATTGGCGGCGCGGAAGCCGCCCTGGGTGCCGCGCCGCAGGTAGGCCACGCCGCCGTTCAAGGACCAGCCGTCCCGGACCGGCGACTGGACCAGGAGCCCGGTGCTGAAGTCCCAGGTCGTGCGGATGTGCCCTTCGAAGCTCACCAGGGGCACCTGGAGGGCCCCGGTGGCGGAGAGGGACCAGCCGTCCCGCGCGCAGGCCCGCCAGACGAAGCTCAGCACCGGATCCGTGGCCTGGAAGCGGATGGGCTTCTGGCGGAAGGTGATCACCTCGCCCCGCTGGAGGACCACGAGGGTGAGCTGGTTCCGGGCGATGGCGCCCCGGCCCGTCTGTTCGAAGCCCAGGCGGTGCACCCCTTCGATGAGCCCGTCCAGGAAACCTCCGTCCAGGCTCTGCCACCCTAAGGTGAGCCCCACTTCCAGGTCCCGGCCGACGCCGCGGCCGATGTGGATATCCGTGCGCTGCACCTCCCCGTCGAAGTAGTAGAGGAGGGGTTCCGACGACGTCTGCGCCGCCAGGGCCGCGACCATGGCCGGCGTCACGGGGGTCCGGCCCCCCGTTTCATGGGCGAGGTGATCCTTGATGAGATCCGAGAATTCGAAGGTGTTCGCCCGGATCACCTGCATCGCGACCCGGGTCTCCCCGGCCCGGAGGGGCACGGCGGAGGCGGGCCGGTACGTGAGCGGCAGGAGGTTGAGGGGGAAGAGGTCCCGGGTGGCCGGAGGACCCGGGTCCGGCCAGGCCTCCTGCGCGCAGGCGCAGGGCCCGACCAGCCCCAGGGCGACGAGGACCGCGGCGAGGCGTCGCGTCACGCGCCCCCCTCAGGCGGTCAGTTCGGGGTCGTCGCTTTCCTTCTCGGCGAAACCTTCGTCCCGCGAGATGGACAGGATGGTGACAGCACAGGCCCGTCCCGTCCGGAGGTTGGTGATCTCGCCGCGGTCCCCCAGCCACAGGCCCTGGGTCTCCACGGGATCGCCGGCCTCCAGGCCCCCGGGCTTGCGGAGGCTGGCCACCATGCAGTCCCCCGTCTCCAGGAGGATGACCGCGGCGCGGGTGCCAGGATTCACGTGCTTGACCGTTCCGTTCATGGGGCCCCCGAAGGTGCTGATCGTTCGTTCAATCTAAGCATCCTGCCCCCCCGGGGTCCTGTCAACACGAAACCGCCAGATCCCATCGAGGCCTTGATCCATGCCACAGATCCCTTCGATGCACCTTGACAAGTTGAAACCTGGAATTATGGTTCATGGAAGGGACGGTTTTGAACGATCGTCCGATCCTTGCAACCTCGGCACCCCGGCGGCACCATGGCCCTGATCCCCACCCGACGCCTGATCCAGCGGTCCACCCGCTTCGACGCGGTTCCCCAGGGCCCCAGGGTCCTCTTCGTGGACGGCGAACCGGCCCTCTGCGACCTCACGGTCGCGGTGCTGGAGGCCCTGGGCCACCCCTGCGAGGCCTTTTCCGACCCCGGGTCCGCCCTCGGCTGGCTTGGCGCGCGACCCGGTCGCGTGGACCTGGTCCTGGCCGGGGCGGACCCGGAGGGCCTGGCCTTCGCCGCCGACGTGGCCCGCCTCCGCGGCGACCTTCCGGTGATCCTCTGCGTGGCCCCCGGGATCGAGCCCACCCTGCCCCTGCCCGCGAACGTGGCGGGGCTCCTCCCCCTGCCCCTGGACGGCACGGGCCTCGGCCCTGCCCTCCGCGCGGCCCTGGCCCAGGCCCGCCCCGCCCGGCCGGACTACGGATTCCCGCCCCTGCGCCGGGAGGCCTGACCCCGCCCGGCGCCTCCGGCCCTGGACGCAGGGCAAGGCTCCCTGCCGCCCCTTGGTTCCGCGCGCGGGGGACGTCCCTGGAACCGATCCGGGGCCCGCTAGGCCTTCGCCTTGCGGGTCCGGGCCGGGGCCGCGACGGGCGCGGGCGCCCCTTCGCGCAGCAGCCCGTGGAAGGTCTGCTCCACGAGGATCTCGGCCCCCTGGAACACGGGCGGAAGGGGGCGGTCCCCCCAGATGATGCGGTTGAGGCCGGCCATGAACCCGTGGCCCACCACCTGGCCGATGATGGAGGCGCCCAGGAAGGCGATCTCGTCCGGGTTCAGGTCGGGGCGCAGGACCGTCAGGCAGTTGCGGATCGTGGTGGCCATGGGCCCGGCGAAGTTCCGGATGAGGTCGTGCAGCGCGGGCCGGGGCTCCCGGATCTCCTGGAGCCAGAGGCGCGTGCCCTGCTCCCGGAGGGGATTCTTGTCCTCATGCTTCTGGACCATGTCCTTGAAGGTGCGGTGGAGTTCCTCCCGGAGGAACCGGGCGGCCTCCGCCGCGTCCCGGGGCTCCCGCGCCTCGGGGGTGGAGGACATGGACCATTCGAAGAGGTACCGGAAGACCTCCACGTAGAGGTTCTCCTTGTTCCCGAAATGGTGGGCGAGGAGGGACAGGGGCCGGCCGGCGCGCTCCGCGATCATGCGGATACTCGTTCCTTCATAACCGTGGTCGGCAAAGCAGGCGAGTGCCGCGTGGAGGATGGCGGTCTTTGTGTCCAAGGCGGGTCCTTTTTGGCCTAGCATACCCGCTCCCTGGCGGATTTGGCTCACGCCCCTTCCTCCCTCACGGGCACGAGGGTGAGGTCGTCCAGGGGGAAGATGTCCCGCACGTCCCGCATGGCCTCCCGCTGGGAGGCGCGGTGGATCCAGCCGAGATGGTTGCCCCGGAAGAAGATCTGGAACCGCTGGACCGGGGTCTCCGACTGCTTTTTGGTGCGCATGGGCTGCCCCTTTCGATGCTTCGACCCGAGGATCCTGATCGATCGTCCAATCTAAGCTAGGCATCGAACCGGGTCCTGTCAAGGGGGGTTTGAGCATTCCAGGTCCGGGGCGGCTTCAGCGCGCGCGCAGGGCCGCCCCCATGCGCGCCAGGGCCTCCTGGAGGAGCTCGCCCCGGCAGCCGAAGTTCAGGCGCACATGGCCCCTGCCCTCATCCCCGAAGGTCTCGCCGCCGATGAGGGCCACCTTTGCCCGCGCCTGGAAGAAGCCCGCCGGGTCCTCGCCGAGGCCGGCGCCCCGACAGTCGATCCAGGCCAGGTAGGTGGCCTCCGGCGCGGCCATGGCCAGCCCCGGCAGGTCGCGCCCCATGGCCGCCGCCAGGGCGGCGCGGTTCGCCTCCAGTTCCGCCATGACCGTGTCCAGCCAGGGCTGGCCGTGGCGGTAGGCGGCCTCGGCCGCCACGACGCCCAGGAGGTTCACCCAGGGCACGAGGCCCCGCCGGGCCTGGAGGTAGGCGCGGCGGAGGTCCGGATCGGGGATCACCGCGAAGCTGCAGGTGAGGCCGGCGATGTTGAAGGTCTTGCTGGGGGCCATGAGCGTGATGGTGCGCCGCGCCACCTCCGGCCCGAGGCTGGCCAGGGGCACGTGGGTCCGGCCCTCAAACAACAAGTCGCAGTGGATCTCGTCCGAGACCATGGGAACGCCGGCCCGCAGGCAGCGCTCCGCCGCGGCCTCGAGCTCGTCCCGGCGCCAGGCGCGGCCCACGGGGTTGTGGGGATTGCACAGGAGCCAGGCCCGGGTCCTGGGCCCCAGGGCCGCCTCGAACGCGTCGAGGTCCATGCGCCAGGTCCCGTCCCCGTCCCTCGCCAGCGGCGCGTCGCGGCGCGCCATGCCGGCGGTGCCGGGCGCGTGGAGGAAGGGCGTGTACACCGGAGGCTGGACCACCGCCTCGTCCCCGGGCCCGCCGAGGGCGTGGCAGGCCAGGTTGAGCCCCGTGACGACGCCCGGCACGAAGACCAGCGCCTCGGGCGCCACCTCCCAGCCGTAGCGCCGCGCCAGGCGCGCCACGATCACCTCCCGCAGGTCCGCCGCACCCGTCTCCGGGGCCCCCGCCAGGTCCGTGTAGCCGAGGATCCCGTGGTCCAGGCGGGTCCGGAGGGCGTCCAGCACCGGCTCCGGCGCGGCGAAATCCATGTCGGCCACCCAGAGGGGGATCACGTCGCCGGCGTAGGCCTTCCACTTCAGGCTGTCGGTGGCGCGGCGGGTCTCGGGGGGCGGGAACGGCGTGTACATGCTTCCAGGAGAACGCGCGGGAGGGCCCCTGGCAAGGGCCCCGCCCTCACCCCGCCTCCAGGCCGTCCAGGGCGCGGCCGATCTCCTCGACCGTGTAGGGCTTGGTGATGGCGCCGGCCCGCGGATCGGCCTCCAGGACCTCCTCGGCCTCCCGCTCCAGGTACCCGGTGCCCACCAGGATCGGCAGGGACGGGAACCGGGCCCGGATGGCCCCCAGGGTCTCCAGGCCGTTCATTTCGGGCATGTTCATGTCCAGGAGCACCAGGTCCGGCGCCCCGGCCCGGTCCAGCTCCCGCAGGGCCTCCCGGCCCCCGGGCACGGCGCGCACCCGGTGGCCGTGGGCCTCCAGGAGGGGCGGGAGGGCGCTGCGGATGAGATCCTCGTCGTCCACCAGGAGGATGTCCATGGGCGCGCGTTCCCGGGGCGCGGGGCCGGAGCCGGCCGCCGGGGCCGGGCCGCTGTCGCAGGCGAGGCCCAGGATGGCCCGGGTCCCCTGCCCGGGCTCGCTCTCCAGGCGCAGGTAGCCGCCGTGGGCCCGGGCGGTGTTGAACACCTGGGATAGGCCCAGCCCGGTGCCCTTCCCCGTGGGTTTGGTGGTGTAGAAGGGCTCCATGGCCCGCCGCAGCACCTCGGGAGTCATGCCCTCCCCGGTGTCCTCGACGACCAGCTCCACCCAGCCCGCGGGTCCCCGCCGGGTGACGATGCGCAGCCGGCCTCCCCCGGGCATGGCGTCCGCGGCGTTCACGCACAGGTTCATCAGCGCTCCGCCCAGGCTTCCCGGCTCTCCGGTGATGGCGGGGAGGTCCTCGGCCAGGTCCATGACGAGCTCGTACTTCTTCAGGAGGGTGCGGTCCAGGAGCCCCATCTCCTGGCGCACCATGGCGTTCACGTCCACCGGCACCGGCTGGGTGATCTCCTTGCGGGTGAAGCCCAGGAGGGACTTCACCATCTCGCGGCCGCGGCCCGCGGCCTGCTCCACCAGGGACACGGAGCCCATCAGCGCGGCGTCCCCGGCGCGCTGGATGCGGAGGACTTCCGTCACGGCCAGGATGGCCGCGAGGGTGTTGTTCATGTCGTGGGCCACGCCCCCCGCCAGACGGCCCAGGCTCTCCAGTTTCTGGAAGTGGTCCAGCTCCGCCTCCAGCCGCCGCCGCTCCGCCGCGGCCCGCTTCAGCGGGGTGATGTCCCGGGTGACCGAGAGGCACACGTCCTCGCCCCCCAGGCGGATCACGCGCGCGGACAGGAGGGCGTCGAAGGGCGTCCCGTCCTTCCGGCACAGGCGCACCTCCATGGAGGCCACCTGCCCCGAGGCCCGCAGCTGGGTCACCCATTGATCCCGTTCCTGGGGATCCAGCCAGATGCCCAGGTCGACGGCCAACTGGCCGACCACCTCCTCCCGGGTGCGCCCGGAGACGGCGCAGAAGCCCTCGTTGACCAGGAGGTACCGGCCCTCCTGGAGGGTGGAGAGGGAAATGGCGTCGGGGCTGGCCTCGAACGCCACCTCGAAGCGCTCCTCCGAGGCCCGCAGCGCCTCCTCGGCCCGGAGGGCGGCCGTGATGTCCCGGAAGAAGCAGAGGCAGCGGTCCGTGCGGGGATCCAGCGCCACCCGCACCTCCACCTCCGCCCGGGAGCCGTCGGCCTTCCGGTGCCGGGACCGGAACTGGATCACCCCCTCCCGGCGGGACAGGGCGATGCGTTCCCGGACGGTCTCGACCGAATCCAGCACATCGAACTCGGGGATGAAGCGCCCCACGATCTCCTCCCGGCTCCAGCCGGTGATGCGGCAATAGGCGTCGTTCACGTCCAGGATCCGGCCCTCCGCATCGTTGGACCAGTAGCCGTCGAAGGCCAGGGCCAGGGTCGCCTCCAGGCGCGCGTTGCTCTCCTCGAGGGCGGCCTCCCGATGCCGCAGCTGCCGGGCCATGTCGTCGAAGGTGGCGGCCAGCTCCCCCAGTTCCCCCCCCTGGATGCGGTCCGCGATCGCCCCGCGGCCCTCCCCCCGCGCCAGGCGCAGGGAGGCCTCCCGCAGGGTGCCCACCGGGGCCAGGATGGACCGCTTGGCCACGGCGTTGGCGGCGAGGAAGGCCAGGAGCCACACCAGGCCCATGAAGGACAGGTTGCGCAGGATGCTGCGGTTGGCCCCGGCCAGCACCGCGTCCAGGGGGATGCCCCCCCGGATGATCAGGTAGGGCTCCGTCTCCCCCTCCAGGCGCAGCTTGTACGTGAGGATGATGCGCCGTTCCCCCAGGAGCGCGGAGCGCCCGACGTGGATCTCCTCGTCCGGGAAGCCCTGGATCTCGGCCATGGTCCTGGCGTCGAAGGGGGTGCCGACGCGGCCGAGGGCGTCCGGGGCCCGGTAGAGGATGACGCCCCGGTGGTCCACGAAGGTCAGGATGGCCCCGGAAGGCATGCGGCTCCGCTCCAGGACCCCCTTGAAGCTCTCCAGGTGGAAGCCGATGGAGAGGATGTCCGTGACCTGCCCCGCCGCGTCCACGACAGGAAAGCCGAAGTTGAGGCTGGGCCGGCCCGTGGCCCGGGACACCACGTATTCCCCGGAGGCCAGGCGCCCGCGGCGCAGCGCCTGCTGGAAATAGCGCCGGTCGCCGATCTGGAAGGGCGCGCTGGAGGGCACGGCGGCGGCCCAGACCCGGCCCGAGCGGTCCGCCACGCCGAGGTTGGAGAGGGCGGGGTTCCGGGCGCAGAGATCCTCGAAAAGCCGGGCGACGGGTTTCGCCTCGCGGTTCCGGATGATCGGCAGGTGGGCCAGGACGGTGAGGAGCTGCCGGGTGGAGGCCACCTGCCCCGCCTGCTCCGCGCGCACCGCGTCCCCCAGCCGGGCCAGGTCCCGGGTGGCGTCCTCCACGGCCCGCTGCCGCGCCTTCAACCCCAGGAACAGGATCAGGCCCGCCATGGGCAGGCCCATGATCAGCACCACCAGCCGCAGCTGGCTCTTGATGGGGATGCGGTTCAGGAGAGGCATGGACCCAGGGGCCTTGAAAATTTCATACATGCTGGCCTGGACCGCGGCTTTTGGGAAGCGGGAGATTCCGGGAGGGCGGGCCCGGCCGGAGGGAGCCGCGGAGCATCCCGGGGCCGAACCGCCGGGGCCGGGTCGACCCCCAGGAGGCCTGGCCCCCCAACCCTGGGGGAGACCGGCCGGCTCAGATCCTGCGCGTCGGGGACGCCGGGTTGGCGGCGCGGGGGCCGTCCCCCCGGCCCCGAGCGTGCGGGAAGGGATGCTGGGTCACGAGGACGATGAACGCGACGAAGAGGGCCAGGCAGGACAGGGCGAAGATCCAGACGTACCGATCGTATGTTCGAACAAGGCGTTTATCGAAATGTTCGAATTCCGCCCGCTTTTCCCGCCCTCGCCGCTGGCCCAGGAGCGCGAGGACCACCATCAGCCCGATGGGAACGAAGATCAGGAGCGTCCTGGCTGTTTCCGGCAGCCGCGCCCCGTACAGGTTGATGACCATGCCGCTGGCGCCGCAAAGCCCGAGGGTGGGGAAGATCCCCTCGACACTCCCTTTCTGGTAGTTGAACAAGAACGTCCGGCGGTTCGCGCGGGGGGGGGCCTGCCGGTAGATGAACCAGTCCCAGTAGGCCCACAGATCCAGCAGTTTGTTCCACATGCGCAGCCTCGTCCCAGGATTGGAAGGACCGGCCCGGGAAGCCGGATGGAGGGGAACCCGCGCCAGCGCGCCCGGGCCGTGAATGGAGGAGATGAACCTGGAGGAGATGAACCCCCAGTCTGGCACGCGCCCCAGGCCAGCAGGAAGCCTGCAAACACGGGTGGTCCGGTCTCGTCCGCCATGCCAAGGGTTGCGGCCAGCGCATGGTCATGCTCAGTCCCAAGCTTTTGGAATTGCTGCGGAACTACTGGAAGTACGACCGGCCCACGCCGCCCCTGCTGTTCTCCACCCGGAAAGGCAAGCCTCTCTGTCCCGAGACAGCCCGGCGCGCTCTGCTCTGCGCCTTGTATGTTTTCAGAGTCACACCACCCCAGGCCGCCATCCAAGGTGGTCAGGAGGCTTACGTGACAAGCGGGGGGATGGTGTTGATCTGCGCCGAGGCACTGAAACAATTGCCGCCGCTGAGATTCAGCCCATCCCCCTTCCCGTGCAGCGCGGTCAGGACCGGTGAAAACCTTGGCCACAATCGCATTGGCAAGACAGGTCAGGCGCGCACGTTTGAAGCATAGGCTCCTTTTTCCTGTTAAGCGATCGTCGGACAATTCTGTGGATCAAGAGAAGAAGATTACTCTACTGAGCTTGCTCTTTGGTCGGTTATCGCCGAAGGATTGCCTTCAGAGGAATGCGTGCGACGCGCATGCACCTTCACAGTCAATGGACTGATCACAGTATCGATCTGGGCACGTCCTTCAGGTGTAACAATCACAAGGAATCCTTCACCCCACATGTTGTCTTGGCCTATATCAACAGGCCCACCGTCCCTCCACCAAAGCACTTTCGCAACAATCCGGCCGGTCCTATCGATGTAGGACATCCAGTTCTCTGGGTGTTGCTGCCACGCAAGAATATCTAGCCAAAGTGGACAAATAACAAGCATATCGCTTGGTATCCCTGGCATAAATGATTCGGAAAACCGTCGCACGATTGTTGTTGCTGGCCCATCTGGTATTAAAAGCCAACCTTCTATCCACGTCGCTTCTGGGAGCTTGTGAACCCAAGAAAATAGGTCTCCCCCAGAGCCTATATCCAGGAATGGGGCGCGCATGCGCTCCATTGTGAACTCTTTCCTGATGTAGCGGCGATTGAACCTTACGATTTCTGCTATGACGGTGTCTCCCCCAGATAGAAGCGGTTGAACGTCAGCGTGGACGTCGTTCATCCATCTCTGCTCTTCCTCAGTCCAGGAGGCCCGATCAACTGAAGGTCGCTGGATATAAGGCGGTCTAGCAGTTGGTCGTAGGTTCGGAAGTCGAACGGCTGGGTAGTCCATCATATGAAGCAACCATGGCTCATCACGCTCGTTTATCAATCCAGCACGCCGCATCTCGCCTGCAACGTAGCGAATAGCCCGGGCGGCGACGATGGTGTGAGGCCTTGAATAGGTCAAGCGCATGTCGAGGCAGGCAAGCTCGGCTTTTAGCTTGTCTGTTGCAGCTTGGCCAAATACTTCGAGCCCGCCCCAGCTATTGATAAGCTCCCGGCATCGAAGTCGAATGTGGTCGATCGACACTCCTTTTCTAGAAAGCATTTTGATCACGGCAGAAAAAGGGAAAGTCCAACCTAAAGGGTCTTCTACTCGCATAGCACCAGAAATCGGATCGATCAAGGTCGGTCGTTCAAAGCCACCCCGATTTTCGTCCAAATGGATTTGGTACAAAGGTGGGAGATCGGCATGCGACATTAAAATAGGTCGCCCCCAGGCCCTGGAAAGGCGAGCCATTCCGACCGCTACGGCGTAGTCTGGGTGGTCAGCGAAGCTCGCGATGGCCTCTCCCAACTCCCTAACCGCCATGTTGTCAGTAGCAGACAAAAGTAATTGCATTCCCTCGATCGGCTCATCGGCATCCCCCTGAAGAAGGGTGCGGGCCAGCAGCTCGAAAACGGCTGCGCCACCCTCTGCAGACAGCAGCCGAAGGGCCCCATCTCGGAAATGTCTTCTCAACTCGGGAAGCGCAAGCGACAGTGCCCATCGATGTAGTTCGACGATTAACTCTTCGTCAGTTCGCAGGCAATTAGACACTTCGAAAGGCTTACCAAAGGCATGCTCTCGCGTCGTCCTCAACTGCTCGGCGAGACACTCCCACATAGCCGGCCAATCAGGCGCAGGAGTGATTGTGCGGAAGATGGCTTCATGGTCGAGTAAAATCGACCATGTGTAACCTCTACCGGCCGCGAGATCCTCAACCAAGTCGTTGAATGCCTTGCGGTGGACTAGTGCACCATCCAACTTCAAGCGACCCTGGTAGTAGTTCAGCTTGCCTGCACCCGACCAAGAATCCCAGCTCGCGCGATCGTCTGCGTGTCCAGGGTAGGCCTCTACCAAACTACGAGCCAAACCGATATCACCGTGACGGAATGCCTGTTCAACCAGGGTAAAACGGGCTCGCGCATCTTCCTGGAATGCGGGCCATCGTTCAAACATATCACGCGCCTCGGCCAGGCCCGCATTGGGAGCCAGGCGCACATATGCGTGGACCCCTTCGTAGTTTGGATGTTCCACATTTTCATTCAAAAAGCGCTTTTCAAGCTCATCAAGGGATGCAACATCGTCAAAGCGCATAGGTGTGGTTACGTCCCGCTCGGCAGGTGCTTCAGCTTGCCAACGAACCAAGGCATCGTTGAGCGCTGTAATGGTAATGTTTCTAGGACTGGCAGCCTCGGCAAGTCTTTCGAGTAGCGCCGCCCTCGATTGCAATTGACTCTCTGCCTCAATAGCTGCGCACAGCGTTTCAACCAGTGCCGCGACAGTGCTTTCATTTGCTGCAGCAACGATAGCCGAAATGATCTCACCGAGTTTGCCAGGACGATAGTGAGGCTCCCTGTAGTAAGGCAGAGAGAGGGACATCCAAGTAATGGCGCATTGGCCTGCCAAGTCTGGGCGCCTTCTGACAACACCCAGAAGAAGTGCATTCAGAATTCCATCCCACCCAAGCACTCCATTCTTGGAGATTATCCGCGCAGCAGCATAGCCGGTCGATGCATCCACCATCGCCGCCTCGGTAAGCACAGATGCTGAAATCCTGTAGGCTGATGATCTTCCTTCAGTTTCCGCCATTCCCGCGAGCTGACGCATAATCAGCCCGACGCGCTCCCTACGGTTGTCTGGATTAGCAGCATTGGCGAGCTGAAACAGCTCTTCCCACATCTCGAATTGGGGGTCCTTTTTGGGCGCGAGTGCGTAGCCGAGTGTTTCACGATGAATTTGTCGGATGAGATCTCTGGCTCGTGCTTCGTTGCCTACGTGCGCGAAGGCAGTGGCCAGAGAAGCAAGTTCCTCGGCCTGAGCCTCAGGGGTATTCTCTTTAATTTCAGCAACTAAAGGCTCGAGTCTCTGACAAGCAGCCTCAACATCCCCGTTCCAGCGGTAGATTGCGGAAGCGACCTCCCGACGAAGGCTGATGCGATTGTAATTCCCGCTATCTTGGTTAAGAAACGAACGGTCAAATTCAGCAATGACACCAGCAAATTCTGCTTCGCCAGAAATAGCGGCGGCTCTAAGAAACGCCCTTACCAGTACAGGGGCTGCAAAGGATATTTGATGAATCGCATAGAACTCATCAGGTCCATCAGGCCTTGCATGCTCCAAATAGGTCAACATATCCCGCGTCGCGCGAGCAACTTCACCTTGAGCTATTGGATCGCCTACGCGGGTGCGTCCGAGGATGGCTCCGACCACCCTGGCGTGATGCTGAAGAGGTCGGAGCACCGACCGCTTCGAGGGGGCTCCTTCGGTCAGGGGCTCGCCCAACATAGCTGTTAATTCAGCATGCGCAATTACAGCTCGAACCACACCCTCTGATACGTCACCGCCGGTTTCCCCGTCCATCATGGCGATTCCCGGAGACACCAAATTGGCGAAAATGGATCGAGCCATCTGTGTGTCACCGAGTTCCACTGCGGCCATCGCCGCGCGTCGGCGCCAGCCGTTGGGTATCCCAAGAAACGCGCTGTGAACCACCGCTTGCAATAAGAGATCGTGGGCCTGACCGACAAGCCCTCGTTTGCATGCCCTTAAGCTCGCCTCGATAAGTAAATATGGGAAAAACGTATCCTGAACCTTCAACTGCCGAGCAATCTCGCAAGGGTCACTGTCTGGTTGAGCTGCCGCAGCTGCCTGGGCCACTGTAAGCCGGAGTTCTTCCCCGAAGGCACCAACATCCTGAGCATCCCACCTCTGATCTGGCTCCAGCCTGGTAAGGCGCTCGATAGCTTCGTTAATCTGTTCAGAATCTCGAAAGTGAAAGACTTGTTCTGCCCATCGGTGGAGTTCTTCTTGCTGACTATAGAGATCATTCGTTCGGCTTCCAAGCAATTGTTCTAGTGGCTCGTTTCTATGAAAAACCGCACGTGCCTTGTCGATTTCCCCGACACTTAGCAGTGCATCAACCACCTTGTCTTCCCTGCTCCCATTTGCCTCGGTATATGCCAGTGCGCTGTCGATATCGCCTATTGCCAGCAAAGCGTCCACTACACCCGGCGCATATTCAAGGACCCTCGACCTTCGCTTGACCTCATCCATGGCGAGCAGGAGGCGGAAAACATCGATCGGTCCACCAAGCGCTTTCGCGGCCCCGAAAGCTAGGCGAATGTCGGCTTGAATGTCGTCGGATGACCGACCATCGGAAAGCTGGTTCCTGAACCGGGTTGGCTGGGCAAGTGAAAGAACCATTGAATGGCTCTCGGCGCGCGCCCAGTATCTGAGTTCAAGCCATCGCTGGTGGCTATCGGCTCCAGCAATGCGTGCGAGCTCAGCAAGATTCCGGTAAATACTAGGTGAATAGTCGAGATCTTGTTTGCCAAATTTTAGTCGCGGCTTGGAAAGGATAAACAGCCGGAAGCTGTTATGGAAAACTTCCCAACCTTGTGGACCAAGGCTTAGGAGATGCCGGGTCGAAGCCAAGGCACGCTCGACAGCCTGGTCGGAAACAGCGCGCGCTAGAAGCTCGGGAGGAATCGGACCCTCGGCACGAGCGATATATCCCAGAACATCACGGGCATCACTATCGTCATTGATATCCCGCCACGCGGAGGCGTACACCGTCTCGATATCGCCCTCGAAATCGAACTCTCCTTTTAGCAAAGCCTCCTGGCGTTCCGAGTCAGCCCCAAGTAGAGCTTCGATTAAATAACGAGTGACGAGCGGATGGCCATGGCAAAGCGCAAAAAGCCTTTCACGCGATAGGCCAGGTCCAAGCCCGAACGCATCGGCCATGCGGTACACCGCCTCACGAGCCAGCGGTTCGACAATGACATGCCGGCGAGGGAGTGAAGCCTGTTCCTGAATAGCAGGCTTTAGGTCATCAAGATCCAGTCGTTGTGTTCCAAGAACAAAAATTACACCCGCAGGGATTGATTCAGGCAGGGGAAGCTCAGCCAGGAGGGATCGTTCCGGCCGCTCTTCTCGTGGGATATGGTCGAGTCCATCGACGATAATTAAGGTTCGGATGCTGGTTTTTCGAAACCGCTCCCCGGCCTGATTCAACAGGCTACCGAACTGCTCCCGACGTTCGTGCAGGTTTGAATTACGAAAGCGGATCCCGGCAAGGCCGCTGCGCCTAAATTGGGCGTTAAGGTCGTCCAGGAACCCCTCAGCTTCGCCTCGCCCCACGCCCTGGCCTTCCCCGGGTACAAAAGCGAGGTAACGCATGGTAACGAGTGCAGATTCGGTTGTCAGTGAAAGTTGGAGTAAGGTTGATTTACCTGAGCCCGGGGGTCCGACCAGGGAAACATAGCCGCTATCAAAGGCGTTGATCGCTTCTCGAAGCTTCCCTTCGGTCAAGTAATTGCGCTGTGCATAGGCCCCCACAGGGAATTGATGCGAACGGCGAATTGCAGAGCTGTCTGGCCAATTCAGTTCCTTAAGAAACTCTGCTCGGGTCCAACGATCACGATCTCTTGCATCTGCGACAAGCCTCGGAAGTAGATCCGCGATCTTGCGGGCAAGCCGGGCCCCCTCTGGTGACAACCGATGATAATGAACAAAATCCGCGTCAGAACCGCATAGGATTCGCAACCCGCCAAAGAAAATATTGAAGGCTTCCTCGCTTAAACCAGATTTCCCAGCGAGCTTGTCGACAAATGGTTGCCATCTTGTTAAGCGCCAATCATTAAGCGACCAGCTTGGATGGAACTTAAAATCCTGGATAAATGCTGCACTGTGACCTTCGGATCCCTTGATTAGCTTGTCCCGGTTGGAAGGGATATCGTTAGTGACAAGTCTAATTTCAACGTTGCTGCCAGGGAACGATTGCCTTAGTTGGCCCCAAGCATTCACGAGCGGCTGGAAAAGTCCATCTGCGCCAAGTAAGAGTGATTCCAACCGGAAGGGGTCAGGGTATTTGGAGGTCTTGAACTGGTGCCCGACAATCCGGTCTGACAATCCGAGCACGACATCGTCTGCGATCCCTGCACCACGATCCGCCAGCCCAATCCAAACCAGATCATCTCTGTCCAATGCGGCATAGATCGCGGCGGAGGCGGCATCGTACTGCGGAACGTAGCCACGCTGAGCTCGTCGCTCACCTTCTCCAGGAGGGATTGGTTTGCTTGCTTTAGTCATGTCACTTCATGATAGTCGCTCCCCCTATGTCCAAGCAGGAAACCTGGCAGCTGCACAGAAGCGCAAACACCACGTTCTCTCCAAGAAGAGCTTTGAAACCGTCCTTATCCTGCTGCGTTGGCCATGGAAGTGGCGGATGCAGGTGTTCTGGTTCATACAAAATGACCCATCCCCGGAAAGTCGGCCCATTTGAGAGGCCAGTTCAACGCCTCAACGTCCTAACCGGCCTGTTGATCCATGGCGTCATGGGGAAGCTGTGCCCGGAAGCCGCTGGCTCCTTCTGGCCGCTCCTCTGTGGGCTGTTCAGCCTGCCCAGTCAGGCCTGGGTGCTCACCCTGTTGCACTTGGTGCGGGGCGATCGAACCGCGAGAGAGGTATGAAAAGGCCCTCCGTTGGATTCGATCAGCTAGGTCCGGTTTAGCCAGAGAGCGGACCGAGCCGTGCTGGAATCGGAGTAGCATCAGGAATTCAACCGATCCAGGGGCAAGCATGGCGCAAGCGGACCGCTTCCAGTGCGGCTGGGTGAAGCCGTTCACCACGATCAAGGGCGAGGACCATCTGGGGGTCCTTGCCCAATCGGTCCGGATGTACAGCGAACTGCTCCCGGGCCTCACCAATGTGACGGAACGGTTGTGGGCCTATGGGTTCTACCCTTGGCTCACGCTCCACCACGAGCGCCGGACGCACGCTGGCTGGGCCCTCAGCTTCCAGCAGACCATCCGCAGGGCCGAGATCCTCGCCGCCGCGGCCGCGCATCTTCATGAACTCGATACCGGGGAGGGGGACCGGGCGCACGGGGCCCACATGACCGGCCGCAGAACCCTGAACCCCCTCGTGGAGCAGTTGCATCGTGGGGAGCTCGGTCGGCTGCCGGTGGCGCGCCTGGCCCTGCCAGGAGCGACTCGGGAAGGCCGCTATTTCGGCAACCGGTACGGCGGCTATGGTCAGTACTACCGGGCCACCTTCGACCAAGCGGGCTTCCTGGAGTGGAAAAACGGCCCGGTCTGCACCCTGAAGGGCCCCGGCATTGCCCTGGGCGAGACCATGGGCGGGATCCTGGATGCCGAGACCCTGTTCCAGGCCATCTGCCAGGACGAGGTGGATCTGCCCACCCTGCGCGGCCTGGACTTCTGCTGCCCGTGTCGGCTGCGCTCCGCCCCGCCCATCCAGGCAATGCTCCGGAGCTTCCTGCTGAACCTCCCGGGCCCGACCTTCCCGGCGCGGGAAGGGGCCGAGCTCCGCCGGCAGACCCTCCTCCTGCTGCTGGCTTCCATCCATCACACTCCTGAGAACCAGGAGCACCGGCTGGATCCCGGGACCGCGTTCAGGCGGTCCATGTATTCCGGGGTCTGGGAGGACGGCTCCGGGCACGCGCTCCCCGCAGAATTTGGCGAGGCCCGGGAGCGCTGGCGGATCTACCAGCGGCACGAACTGCTCGCTGTCTTCCTGCAGACCCTGTTCTGGGCCGGCCTGCGCGCCCTGGACGACACCCCCGCGGCCTCGCTCCGGGCCTACTGCGCCACGTTCCTGGCAACCTTCCGGGGCGACCTGGAAAGGATCGCGCCCCTGGCCGATCCGCTCGACCAAGCCCGGAACCGGATCATGGGGGCTCTGCCCGGTCTCGGCGACCGCCTTCAGCACGGTCACGAGCTGCAGTTGGCCGCGCGCATTATGATCCAGGTGCACTCCACGGCGCCGGAGCTGGGCACCTGCGTCGAGCTGGCGGTCCGCGGGCTGCTCACGCTCCTGGCCCGAGGCCTGCCGGTGGCGGGGAACCCGTACCTGCCGTTCCGGGCCGCCGCCCAGGCGCTGACCGATCCGGCGGACCTCAACCTGTTGACCTTCGCCCAGGCCGCGACGCTGCAGGCGGCCGACGCAACCTTCGAGGACTGGCTCCGGGTTCTGGTGCGGGATTGGGGCGCCCAAGCTCATCTGCGGGTTGCCTACCGGAAGTACTACCAGGAGTTCGGCAAGGACACCTTCAAGCTGCGGCCGGTGGAGAACGGCCTGCTGCCCGCGGCCAGGGACCAAATGCCGGTTCCGACCTGGACCTATCCCCGGCTGGGCACCGCCTGCCAGTTCCTCTTCGAGGCCGGTTTCCTGGACCCGGAAGGCGCGCTGACCGCCGATGGCCGGGACCTACTCCGGGAAGGGGGGCTGCATGCCTGAACACCGGATGGACCTCCTCGCTGCCTGGGCTCCGCTTCGCGACCTGGACACCTGCGTATTCACAACTTACGGGATCAATCTGCAGTTCTTCGAACAGGTCATCCTGCCCCACCTGCGGGGCCGGGGGTGCCGCATGGCCCTGGTGCTGGTGGACCAGGGCCAGTTCAGCCGGGCCATGGTCACAGAGGGCTACCTGCCGACCCTGCTGGGCCGGTACTGGATGGCCTTACCCATCCGAGCGCAGGGTTCCTTCCACCCCAAGGCCAGCCTTCTGCTGGACGGACGGCGCGGCAGCCTCCACGTGGGCAGCCACAACCTGACGCTGGGCGGCTACGGAGGCAACCTGGAACTGACCGGGCACTGGACCCTCGGCGGCGAGGACTCTGGCCGCAGGCCGTTCCAGGAGGCCTGGGGGTTCGTCCGCGCCTGGGCCGGATCGGCCCCCGCCGTGGTCAACCACCTGCTGGACCAGATGCAGCAGCTCCACCCCTGGCTGGCGGAGCTGGATCCGTGGGACGGGGACCTGGTCCTGTTCGGCTCGCGCCCGCAGGGGCCAGGGCTCTGGGAGCAGTTGCGGGACCGGCTACCGGGCGACGTGGCCCGGGGCTACATCCTGGGCCCGTACTTCGATACGGGGCTGCATTTCCTAAAGGAGTTACTGGCCCGCTGGCCCGAGACCCAATGGGACATCGCGGTGCAGCCGGGCCTCAGCCTGCTAGAGCCGGAAGCCAGGGACCTGGGCCCGCGCGTGCGGTTTCACCGGATCCCTGAGACCTGGGGCCTCGGCCCGGGGTCTTCCCGCCTGGTCCACGGCAAGGGCGTCCTGTTCGAGTGCGCCGGGGGCAGTCGCCACTGGCTGGCCGGATCGGCCAACCCCAGCGGCCCCGCCTGGCTGAAGGACGCGCAAGGCAGGAACGTAAATGCCGAACTGGTCTTCCTGCGCCGGGAGGAGGCGCCTCTGGAGTCGACCATGACCCGGGACCTGGAAGCCATCCGGGACCAGCCAGAACTGGACGAGGACGACTGGCGGCGGGTCCTGGCGGCCTCCATCCAGGCCAAGGCTAGGCGCGACCGGGAGCGGGCCGAGGCGACCGTGTGGAACGCCGTTCCTGCCGTCGCCTGGTTGGAAGGCCGCAGCATCCGGGTGCCCGGGTCGGCGGCGCCGGACTGGGAGACCGCCCTTGGCGGCATCCTGGATGCAGGCGGCCGGGAGCTGCAAGCCCCGGCCTGGCGCCGGCAGGGCGACCAGGCTTATCTGGACCTCGCCGCAGAGGTCCGCGGCGATCAGCTCCTCTGGGTGGACGTCGCCGGACGAGGCTGGCGCCTCCCAGTGCAGAGCGAAGCCCTGGGGCTAGTGGCGCTGACCCGGGACGACCCAGTCGGTCGCGCCCTGGAGATCTTGGAACTGTTTCCCATCGTGCTGGACGGGTTCGACGCCGAGGCGTTGCGAGCCATCGAAGTCATCCTGGCCAAGCCGCTGCTGCCGCGGGCCCAAGCTGCCGGTGGCACCCGAACGACCCCCGCCTCCACGCGCGGGACGGTCGAGGTCACGGTGGCCCTTGGCCGCGAGCCGGAGGCGAACGTCAGACCCGCCACGCTGCTCTCGCCCATGGATCAGCAGGCTCGCCTGTTCGACGCCCTGGAACGCCATCTCGAGGCCGCCATGGCCTGGGATGGCAAGGTCGCGACCCTGCTCGATCGTGCGGACCGGATGGCCGGTGGGGTCCGGAACGAGGATTTCGAAGTCGAGGAGGAAGACGAGGCCGCTCTTGACGGAGACGGGGTCCCGATGCCCGATACAGCCAAGGCGGGAGCGCCGGTCGCGCCCTCCGGCAAGGGCGAATCCCCGGTAACCGCCCATGCCGTGCGCATCTTGGAATCCCTGGCCGGATGGCTGGGCGCGCCGATCAAGCCGGAGGACCCCGAGGCCCTGCGATCGGGTCTCGTGATGGCCTTTGGCATCCTGTACTGGATCCGCTACCGGATCCTGCTTCAGGAGATCCCGGCCATGGCCGAGCGGATCGGCCGACCGCTGGACATCATGGCCCTGCGGGGGCCCCTGCAGCGCTGCATCGAGCTGCTAACCCTGCGCCCGGACGGGATCTTGCACCTGGAGGCACAATCCGGAGCGCACTCGCAGCAGGGCGATGAAGCCCTCTCCCTGGCGACCTGGCTGCTGTTCCGGATCGGCCGGGGCTTCCATTATCCGAGGCCCAGCCCCGGGGCCTGGTCCAGCGAACGGAAGACGGAATTGCAGTTCCAGGCCAGGATCGAACTCTCCCTGCTGCAGCTGGCCGAGGCGATCCTGGCCCGAGACCCGGATCGCCTCGACCTGGCCCGGAAGGAGGACAGCGCACCCTACCGCGGCTGGTTACGGCGCCTCCTGGCGGTGGCGGGAGCGGTGCGGAGCTCCATCGACGGCGCCGACATCGTGGTGGATAGCCCGGTCCGATTGGGGGACCTAGTCGTCTTCCCGGGGGCGGATGGGCGTTTCCAGCCCGGTATCGCCATGAATTCCCAGAGTGTCCGGTCCTTCAGGGTCTGGAACCTTCGCACTGGGGAAATGGAGTTGAGAGCTGGTGATGTGCTTTATAAATTAAGTTACCAGTTCGA
Source organism: Mesoterricola sediminis (assembly GCF_030295425.1). Taxonomy (NCBI): domain Bacteria; kingdom Pseudomonadati; phylum Acidobacteriota; class Holophagae; order Holophagales; family Holophagaceae; genus Mesoterricola; species Mesoterricola sediminis. The sequence goes on along the minus strand of NZ_AP027081.1, from coordinate 2,095,222 downwards.
ATGAAAATTCAATCATCGACCCCCAACCCCGGCATGATCGCCGCGACCTGCCGATGCAGCGTATCGTTCGGGGAGCCGTGCCTAATCTGAGCGCAAGCTGCTGAACCCAATGCGAGTATTACCGTAAAAAGACGAGATCTCCGAATAAGGATAAGCGATTCGCTCAAGTTGACAGATGATAATTCAAAATTGTTCAAATGCCTTTTGGAGATAATTTATCAAATATGAGGCCAATTGATTCACGAGCAGCTTGATCCAAAGGAAGAAAACCATGAAGCAATCGAACAATGCCATTTCCTTCTGCACAAGTTGATGGGCTTCTGATTTCCTTTTAACTTTCTGTACCAATACCATCCGATTAAGGAATCCCGAAAAATTCAAACAAGCCACGATTTGGAGAAGTCGTAATATAGACAAATGGGACGATTCCCCATGGAGTGGCATCTGGCATTGCTGGAAGGGAATTCCCGTATAATTTCGTGCTTCTCTCATGTGATCGTCAGCACCAGTCCGAATCCTGCCAGGCCTTCCCAAGATGAGCCGCACCAACCGCTGTTGAATACTAATGCCGATTCCGTCTCCAATCACCTCGCTCAGGACTTCCAGTACGCGCATGCCACCTCACTTCTACCGATCTACCGCGCCCTCGACGTAGGACACCATGGCCCCCGGCGCACTCAGAGTGAGCGGCAAGGCTGAATATAGGAATTGCCGGTCATCCACAACCAGAAGGGTTCCGCGGTAATTCCCGGCGCAGTCACTTTTGAAGACGACCACAGCCCCCAGGTCCATGAGGATCCGAGGCAACTGGGAACCTTCGCCACTGAGGCTGGCCGCCATGGGCAGTTCCACCGAGACCGAGACCTTGCGCTGAAGCGCCTGGGCCAGTTCATTGGCGGCCGGCACTAATGCCAGGGCCTCGGTCCGGAGGTACACGCTCCTCCGGGCCCCCTGGAGCATCCGGATCAGGGCCTGGTCTCGTCCAGCCTGGGAAACGGTGGTCCTCGCCGGTCCCACCCGTACTCGCATGGCATTGCAAGATGCGGCGCCTCCGGCGACCAAGGACAGCAACGCCCCCACGGCCGCGATGCGGGACCACGGGTTCATTCCAATCCCCCGGCGGTGCCCCGCATGTCCCGGGCATCGAGGCTCGGACGTGGCCAGTCCAGATCGTGCCTGCGGAGGACCGTCGTCAAGGTCATGCTCGGCCGCTGAGGGAACACCCAATCCTGCCTCTGGGCTTCCCAGGCCACCAGCCTCCGGAAGCGGTATTCCACTTTGCCGTTGGCATGGATGAGGGCACCAGGCTTCTCAATCTCGAGGACCTCGGAGACCCGGCGCTTGCCGTCCTTCTCGTCATAGGCCTGATGGAAGACCACATCGATGGCCTCGCCGACCATCTCCGCCACCACCATGCTGTTGAGCCCACTGACCGGTGCCATCTGGGCCATGAGCTGCATCTGGCGCAGGGCGGAATGGGCATCGTTGCAGTGGAGGGTGCCGAACCCGCCGCCGTGCCCGCTGCTCAGCGCCCGGATGAGGAAGAACGCTTCGTCCCCGCGCACCTCCCCGACCACGATTCGGTCCGGAGCCATGCGCAGGCAGTTCCGCACTAGGTCGCCGATCCCTACGGCGCCTACGCCCTCTCGGTAGGGTTCCACGGTCTCCAGGGCAACCCAGTTGGGATTCTGGATCTGGAGCTCCCGTGCGTCCTCCACGGTCACCACCCGCTCGTGCAGGGGGATCAGCCGGGACAGGGCGTTTAGGGTGCTGGTCTTCCCTGCCCCGGTGCCGCCGCCCACGATGATGCTCTTCCGCGCCTGCACTAGGCTGTGGGCCATAGTGACGATGGCCTCGTTGACGCTCCCGTATTCCAGGAGCTTCTCCATGCTCATGGTGTCCCGGGGGAACTTCCGGATGGTCATGGAGGCCTTCTCGCAGGCTGGGGGGATGACGATGTTCACCCGCTCCCCGCCCGGGAGGCGTCCGTTCAGGACCGGGCGGTCCTGGTTGATGCGCCGCTGGATCACATCCGAGATCCGGGTGCAGGCGGTCGTGAAGTCCTGGAGGTCGGCCCAGAAGACGCCGGGGATCTTGCCGTGACCGCGGATGCCCTCCCCCTTGGCCCAGACATCGTCGAAGCCGTTCACCTCGATCTCGGTGATGCCCTCGTCCTCCAGGAGCGCCCGGACCGGGTGCAGGGCGCTCAGGAGGGCCGCGTCCCAGCGTTCCGGGTTACGAAGCGCCATGGGGCACCTCCTGGCCGGCGCCGCCCGCGCAGCAAAGCACCCAGTCCAGGGCGGCACCCACGGCGTCTTCGATGGAGGGCTTGGCCACCGAATACCGGTAGAGCAGCGTGCCCTCCGGACTCTCCAGGCGCAACTCGATGCAGACGCCCCGGAAGGGTTGGCCGGGGGTGGGCTCGAGAACGGCGCCGACGCAGGCGCCGCGGATGCGGATAGGGGCCCGGCGGTCCAGGATCCATTGGCGTCGCTTGGCGAGGAAACGGAAGGCCGCATCCCAGGCCCGGGCGGTGATGGGGGCAGCATCGGGGGTCACGGGCCTGACGCCAAGCCAGGCCACCCGGGTGCCGGTCCACCGGAACCCGCTGTCAGCGAAGTGGCCCATGGAGGGGTTGCCCTGCAGGCGGAGGTAGTCGGCCAGCTGGAAGAACCGGTACAGACTCTGGGGCTCGGAACGGGCCTCGGCCGATTCCAGGAAGGGCTCTCTTCCCCCGATCCGCTGCCAGAAGGCGGCAGCCTGGGCCGGGGTGAGTTCCCCCGAGGAAGGGACCTGAGCGCCCAGGGCCAGGCCGGCCAGGAGCAGTAAGGCCCTCATGGCCGCTGCCTCACCCAGGAAAGGTCCCGGGTCGGCATGAAGGGCGTGAAGAGGACATCCTGGGTGAAGTAGCACTTCAGCTTCGTTCCTTCCCGGATGGTCACCGTGGGGAGGACGTTGGCGTAGCGCTGGATGACGGCGTTAACCACGTTGGTGAAGTTCTGGGAGGTGCGGGACAGCACTTGGTCCCGGGCGGTGGGGTTGTCCTCGGCGCCCGCGCTCTGCACCTGGGCGGCGAGGCCGTCGAAGACGCCCAGGGCCACGGCCGCGCCGAACTGGAGCATCAGGTGGCGGTTCACCCGGTCCTGGACGCCCAGGCTGCCCAGGTTGTCCATGGCCGGGAACTGGCGGGTGGGGAAGTAGGCCACCTTGGGGGTCTCGCCGGGATCGCGGCGGGGGAACACCAGCTTGTGGAAGGTTATGAAGAGCCGCGCCTGTTGCAGTGACTGGACCCGACCGGCGGTGCCGTAGAGCTTGGCGCCGGCGGGGACCAGGACATCCTTTCCGTCCAGGCTGACGAAGTCCCGGGCCACCTGGGCCATGACCGGGGAGGCGGCGATGTCCGACTCGACCCGGTTGATCATGACGCAGTCGAGGAACTTGCCCTCGCTGACGGTGACGGCGGGGCCCTGGCCGCCGCTGATGCGCATATCGGCCACCTCGCCCAGCGGCGCCGGCTGGGAGGCGAGTTCGGCGGGGAGCTTGGCCGCGGGAGCCGCCTCGGCGGGACCACCGGCCATGGCCTTCTCCGCCATGGCGGTGAGCCGCTCGATGGAACGGGTGGTGGCCCTGGCCTGGGTCTCCTCGGGGGTGGCGTCCTCGCCGCCCTGGCGGGGGTTCCGGCCGCTGGAGGCCGCCCTCCGGGAGGCCCAGTTGGCCGATGTGCTGGTGGTGTAACCGAGCATGGAGCCCTGCAGGTCCTGGCGCTCCTCCTTGCGGGCCTCCCGGCGTTCCCGGGCCATGTTCGGGTCGGTGTCGGCGGGCTCGGCGTCCCGCTTCCAGGAACGGGGGGCGGCCTCAGGCTGGATCCCGGCGGCGATCTGGGGCCGGGGCCCCCCGTGGGCGCCCTCCAGGGTCACCAGGGGCTGGTTCTCGGGCAGATCCCGGGGGTCCACCTGGGGAGGCAGGTAGTTGCCCTGGGCGTCGAACTGGTAGCCGGTGCCGACCTCCTCCTGGCGCATCCTGGGGATGCCCGCCTCAGCGCGGCTGCGGGCCGCGTCGGCCTTGGCGCTGATGGTGGCCTCGCCGGCGCTGCGGACGGAGGCTCCGGCGGCCTGGGCGGGATGGAAGGTCTTGTAGAGGAGGGCCCCCACGCACGACAGCCCGGCCACGCCGCCCAGCACCATGGCGATGATCCCGTTCCGCCCGGCCCTGCCGGTGTTACCAGCCTTCTTCTCGGTGGTGATGTCCATGGGCCAGCCTCCTCACTTCAACCGGATACATGCCTGTTCCTTGCCGAGGATCAGGTGCAGCTTCTCACCGGGGCGGAGCACCTTGGCGACGACGTAGCTGCCGTTCTCCAGCTCGTAGTTCACCTTGTCGGGCTTGCCCGCCCTGTCGAGGAGCTCGATCACGGCCTTGTCGCTGGCCCCGGGCATGTAGACGTAGGTCTGGACCTTGTCGTCCACCACCCGGTCGATCTGCATGTCGCCGCCCCAGGCGTAGTTGTCGTTCAGGTTCTGGAGCAGGTCCCGGCGCCAGGCCTGGAAGTCGGCGGCGGCCTTGTCCTCCGCGAACTTCCGGGCGTAGAGGGTCTCGCGCTTCACCCGCTGCTGGACCTGGGCGTTGACCAGGGAGCCCTCGTCGCTGCCGTCCATGTAGATCTGCAGGACGCTGGGGGACTCGTGGCGCTCGGGGACCCCCTCCACCTTCAGGGAGACCTGCAGGTTGCTGGGCTCGGTCTCGATGTGGATGTAAGAGATCTTGCCGATGGCCTCGGGGGTGTTGGTGGCCTGGACCACCACACGGTTGGTCTCGGGGGTGCTTTCCGCCTTGAAGAACGACTTGTCGTACCAGATGTTCCGGACTGTCTCTCCTTGGGGGAGCTCGACCATGGCCGGGGCCCCGGGGATCAGGCGCAGGCTGTAGACCCGGCTGGGGAGGTAGGGCACCTTCTGGGTGTCCTGGGCCGAGAGGGCGGCGCAGAGAAGGACAATGGCGAATGCAGGACGCACGGGGGCTCCTTACAGGGCTCCCGGGAAGGTGCCGTCCACGATGGTCAGGCCGGCCATGTTGTCCGGCGTGCGGGGGACTTCCTTCAGGAAGAGGGTGAAGAGGATGCGGCGGCCCGGCTCCTCCTGCCCGTCAGGCAGGATCCGGGTGGTGTCGAAGGTGACGAGTACCGAGAGCGGCTTGCGGCTCTGGATCAGGACCTGGGGCTGGCGGCTCGGATCGCCCTCCACGTCCAGGACCCGGCCGCTCACACCGCGGTCCACCAGGGCCTTGCGCTCCGCGAGGCGCAGGCCGCGCTTGACCACCTCCCGAGCCTTGGGCTCCACGACCCGGAGCGCGAGGTTCAGCTTGTCCTTCACGTCTAGGGGGGTCCAGGCGTGGCTGTCCAGCACCCAGCGCCGGGTGAAGCCCTTGATGTCCACCTCGGTACGGGGTTCGCCTGCACGCAGGAAGCGGTCAGGATCAGCCTGTACCACGTTGCCCAGGCTGTCCTTCACGAAGCACCAGACCGTCTTCTGCTCGTTGCGCCAGGCCAGGAACCCGACAAGGCCCAGGAGGGTCAGGGTGACCAGCATGAGCAGCAGGAGCAGCCAGCGGTATATGGCAAGGGCCGCGTTCTGGCGCCCCCAGGCCAGGATGAAGGCGTCGTCGCCGCCGGGGGCCGGGGTCTTCGGGGTTGGGGAGAGGTCGCGCGCGTCGGTCATGGTCCCTCGGGTCAAGCTGGGTCAGCGGGGCCAGGCTGGGTGCCCAGGGCCTCCGCCGTGGCGATCGGGCTGGCGGACCTGGTCGCCTCGAAGCGCATCGTGGTCCCGCCGCTGGCGATGGCCGGCGCCATGCCTGCCGATCCCAGGCTGCCGGCCTCGGGCCTCGTGGCCGCGGAGGCAGAGGCCGCCAGGGCCGCCGGGACGACCTCAGAGCCATGCCCAGAGACGGCGGCCACCAGGAGGTGGCTCAGGAAGCTGGGAATGGCCTGGACCACCGCCAGGGCGCACAGGGGCCCCAGCAGGGCGTAGATGAAGTGCATCGCGATGTCCGAACCGTCGCCGAACACCACGTCCGATCCCGCCACCATCGAGGTGATGCCCTTGAACACGACCCCGGCCATCTTGGCGCCCAGGCCCAGCATGGGCAGGTAGAGGAGGCCGTAGACCAGCCAGGCCTTGGCCCAGGCCCAGAAGATCCCTTCCGTGGCCTCGTGGGCCAGGAAGGCGATGCACAGGGGGCCGATGCCCAGGAGCACGGTGTTGATGCCCAACACCCAGAAGCCCTGGATGAGGATCAGCACGGTGATGAACATGCCGGCCAGGCTGGAAAGGGCGATGCCCAGGGCCGTCACCAGTGCGTCCACGGACCAGGCCATGGCCTTGCTCCACCAGGCCTGGTCCTGCTCGCCCTGGCGGGTGGTGGTGACCTCGGCCTTCTTCACGTCCTGGTTGTCGTGGTGCATCTTCTCCAGCTCGTCCTTGGCGTCGAGCTGGCCGCTCCAGATTTCGTACCAGGAGCCGGCGAAGCTGGACATGAAGGTTGGCATGGCCGACCGGGCGAAGCCCTCGAAGGTGACCCGGTAGCTGGCCAGCAGGGCCAGGCAGAATGCGATGCGCATCCACCACCGGGCCTTGAAGAACCGGCAGTTCCGGGGTTCCTCGGCCAGTTCCCCGGCTCCAGCCACCAGGTGGAAGAAGAGGCAGAACCCGAGGATGGCGAGGGCGATCCAGGTGATCTCCTTCTCGAAGAAAACGGCGCCGACGTCCAGCACGTCGTTGACCAGCTTGTCCATGAAAAAGGTCTGGGGGGCGGCGAGGGCGAGCATCGGTCAGCGCCTCCGGGACAGGCTGGCGCCCAGGGCCTTCAGGCCCCGGGAGTTGTTCCGGATCCAGCCGCGGTCGATGGTGTCGGCGTAGGCGGCCTGGGCGTCGTTCTCGCCCATGAGGAACATGATCGCCTGCTGGTTCTTGAGGATCAGGGTGTTGCCCTGGAACTTGGCCTCGGTTGCGGCGAGTTCGGCCTGGAGGCTGGCGACCTTGACGGCATCCACGGGGGAGGTCTGGTTGATCACCTGGATGTCGTGCTTGATCCGCTTGATCTTCTTCACGTCCTCGATCAGGTCCTTGTTCTGGGCCTTGTACTGGCGCAGGATGCTGGCCTTCACGGCCCCGGCGCGCTTGGACTGGCGGAGCAAGGAGTTGATCTTGGCCCGGAACCAGGGGTCGTTGGCGTAGCGCGGGTTGAGCAGCATCTGGTTGTAGAAGGCGGTCGTGTCCCAGAGGTGCTGGGCCTGCTCGGCGCTCATGACGGTGAGGTCCGTGCACTGGCGGATGTCATCGATGCCCTCGATGCCGTCGAACCAGGGACTGTCGGCCAGGCGCAGCACGTCCACCCAGCCGTAGTTGCGCCAGTCCTTCAGGCCCATGTAGGCGGCCTTGAAGGCCATCAGCTGCTGCCCGCCGGTCTTCACGATCTGGCTGTACTGGGCCATGACCTGGGTCAGCTGGGCGACCCGCTGGATGAAGGCCGGACCGTCATGGAAGACCCAGGCCTGGGCCGGGGTGACGCTGGCCGGGATCCCGGTGGCCCAGAGGACCACCATCCCGGGAAGGACCGCCCTACGAACGGAAACCCACATGTCGTTCCTCCTTTCCTCAGGCCAGGCCCTGGGCCTGGGCATAGGCCCCCACCATCCGCAGCCGCAGCTCCTTGCCGGCGATGGTGCGGCCCTCGCAGGCGGCCACCAAGTGCCGGGTGCCCTCCACCATGCCGAAGCGGCGGAAGAAGGCGGCACGGAAGGCCTTGTCCTCGGCGTCGGTGGTGGCGAACCAGTACGCCGCCGGCGCGATTTCCACGTTGAGCACCCGGACGTGGCCACGACGGTTCCAGTAGAGCACCTCGCGCCGGCGCTCGTCCTGCTGCAGGCTCTCGTGAAGGCGCCGCTGGTGCTCCGGCAGGCCCAGGTCCTCGGCGAGGAAGGTCGGCTCGGAGAAGCCCTTGTAAAGGAACATCTCGGCCATGGTCTGGAGCAGCTTACGCGCCTCCCCGTTCTGGATGTCGTTGGGGGTCTGGGTGCTCAGCACGACAAAGCCGTTGAACTTGCGGATGGTTCGGAACATCATCTCGGCCATGGCGAAGAAGGACGGGTCCGCCAGGAACGACCAGGCCTCGTCGATGATCACGGCCTTGCGCTCGGCAAGGGCGCTGGGGTTGGTGATCCGGTTCCAGATGACGCCCATGAGGGCGGCGATGAAGGGCTTGGCCAGGAGCGGATCGTCCTCGATGCCCTCGAGCTCGAAATAGACGTACTTCGCCGCCGATACCGTATCCACTCCGCTGTCGAAGAACTGGTCCCGCGGGGCCCGGGTCCAGAGCTCCACCGCATCCACGAACTGCGGGGCCTCGGAGCGCAGGAAGGTCAGCAGGCTGGACAGGGGCCGCGGTGGGGGCAGCCGGGACTCCGGGTCCTGCTCCAGGGCGCGCAGGTACTGCTGGCACTGGTTCTCGAAGTCCCGGAAGAACCCGCCCCGGCCCGAGGAGCCGCTGCCCTTCAGGGCGCGGTCCAGGAGGTTCTTCTGGGCCGGGTCGAGCCGCCTGCCCTGCCCCACGAGCGCGTCCAGCCAGGCCTCGAAGAACTGCTTCGTCTGCTCCACCGGGCACGGCAGGAAGCCCCCGTCCGGCAGCGGCTTCAGGTAGACACCCTCCCGCTCCTGGCGCGCCTTCTCCTTGAGGGCCCATGCCAGGGGACACGGGTTGAACTGGAAGTGACCGCCCCGGATTCGCATCACCGCCACCTCTCCGGGCATCTCCTGGTTCAGCAGCTCGAAGATGGGGCCGTAGCTGTTGCCTTTGTCCAGGACGTAGCCCTGGCTGGGGAACATGGCGTTGCCCACCAGGAACATGTTCATCAGGAGCGATTTGCCCGAGCCGGGCAGGCCCAGGACCGCCTTGTTCCAGCTGGGCTCCTTGTGGGTGAACAGGCTGTAGCCGTAAGTGCCGCCCTTGCGGTCGCCGAAGATCATGAATGGCTGGCTGTCCCCCGCCGCCAGGCGATAGAGGAAGGCGGAATCCCCAACATTGAGGGAAGTCACCAGGTTGAACCGCTGGCAGTAGCTGCCGTTGCCGGGGATGGAGCCAAGGTCGGCAAACAGCCGGTGTCGCGCGCCCTCCTCTAGGCACTCCGCCCCGAAGATCAACTTCATCTGCGACTGAACCTTGGCGGCGCGGTCCTCCAGTTCAGCCAGGTGGTCTCCGTCCACCAGCAGGCTGAAGTACCAGTTGAAGGGCGCGGCCGCATCCAGACGCACCGTGCCCAGGAAGTGCCGGGCCTCGGTCTCGTACTCCTCGGTCTCGTACTCCGCTGCCTCCTGCTGCCGTCCCGCCAGGGCCCCGGCAAAGCCCTGGAACAGCTCAATCCGCCGGGCCATCCGCGCGAACGCCTGGGAGCGCCAGGTCTGGCAGATGGTGAAGGGGAAGGCCAGCTCGTCCTGGAAGCGCCGGAAGACGTAGCCCACGCTGACCCGCGGGGGGACCTTCCAGGTGAGGATCTTGGAGGGGCGGCCGTTAACGCGGTAGACCTTCTCCGAGCCATCCCGGTGTGAGGCGCAGGCCTGCACGACCAGGGGCAGGTCCGGGGCGTAAGGGGGCGGAGCCGCCTCCGTCCGGTTGGTCAGGCCGTAGAGGGCCTCGAAGGCCTCCTCCTCCCGGAGCATGCGCAGGCCGAAGCCCATCCGGGGCCGGCTGGTCTGGAAAGCCAGGAGGTTCTCCTCGAAAGTCCGCAGCACCCGGCGCACGAACCTCGCTTGGGCCCGCAGGTCCTCCAGGCGGATGAGCGCCGTGTGGGTAGCGTCCCGCAGGCGCCAGCGGTCCTGCTCCCGGCCCCGCGGGGTGAAGTGGACGGCCCAATAGATCTCGTCCTGGTACACCACCCGCCGGTCCCAATAGGCCTGGGTGGTCTCGCACAGGAAGCGCAGGGCCGCGGAATCCCAGGTTGGCCGTGTGAGCGCGGGCGGGGCGCACCGGCGGCGCCGGAACAGGTTCTGCACCTCCCAGCAGCCGCCGCGGAAGTCCTCCTCCTGGTTATCCGGATTGAAGGCGTCCATGGCCCGGCGCACGGTGTTGGAGGCCATGGCGATGCCCTCCTCGCCAAGGGGCTCGGGGTCCAGCCCCTCCATGCGGTAGAGCGCCAGCAGGCCGTGGTCCTTGCACAGGATCAGGGGCCGGGCGGGGTCGTAGCCTTCCTCCCGGCGGAAGAAGTCATAGAACAACACCTCGCTCTCGAGGTTGCTCTCCAGGTCGTTCCAATTCCGGAACAGGGTGCCCAGGTCCTTGGCCAGTCCCATTCACCCCTCCCGGAGGTCCACCCGCTGGCAGCTGGGGGCGAAGCTGCTCACCTGGGCCTGGAAGCGGTGGCTCAGGCGCAGCCTGAGCATGGGCAGGACGATCCGGTCCTGGGCGTGCACCAGGTGCAGCACCAGGCCGCAGGCCACGTTGGCCAGGGCCCAGGCGATGGCCCAGGCCCCGCTCCATTGGTTCACCAGGAGGGCCATGAACGTGGCACTGTGGCACGGATGGCAGGTTGCTATACCCGAAAGGCGTAATCCAAATCTAAGCGCCTGCGAATGCTTTCTTGCGCGCCTTGGTTCGTTCTCCTCGTTGAGTCTGGTATGCCCTCCTTCTTGCGGCTGCCTTCCGAACAAGTTCCAGGGTGAGGTTGATATCTGAAATCAGTTGCTCTGCATCAGGCAAGGGCAACTGGCGTTCAGCAGGCGTGTCGTGGGCAAAGGTCGCCTCACATGCCCGGTCATAGATGTCCATAAGGGAATCAACCTCATCCTGCGGGTGCCCCACCACAATTCCGAAGGATTCAACCGAAACGGCATCGCTAAAGGGCTGAATCGTGTTGGACAGGAATTCCTCTCGGATGGCGCGCTCAATCGTCCCACGAACCTTACTGTACGCTTCGGCGATGCGCTGAGCGTCCCCTTCGCTCGGGTAGTCTCCGGCCGTCGTTTTGATCGCCTTCGCGACGCCTTCGATTTCCATGAGACGCATGCTGCAGTTCTTGGTTTCCCACGTAAGACCTTCTTCCACATGCCCTGGGGCGGCATCACCCCACCCGATGGATTTGTAAGTAGCTGATGCACCTGACTTTTTTAAAGCCATGTCGATTTCCGAAAGGAACACGGCATCATGGGTAAAGATCAGAACTTGCCGCTCACATGCGAGGGCGACCAATCGCTGAGCCATGCGACGACGATGCCGGTGGTCCAGGGATGTCGATGGGTCATCAAAAATCACCGTTGAATGGTGACCCTGGAAAGACACTTCTGCCAAAAACAACGCCAGGGCCATGGCCCGCTGTTCGCCTTCCGAAAGCACCCTATGGGCATCCGTTTTTGTACCTTCGATTTGAAGCGTCATCTTGGTCTTTCCGTCGCTGGTCTTGCCATCAAGGGTTGGCCGGACTTTGCGCTTGTACCCAAGGGCGGAGAGTTCCTCATTCATCGCGACGGCGAGCGCAGTGGTGACATGCTTTTTCGCAAGGGCTGTCATCTTCGTGGAGATGCCCTGCGTGTTCAACGCAGCGAGGCAGCGGCTTAATGCTTCACGCTTGACGCTGCCTAAGACGAATTGTTCAATGGCCGGCAGTAGCCCCCTCAGGGACTCCCTGGCCTTCAGTTCCCGAAGCTCATCTTGCAACTTGCCCCGCTCCTTGGGGTCGACTGACTTACGCAGGGTTGAGGCTTCTTCCTTGAGCTTTGCCTTCGCATTCCGAAGTTGCAAATCCAGCGGATCTCCAGTGGGTATGATCGGCTCCGGGCGACTCCAGTCATCTCGTTCAGAGGAGTCCAGCAACCAAGTTCGTCTGGCATTCCAGGCGGCCACGGTATCCAGGACCAAGGCGTGGAGGCTTGGCAATGACCCTGCCAGTTCTTCAAGCGTAGGCTTATCCAATGGCTCGAGATCCGCATCCCTAATCTTGCCAAGCGCTTCGACAAGCGTTTGGTTGGTTCCTATTGCATGGGCTCCGGCTTGTCCCGCAACGAAAGTTGCAAACCTTTCCATTCGGGAACGCGCATCAGGTCCAAGCTCCGCTTGGCAAAGAACACATTTCGCCCCGGATGAGGTGTGCGGAAATGCATGCCCCACGTAGGCATACTCGACAGAAAATGCCTCCGCCGCCTTATACAAGGTTTGCCAGACGGCATTGCCCGTCCCAAGCAGAAGCTTGTCTTGCACACCGTCCTGGTCCCCGCCATGCAACTGCCTTTGGGCCAATTCGTAGGCAGCATCCGCATCGCGCTTAGATTGATGTAGACCCTTTAGCTTTGCGGTCGCGGCGTCGGTTACGTATCGCAGGGCACTGGATGCGCGTTCTGCAGCAAGTCCCAGACGGTCTGCAAGGGCATCCAAAGCCCGGGCCTTGGGTTCCGGGTTCAGTTCACGCAGCGCGCCCTCCAAGAAGTCGATCCGTTGCAGGTCGGCCTCTGACATCGTGGCCAACCGCCGAAGCTCAACGATGTTCGTGCCCGCTCCTGGATTTTCAACGAGAGCACCAACAGCCGTACCCCCTTTGAGTGGCTGGAAAATCGCTGGGTTCAACTCGATGGCATTCTGTTCGTCGGTGAGGATCCGGTGCATTTCCCTTTGCGCGGCCACAAGACGATTGAGATGTCCGAGTCCATATGGCTGAAAGCCAGGTTCGCCCTCCATCTCGATATAGTCCCGTGCGCATGCGGAGTCATAGACAGAAACATTGCCAAGATCCGCATCGGGATTTCCTCCCTGGACCCACGACACTTCTTTGGCATTGCCATCCACGAGAACCTGGATTTTTGCTGATGGAATCTGCGCGTGACCGGCACCACCTGTAAAGGCATTCGATTGCACAGGCTCACGCCGTCGCGCGCGGCAGGCATTCTTCAGAACGCGCGCATAACCTGATTTCCCCGCTCCATTTTCACCAAATAGCACTGTCAACCCCGAAGGTTCAAAGCTTAATGCCCGTCCATCGGGGAATGCATTCACGTTTGTAAGTTCTGAAAGAGAAACGAGTTGAACAGAATTACCACTCCCAGCCCCGGGGATGTGATTCGCTGCCAAAGGATCTGGTGGGATTGAACTGGGCGGCCCATCGCCATGAGCCTCCTTGACCATGGCAACCAGTTCATTGAGATCGGCAGCCTTTAACTCGCCCCGTGCAAATAGCCGTCGCAAGGCGTCCTGTTGCCATGGCTTCAGGTCATTAGCCCAATAGAGGAGATCCCCAATCAGCGTCTCCATGAATGCTCCCTTGCTTGCTCCCTCCAACGTTACCCCAGTTGGTCTCCGGCAACACGGCAATAACCAGGCTTGGCGCCTCATCCTCGGCGGGTGGGTCCCGAATGTCGCCGTCGAGTGCAGCCGCTGCTTCTCACCGCTACCGCTGGAGGAGTTTGTCCAGGCGACCGTTATTGGCGGCTAGTGTTCGTACTGCGAGCAGATGTGGCGGAAGCTCCAGGACGATTGACCGACCCGTGCCAGGGTTGAGCATTCGGCCGGGGCTCCCATCTGGTGAAGGCTCAACCCGGCCGTTGACCTCCAGACCCAAGCAACCAGACACCCTGGTGTCAGCAACGACAATTACGCCTGTGCATCGCACTTCCGATTTGACTCCGGGGGCCCTGACGCCCCTTTCCGAGGCCATGGCCCATATACGCGCTTCCTGGATTCCACCCGGGCGACGCGGACCCTCGGAGCCACCGCAGACACGCTCGTGGACTGGCGCGTGGACCACAAGGGCCCTCCCTTCCTCAAGCTGACCAATGACCAACGGGATGGTCCGCTACCAGCTGGCATGGATGGGCACGAAGCGGATCGACTACCCGAGTTGATTTGGAGCAGCCAGACAAAGCGGGCCGGATGCCAAATCCGGCCCGCTTTTTGGTCCGGGTCCGGATGTGGTACAGGTGTGGTACCAGGAGAAAAGCTGCCCGGCATTATGCCGATAAAAAACAACCCCCGTCCTTGTCCGACGGGGGTTTCTTCTGGAGGCGCCGATCGGAATCGAACCGATGAATGGCAGATTTGCAGTCTGCGGCCTTACCACTTGGCTACGGCGCCGGAAGGGCCAGTGTAGCACGATCGGGGGGAATGCCCGAGGACAATTGCGGCCGCCGGCCGACTTGAGGCAAAAGAAAAGGACCTGAGCGATCAGGTCCTTTTCATTCTGGAGCGGGTGAAGGGATTTGAACCCTCGACTTCAACCTTGGCAAGGTTGCACTCTACCACTGAGTTACACCCGCGGTGGAAATTCAATCTTAGCACGGTGGGGGGTGGTGTCAACCAGGAATTGCGGCCCGGCAAGCGGGGCACTGGCCGAAGAGGGTGAGCTGGTGCCGGGTGATGCGGAAGCCGGAGGCCCGCTCCATGGCGGCGAGGCCTTCTTCCACGCCGCATCCGTCCACTTCCACGGTGCGGCCGCAGGTCTCGCAGGTGAGGTGGTGGTGATGGTGGGGGGAGCGGCAGAGGACGAACCGCATCACCTGGTCGGAGCCCTGGAGGCTCTCGGCCCAGCCCTCGGAGACGAAGCGCTCGAGGTTCCGGTACACGGTGGGGATGCCGGAGCGGCGCTTCTCCATGCCGGACCAGATCTCTTCGGCCGAGAGCGGGCGCTCCGCGTCCTTGAGGACCTTGAGGATGGCCTCCCGCTGGGGGGTCTGGCGCATGCCCGCCGCCCGGAGGGAGGGGGTCTGGTGGGGGGTGGGGGCGGAGCGCGGCATGGCCCCAGGATGACAAATCCGGAGCCGCGCGCCAACCCGCCCCCCCGGGCCCCATGTAGAATGGCGCGCATGACCCCCCCGGAACCGGTGCCCAAAGCCTCGGGCGGCAGCTCACCGCCCTTCCTGCCCCTGGCGTTCAGGTTCGCGGTCTCCTTCGGCCTGCTCGCCCTCCACCTGGCCATCCCCCTGGAGAGCCCCAGCCGGGGCGGGGACCTCTACCTGGCCATCCTGGCCGCCCTCTTCGCGGAGAGCGCCTGGGAGGCGGGGCGGATGACGGCCCGGGGCGAGGGGCCCTTCGCGACGCCGACGGTGGGGTGGATCCGCCTGAACCTGGTTCTGGACATGCTCCTGGTGACGCTGATCGTCGTCTTCCACGGGGTGGACCAGGAGCGGCTGGCGACGATCTACATCTTCCCGGTGCTGGCCTCGGCCTTCTACCT
The DNA here is from genome assembly GCF_030295425.1 of Mesoterricola sediminis. Classification (NCBI taxonomy): domain Bacteria; kingdom Pseudomonadati; phylum Acidobacteriota; class Holophagae; order Holophagales; family Holophagaceae; genus Mesoterricola; species Mesoterricola sediminis. Next base: position 2,080,023 of record NZ_AP027081.1, on the reverse strand, counting down.
GAGCATCGCCGGGATCGTGGCGGTGGGGCTCCTCTCCTCTGCGATCCACATCGCCGCGGTGCTCCTCTACACCCAGCAGGTGCTCCCGCCCTTCGGCCATTCCGGGGCCGAGTCGGCGGCGGAGCCCTACCAGCTGGCCTACATCCTGGGCTTCACCTCCCTGGTGATCTTCGGGGCGACGCTCGTGGTCCTGGTGATCCGGAGCCAGGTGGAGAACCTGCGCACGGACCTGAGCCGCAGCGAGGCGGTGGTGGACGAGCTGAGCGCGCTCTACCGGCGCGTCTTCGAGTCCATGTTCTCGGGAATCGTCATCACCGACCTGCGGGGCCGGGTGGCCTCCGCGAACCCCGCCGCCGCGAAGATCCTCCACGCGCACCTGGATCCGGGAGCCCCGGTTGAGGGCTACGGGTTCGGCGACCTGCAGGAGCTCATGGCCCAGACCCGGGAGCGGCGCTTCGAGGTCTCGTTCCCGGGCCCGGCCGGGGAGCGCCGGATCGTCGGCGGCAACCTCTCGCCCCTCCTCGGGGCCGAGGGGGAGCCCACGGGGCACCTCCTGGTCTTCCAGGACCTCACGGAGATCAAGGCCCTGGAGGAGCGGACCCGGCTCTCGGAGCGGATGGCGGCGGTCGGCGAGCTCTCCAGCGAGATGGCCCACGAGCTCCGGAACCCCCTGGCCAGCATCCTGGGCTGCGTCCAGCTCCTGAAGCAGGGCGGGCAGCCCCCGGCCATGGTGGACCGGGTCCTGACCATCCTGCTGCGCGAATCGGAGCGCGTCAGCGGCATCGTCACCGACTTCCTCGACTACAGCCGGCCCCGGCCGGTCCGCCTCCAGGCGATCTCCCTCCCCGCCCTCGCGGAGGAGCTGCGGGCCGCGTGGGAGACCGACCCGCGCAGGGGCGGCATCCTCCTGGACATGGAGGACCCGCCCCCGGTGCTCATCCAGGGGGACGCCGCCTGGGTCCACCAGGTCTTCACCAACCTGCTCAGCAACGCCCGCAAGGCCCTGGACGGGGCGGAGGCCCCCCGGATCCGCATCGCCTTCCAGCGCCTCGAGGGCCGGGTCGCGGCCCGGGTGGAGGACAACGGCTGCGGGATGACGGAGGAGCGGCGCCGGGCCCTCTTCCTGCCCTTCGCCAGCGGCTTTCCGGAGGGCACGGGCCTGGGGATGAGCCTCGTCTTCCAGTTCATCCAGCAGATGGGCTGGGAAATCCGGGTGGAAAGCGAGGTGGGGCGGGGAACGGCGGTCTCCGTCGAGATGCCCGTGGCCTCCGGCGGGAGCCGGGCTACGTGAGGGAAGGCCTTTCCGTTCCGTAGCCAGGCTCCTGGCCCCCCCGTCCGCGCCGGTGGGCGGAAGACCTTGCCAACCGGGCTGGATGGTGGGACATTGCCATTACTTTTTACATCGTGCCCGGGGCAGGGTCGTCGCCGGTCTTGATCCCGAAAACATTGACATTCCGCACCATCCAGGATCTGGCATGAACCGCAAGCTCATTCGGCCCAACCTCACCGAGATCAAGGAGAAGATCGGCCGCACCCCGAAGGCGCAGGCCGCGGCCGATCCTCCCACCGTCACCAAGGCGCCCGCGGAGGCCGTCATCGCCGGGGCTCCCGGCGGCAGCCCCGACGCGGCCAGCGTCCCCCAGGGCACCGGCAGCCCGCGCCGGAAGATCGCCCCGCCGGAGCAGACCAACGCCGAGAGCTTCTACTACCTCAAGCAGATGCAGGCCAAGACGCCCATGGTAATCGTCCTGCAGGACGACGAGAAGCTGCGCGGCGTCATCGAGTGGTACGACAAGCACTGCCTGAAGATCAACCGGGTCAAGGAACCCAACGTCCTCGTCCCCAAGCACAACATCAAGTACCTCTACAAGGCCGAGGAGGAGCCCCGCATCCGCCGGAGCCGGGGCAGCAAGAAGGAGGAGGCGTCCTCCCCGGACGTGGAACTCCCCCTCTACGACTGAATGGAGACGCGCCTCGTCGTCACCCTGGGCGATCCCTGCGGGATCGGCCCCGAACTGCTCCTGAAGGCCCTGCCGGAGCTGGCCGCCGCATCCCGGATCACGGTGTGCGGGAGCCGGGCGGGGGTGGATCTCCTGGCGGGGGGCCCCATCCCCTTCGCCTGGCGCGAGGGGCCGGAGGGCCCCGAGCTGGAGGTGGCCGGGGCCCGCGCGCGCTGGATCGACCCGGACCCCGCCCTCGGCCGGGACCGGCTCTCCTTGGGCCAGGGGAGCGCGGCCTCGGGCCGCGCCGCCGTGGAGGGGGTGCGGGCCGGGGCCCGCGAGGTCCTGGAGGGGCGCGGGGACGCCCTGGTCACCCTGCCCCTGGCCAAGGCGGCGGCCCACGCCGCCGGCTACGCCATCCCGGGCCACACGGAGTTCCTCCAGGAGCTGGCCGGCGCGCCCCGGGTGCAGATGGCCTTCGTGGCGCCCCGGTTCTCCGTGGTCCTGCACACCGTCCACCAGAGCCTCCGCTCCGTGATCGAGGGCCTGGACCGGCACGCGGTGGCGGAGACCCTGTCCTTCTCGGCCGATCGGTTCGCCCAGCTGACCGGCGCGCCGGGGCCCCGGGTGGCCCTCTGCGCCCTGAACCCCCACGCGGGCGAGGGGGGCGCCTTCGGCCACGAGGACGAGCGCCTCGTGGAGGCCGTGGCCGACGCCCAGGCCTGGGCCGGGTCCGGCCGGTGGGCGTCCTTCCCGTCGCCCTTCCCCCCCGGGCCGGCGCCCGAGGGCTGGCGCCTCTTCCCGGAGCGCCCCGCCCCCATGCCGGGTGACCGGCCGACCTTCAGCGGGCCCCACCCCTCCGACACCCTCTTCCTCCGGGCCTGGCGCGGGGAGTTCGACCTGGTGGTGGCCCTGTACCACGACCAGGGGCTCATCCCCATCAAGGTCCTGGAGCCGGAGACGGCGGTGAACCTGACCCTGGGCCTGCCCTTCGTGCGCACGTCCCCGGATCACGGGACGGCCTTCGGCATCGCCGGCCGCTGGCAGGCGGATCCCGCCAACTTCATCCAGGCCGCCACCCTCGGTGCCCGCCTGGGTCTCCGGGCCGCTCGCCGATGAGGGGCCAGGACCTCCTTCTCGCCCTCCTGCTGGCGGTGCCGCCCTGGGTGGGTTTCCTGCTCTTCCGGTACCGGCGCCGGGCCGTGGTCCCCTACAGCACCTTCATGGGGGGCATCCTGGCGGTGCTGAGCATCCCCTGGCCCCAGCTGGGCACGCGCGGCCTGCCAGCCGCCCACCTGGGCGGGGCCCTGCTCGGCTTCACCCTCTTCCTCCAGGCCCTGCGGGAGGGGCGGCAGGGGGTCCGCAACCTCGCGGTCGGGCTCGCGGGGGCCACCTTCTTCGCGTGGCTCATCGGCACCCTGGTGGGCATGGACATGCGGTCGGTGCCGGCCTTCTGGGGCACGGCCCTGCTGGAGGCGGTCCTCTGGCTCCTCCTCAGCGACCTGGGCTACCGCCTCACCCGGGGCCGGTGGCTCGCGGTCCGGATGCCCGCGGCCGGGGCCGCCGCGTTCCTGGCGGTGACGGCCATCTACCACATCTTCACCCCGGGCACGCCGCCCTTCTCCTGGGGGGCCTCCTTCCTGGCGGGCCTCCTCCTGGGCGCGGTGGCGCTCCATCAGCTCCGATGGCTGCGGGAGCAGGGCATCTGGGTGGAGGGCCGCGGCGACGGCCTGCGCACGGCGCTTTCGGCCCTGGAGGGGGACCAGCCCCCGGAGGGCCCCACCCTCGCCTACGCCATCGAGGCGCGCCAGCCCATGTTCCTGGTCAACGAAAAGGGCTTCCTCCTGGAGACGAACACGGCCTTCAGCCGCCTCGTGGGCCTGCCCCGGCACCAGATGAAGGGCTTCCAGGTGCAGGACCTCTTCCAGGGGGCCGAGACCCCGGTGTGGGAGGACCTCCGCCGGCAGCTCCTCCAGGACGCGCGGGGCAGCGCGGCGGCCACCCTGGTGCGCCGGGACGCGACCTTCGCCCCCGCCGGGCTCGAGGCGGTGGCCTTCGACCGGAACCTGGCCCTCGTGTGGGTCGTGGACAAGGCGCCGGGCACCCTCGCCCTCCGCGGGGACGATGCCCCCGCCGGCCTCGCGGCCCACGCCGCCGGAACGGCGGCGCCGCACCGGCTGCAGGCCCAGGCGGTCCTGGAGGCCCTGGTTCCGGACCTGCGGCGCATGCTGCCGCCGGAGATCGACGTGGGGCTCCGGATCCGGCCCCTCACCCTGATCCTGGAGGAGGCGCCCCTGCGCCAGGCCCTGGTGCAGCTCACCCTCCACGGCCGGCAGGCCCTGCGGGAGGGGCGCGTGGTGCTGGTCCTGGAGCCCGTGGAGCTCGGAGGCCGGCGCATGGCCCGCCTCTCCCTCGACCTGGAGGGGACGAAGGCGCCCTGGGAGGGCGACTTCCTCGGCCTGACCTGGCTCCACCAGACGGTGCGGGACTGCGGAGGCATCCTCCTGGTGGACCGGGACGCCCAGGGCTGGGTCTCGCCCCGGCTCCTCCTGCCCCGCCTGGGCCGGGACGCGGCCGCCGCCGAGGGGCCCCTGACGGGCCGGACGGCCTGGATCCTCCACCGGGACCCCGCCCTCGCGCGAGCCGTGGAGGAGGAGATCCGCGAGGCCGGGGGCGACCCGGTCACCTTCCATTCCCTGCGCGCCTTCCTCGCCGCCGCCCGCGGCGCCCGCCCCCCCCAGGTCCTGGTGCTGGAGCGCACCCGCACCCTGGAGCGGTACCAGGCCCGCCTCTGCGCCCTGCTGGGCCAGGCCGTGCCGGCCCTCCTCCTGGACGACGGCCGGCCCCTGCCCCAGGGGGACCGCGCCCCTTCCCGTCTCGCGCTGCTGGAGCCGCCCTTCCCCGGGCCGGACCTGGTCACGAGCCTGCTCGCCCTGCTGCAATAGGAGTCCTGATGTCCACCGTCGCCCTCGTTCTCGCCGCCGGCCTCGGCAAGCGCATGAAGTCCGCCCTGCCCAAGGTGCTCCACCCCGTCCTCGGCGACCCGTCCCTTCTGTGGACCCTGCGCGCCCTGCCGGCCTCGGTGGACCACGCCGTGGTCGTGGTGCACCACGGGAAGGCCCAGGTCGAGGCCGCCCTCGCGGGCTGGGCCGCGGCGGGCCTCCTGCCCTGCCCCGCCACCTCCGTGGACCAGGGCGAGCCCCTGGGCACGGGCCACGCCGTCGGCAGCGCCGCGGCCGAGCTGGACCGGCTCGGCGCGGAGCGGGTCGTGATCCTCTGCGGCGACGTGCCCCTGGTGCGCCGGGAGACCGTGGCGGCCCTGGCCGCCTCCGCCGGGTCCGTGCTGGCCATGGACCTGGAGGATCCGGCCGGGTACGGCCGCGTGCTCCAGAACCCGGACGGGACGCTGGCCGCCATCGTGGAGCACAAGGACGCCACCGAGGCCCAGCGCGCCATCCGGCGCGTCAACGGGGGCGCCTACGGCCTCCCCTGGGGGCCCCTGCGCGAGGCCCTGGGGCGCCTGCGCAACGACAACGCCCAGGGCGAGTACTACCTCACGGACGCGGTGATGGACGTGGCCTCCCGGGTTCCCGTGGCGGTGGACCTCTGCGAGCCCGCCGAGATGCTGGGCATGAACGCCCGGTCCGACCAGGCCCAGCTCCAGCGCTTCGCCCAGGAGCGCATCAACCGCCGCTGGATGGACGAGGGCGTCACCTTCCTGGACCCCGCCACGACCCTGGTGGGCCCCCGCGCCGTCCTGGCCATGGACGTGACCCTGGGCCCCGGGGCGCGCCTGGAGGGGGAGGTCCGGGTCGGCGCCGGGGCCTCCGTGGGCCAGGGCTGCGTGGTGTCCGACAGCACCGTCGGGGAGAACGCCGAGATCCGGCCCTACTGCGTCGTCAACCGGTCCCGGGTCGGGGCGGGCGCCCAGGTGGGCCCCTTCGCGCACCTGCGGGAGGGATCGGAGCTGGCCGACCGCGTCCACGTGGGCAATTTCGTGGAGACCAAGAAGACCCTCCTGAAGGAGGGGGCCAAGGCCAATCACCTGAGCTACCTGGGGGATGCCGAGGTGGGCGAGCGCACCAACATCGGCGCCGGCTTCATCTCCTGCAACTATGACGGCTTCAACAAGCACCGCACCGTCATCGGCCGGGACGTGTTCGTGGGCTCCGACTGCCAGCTGGTGGCCCCCGTGACCCTGGGCGACGGCTGCCTCGTGGGGGCCGGGTCCACCATCACGGAGGACGTGCCCGCGGACGCCCTCGTCCTGACGCGCGCGCCCCTGACCTTGAAGGAGGGGGGCGCCGCCCGCCTCCGGGAACGGTTGAAGGCCCTCAAGCGGGGTTGAGCCGATTCGGGTAGGATTTTTAAAGGTGCAACACGGGATTTGGGACACGCATGATCAGCAAGCTCCTTGAACAGATCGGCACGCGGGTCCTCGCCTGGCTTGAACAGGCGGGCGACCTGGTGACCCTTTCCGGACGCACCTTCGTCGGGGTCTTCCGGCGGCCCTTCGACGGGGCCAACCTCCTCCACCAGCTCCAGGCGGTGGGGGTCAATTCCGTGCCCGTGGTGGTCCTCACCTCCCTGGCGGTGAGCATGGTGTTCGCGGTGCAGCTGGCCTTCGGCTTCAAGCAGTTCCAGGCCGAGGGCCTCGCCGGCCAGGTGGAGGGCCTGGCGGTGGTCCGGGAGCTGGCCCCGGTGATCACGGGCCTGATGATGGCCGGCCGGGTGGGCAGCGCCATGGCGGCGGAGCTGGGGACGATGCAGGTCACCGAGCAGATCGACGCCCTGGAGTGCCTGGCCACGGATCCCATCCACTACCTCTTCGTGCCCCGGCTGCTGGCGAGCCTGATCATGCTGCCGCTGCTGACGGCGATCTCCATCTACGTGGGCTACCTGGGCGGCTACGTGCTGCTGGTGCTGGTCCAGGGCCACTCCGCCTGGGTCTACAGCCAGGACTTCTTCAAGCTGATCAAGGGCCGGGACCTCCTCATCGCCCTCACCAAGGGGCTGTCCTTCGGCCTGATCATCGCCATGGTGGGCTGCTGGCGGGGCTACCGGACCCGGGGCGGCGCCGAGGGCGTCGGCAACGCGCCGACGTCCAGCGTGGTCACGTCCAGCCTCTGGATCCTCGTGACCGACTTCTTCCTCACCAAGCTCCTCCTCGTCTGAGCCCGCCGTGCCCGTCATCGACGTCGTCAACCTCTCCAAGTCCTTCGGGAAGCTCGTGGTGCTTTCCGACGTCAACCTCGCGGTCGAGGAGGGCGAGAGCCTCGTCATCCTCGGCGGCAGCGGCACGGGCAAGACCGTGCTCCTGCGCTGCATCATGGGCCTGCTCACCCCCGACGCCGGGCACGTGGCGCTGGAGGGGAAGGTCATCCAGGGCATGGCCCGGGACGAGCTCTTCGAGGCGCGCAAGCAGATCGGCATGTGCTTCCAGATGGCCGCCCTGTTCGACTCCATGAGCGTGGAGGAGAACGTGGGCTTCGCGCTGCGCCGCCACACGACCATGACCAAGGGGGAAATCGCCGACCGGGTGGAGGAGTGCCTCAACCTCGTCGGCCTGAAGGGCACCCAGAACCTCCGGCCGGCCCAGCTCTCCGGCGGCATGAAGCGGCGCGTGGGCTTCGCGCGCGCCATCGCCCTCAAGCCCAAGATCCTCCTGTTCGACGAGCCGACCACGGGCCTCGACCCGGTCATGACCGACGTCATCGGCCGGATCATCATGGACCTCAAGGAGGGCCTGGGGGTCACGAGCATCACCATCACCCACGACCTCAAGAGCGCCTTCGAGATCGCCGACCGCATCGCCCTCCTCTTCCGGGGCAGGTGCCTGGCCGTCCAGAAGCCCGAGGACTTCCGGAAAAATCCCGATCCCGTCATCCAGCAGTTCCTGCGGGGGGAGGCCGACGGCCCCTTCCTGCAGGATCCGCCTCCGCCCCCCATGCACGCGCGGAAGCGTCCCTCCTCCGAGGCCAAGCCATGACCATGAAACTCGAAACCAAAGTAGGCGCCTTCTTCGTGGCCAGCGTCGGCGTCCTGGGGCTGCTCATCCTCCGGATGGAGAAGCTGGAGGTCTTCGGGGGCAACTCCAACGCCCGCATCGCGACCAACTTCGACCAGGTGGCGGGCCTCAGCCTCCAGAGCGCGGTGCGCGTCGCCGGCGTGAAGGTCGGGGCGGTCACGGCCATCGAGCTCGAGGGCAAGCGGGCCCGGGTGATCCTCACGCTGCCCAAGGACTTCAAGGTCTACAAGGACGCCACCGCCAGCCTCTCCAGCATCGGCATCCTCGGCGAGAAGTACATCGAGCTCGACCCGGGCCACCCCGAGGCGGGCGAGGTCGGCCAGGACGGGCTCATCGCCAGCCGCCAGGGCATGAGCATGGACAGCCTGATGGAGTCCCTCGGGGGCATCAGCAAGGACGTGAAGGGCATCACCGAGGCCCTGAACAAGTCCATCGGGGGCGAGGAGGGCCGGCAGAAGCTCGACGAGATCGTGGACAACATCCGGGTGCTCACGGCCGAATTCCGGTCCATGGCCCAGGAGAACCACGGCGCCATCAACAGCACCATGGCCAACGTCCAGCAGATGAGCGCGGACCTGCGGGACCGCCTGCCGAAGCTGGCCCAGCAGTTCGAGGACCTGGGCCGCAACCTGAACCAGCTCGTCGGCGAGAACAAGCCCGAGGTCCAGGGCCTCCTGCAGGACGTCCGCAAGCTCACCGCCAACCTCCAGAACACCGCCGAGAACGTCCGCAGCATCACCGACAAGATGAACAAGGGCGAGGGCACCATCGGCAAGCTGCTCAACGACGATTCCACCGTCAAGAAGCTCAACCTGGCCGTGGACAACGTCAACTCCATGCTGGGCGGCTTCCGGGCCATGGAGCTCAACCTGGACCTGAACGGGGCGCGCTGGACCAAGCGCGGCGACTCCAAGGTGGGCCTGGGCATCGACATCGTCCCCAGCCACGACCACTGGTACTCCCTGGAGCTCAGCTCCACCCCCGACGGCAAGATCAGCCAGTACACCAGCACCGTCGGCAAGATCGACACGGCCACGGGCGCCGTCGTCCAGGTCCCGGTCACGACGAACACCGTCAACGTCGACCAGACCTTCACCATCTCCGCCCAGTTCGCCAAGCGCCTGGCCGAGAACTTCGTCTTCACGGCCGGCATCGTGGAGGGCAAGGGCGGGGCCGGGGCCGAGTTCCGCGCCAAGGACGACCGCTTCCGCTTCGGGGCCCTGGCCTACGACTTCTCCAAGCGCGCGGACAAGCCCAACCCCCGCTACCGCATCACCACGAGCTACCAGTTCTACAAGGGCTTCTACGCCATGGCCGGCCTCCAGGACCTGGCCAACGCCGACCTGAGGACCTTCTTCTTCGGCGGCGGCCTGCGCTGGAAGGACGAGGACCTCAAGAAGCTTGTGGGGCTGGCCAGCGTCGGGAAATAATCGGGGCATGGGTCCGTCCGCGCCGTCCTCCGGAAACCGCCGCCTCTTCATCGCGGTCCGGCGGGGCGTGCCGCTGGGCCTCGCGGCCCTCCTGCTGATCTTCTCCCTCCTGGAACCCGTCAGCACCCGGTCCTTCCAGGGCTGGATGGTGCTGGGGGCCGCGCTCCTCTTCGGGGAGGCGTGGCCGACCTTCAAACGGGGGCGCACCTACCTGAAGGCCCGGCCCGCAATCGTCCGCTGGGATGGCGGGTGGGTCTACGCCCTGCGCCCCCTCTTCCGCCGCCTCGGGCTGGAGGAGGCCTGGATCCTGGGCTTTTGCGACTGGAACAACCTCAAGGTGGCCGAGGCCTTCCGGGAGCGGAAGGCCCGCAAGGCCCTCGTCCTCCTGCCCCACTGCATCCAGATGGCCCGGTGCAAGGCGGACGTGGTGACCGACCTTTCCACCTGCTACGCGTGCGGGCTCTGCGCCGTGGGGGACCTCCTCCCCCTCCGGCTCCAGCAGGGCTGGGACGTGCGCCTCTCCAACCGCAGCCACAAGGCCTACCGGGACGCCCGGGCCTTCGGGCCGGACCTCATCGTCGCCGTCAGCTGTTCCGACCGGCTCCTCAAGGGCATCGTCAAGCTCCCCGAGGTGCCCTGCTACGTCATCCCCCTGGCCCTCCCCCACGGCATGTGCGTGGACACGAGCTTCTCCGTCCCCGACCTGATGACCGCCATGGCGGGCCTGGTGGAGCCGCGCACCGCCCCCGACGGCGGCCGGGTCCTGCCCCTCCGCCAGGAAGGCATCGCCTGATGGCCTTCCGGGCGCGGGAGGCCTGCCGGCGGCTCCTCGGCGAGGAGGTCACCGCCTACCTGCTGCACCTGCGGCCCCTGGAATGGCCCATCATGACGGCCCACTTCCTGCTGGGCACGCTCCTCGCGGCCGGCCTGCGCCTGCCCCCCGGGCGCACCGCCCTGGGCTGGTTCGTCTTCGTGGCCCTCCTCAACGGCGGCACCCTGGCCATCAACAGCGCCTTCGACCAGGACGAGGGGGACGTGGGCTACCTGCGCCAGCCCCCGAAGCCGCCCCGCCGGCTCCTGCACGTCTCCGCGGCCATGCTGGCCCTCTCCCTGGGCCTGGGCTTCCTGCTGCCGCCGGTCTTCGCGTGGAGCAACGCGGCCTGCGTGGCGATGGCGGTGCTCTACTCGGTCCCCCCCGCCCGGCTCAAGGCCCGCGCCGGCTGGGATCTCCTCATCAACTGCGTCGGCTTCGGCGCCCTGACGCCCCTGGCGGGCTGGGGCCTCACCGGCCTGCCGGTCACCCCGCCCATGCGCAGCCTGGCCCTCGGCTTCGCCTGCCTTTTCGGGGCCCTCTACCCGGCCACCCAGCTCTACCAGATCGCCGAGGACCGGGCGCGGGGCGACCGCACCCTGGCCATCGTCCTGGGCGAGGGGCCGAGCCTGGCCTTCGCCGCGGGGCTGGCCCTGGTCGCCCACCTCTGGTTCGGGTGGGGGGCCCTCCAGGCCGGGCGGTCGCCCCTGCCCCTCCTCCTGAGTCTGGTTGCTTGGTTGGGCGTCCTCATCCCCTGGTGGGCCCGTTGGCGGTCCCTCACCGCCCACCAGCACGAGGCGGGCATGTACCGCTGCCTCGCGGCCTGGGCGATCACCGATGTGAGCGTGCTGATCCTCCTCTGGCCGGCCTGAGCCTCCGCGGGCGCTGATATCATGGGCGCTCCGGACGCGCCCATGCTCACGCCCTCCCTCGCCCCGCCCTTCCCCCTCGCCTGGGGCTTTTCCACCCGCCTGGACGACCCGGCCAGCCTGCCCGTTCCGGACCTGCGCCAGGTCCATGGGTGCGCGGTGGTGGAGGCCGGCGGGGCGGTCCAGGACGCGGACGGCGTCTGGACGCGGCAGCCCGGCCGAACCATCGGCGTCCGGGTGGCGGATTGCGTGCCCGTGCTTCTGGCGGGCCTGGCCGGCGGCCGGCCCTGGGTGGCGGCTCTCCACGCGGGCTGGCGCGGCGCCGTCGGCGGCATCCTGCGCCAGGGGGTGGCCGCGTTCCGGGCCCAGGGCGGCGACCCCGCGGACCTGGCCTGGGCCCTGGGCCCCGCCATCCTCGCCTGCCACTTCGAGGTGGGGGACGAGGTGATCGCCGAGGCGCGGCGGGACCCCGCCTGGCGCGAGGCCCTGGCCGCCCCCGGCCCCCGGGGCCGCGCCCACCTGGACCTGCACGGCCTCCTGCGGGCCCAGGCCCTGGACCTGGGCCTGGATCCGGCCCGGGACGGGTCCGTGGCCCGCTGCACCCTCTGCGAGCGCGACCTGCTCTATTCCTTCCGGGGCGGGGACGCCACGGGGCGGCAGTGGGGGTGGATCCGCATCCTGGGCGGCGGGGCCCTGCCCGGTCCGGCGGATGGTATCCTGGGCCGGTGAGCGAACCCGGAGCCGTCCGAACCAACCTGCTGGATCCCTTGAAATCCCGGCTCTTCCTGATGGTCTGGATCGCCAACATGGCCTCCAACGTCGGGACGCAGATCCAGAGCGTCGGGGAGAAGTGGCAGATGGCCCACCTCACCTCCTCGCCCCTGCTCATCGCCCTGATCGAGACCGGCACGACGCTGCCGGTGCTCATCCTGGGCCTGGCCGCGGGGGCCGTGGCGGACATCCTGGACCGGCGGCGCCTCCTGCTCGTCACCCAGCTCTTCATGCTGGCCTGCGCCGCGGCCCTGTCGGGGCTCACCTTCCTGGGGCTGGTGACGCCGGGGATGCTGCTGACGGTCTCCTTCCTCATCGGCGTGGGCTCGGCCCTGAGCATGCCGGCCTTCCAGGCCGTGGTGCCCGAGCTGCTCCCCCGGGAGCACCTGGCCGGCGGCGTCGCCCTCAACAGCGCGGGCTTCAACGTGAGCCGCGCCGCGGGCCCCGCCCTGGGCGGCCTCGTGGTGGGCCTGATGGGCCCGGGCTGGGCCTTCGCCTTCAACGCCGCCTCCTTCCTGGCGGTGGTGGCGGTCCTGGGTTCCTGGGACCGGCGGCGGCCCACGTCGGACCTGCCCGGGGAGCGGTTCCTGGGCGCCCTCAAGGTGGGTTTCCGCTACGCGCGCCACGACCGGCCCTTCCAGATCATCCTCCTCCGCGCCCTGGGCTATTCCTGGTTCGCGGGGGTGATCTTCAGCCTCCTCCCGACCCTGGCCATCCACGGCCTGGGCCTGGGCTCGGGCGCCTTCGGCGCCCTGATGGGCTGCATCGGGCTGGGGGCGGTGGCGGCGGTCTTCCTCCTGGCGCCCCTGCGCCGGCGCTTCCACACCAACACCATCCTCGCGGGCTTCTCGGTGCTCGCCGCGGCCGCCCAGGGGGTGATGGCGCGGGTGCCCCACACGCCGACCGTGGCGGTGTGCCTCTTCCTGGCGGGCATGAGCTGGCTGGGGATCCTCTCCACCGTCAACACGGCGATCCAGCTCTCCGTGCCGCCCTGGGTGAAGGCCCGGGCCTTCGGGGCCTACCACACGGTCTGGGGCGGGGCCATGGCCCTGGGGGCCGCCTTCTGGGGCGAGCTGGCCGTCCAGGTGGGGATCCGGACCGCCCTGGGCCTCTCCGCCGCGGGCATGTTGGCCGCCCTGGCCCTCCTGCACCGGCTCCGCATCACGGCCTTCGACCAGGACGTGGACCTGGGCCCCCACCACGACGCCCCCCACGCCCCCACCTCCATCCCCCTGGAGGCCGGCCCCATCCTGGTGCAGACGGAGTACCGGGTCCTGCCCGGCCACCGGGAGGCCTTCCTCAAGGCCATGGAACCCGTCCGCCGCCTGCGCCTGCGGGACGGGGCCATGCGCTGGGCGCTCTTCGAGGAGCCCGATCGCCGGGAGGACGGCATCCTCGTCCTCCAGGAGACCTGGCTCAGCTCCACGATGGGCGAGCACCTCCGCCAGCATCACCGCGCCACGGCCCAGGACCGGGCCGTCCTGGCCGAGGCCTACCGCCACGCCGAGGGTGGGCGCCCCTCCACGCGCCACATGGTGGTGGTGGAGGACCAGGATTCCAGCCTGCTCCAGCGGGTCTGGCAGGGCTGGGTGGGCGAATGACGCGCAACCCCGCCCTCGCGGCCGAATCCAAGGGCCTGGGCCTGCTGGTGGCGGCCTCCCTCCTGTGGAGCTCCAGCGGGATCTTCATCAAGGTCCTCTCCCTCTCGGCCTTCCAGATCTCCTTCCACCGCTCCTTGGTGGCGGCGGCCGCGATCGTCCTGTTCCAGACACTGCGGGGCCGCCCCTGGTCCCTGCCCCGGGACCCGCTCTCCATCGGGGGCTCCCTGGTCTACGCCTTCGTCCTGGTCGGCTTCGTGTCGGCCACGAAGCTCACCACGGCTGCGAACGCGATCTTCCTGCAGTACGCCGCCCCCATCTACCTGTTGTTCCTGGAGCCCCTCGTCTTCCGGAAGCCCTTCCAGGCCCGGGATTCCCTGGCGGTCGCGGCCTGCGTGGGGGGCATGGCCCTCTTCTTCGCCGGCCACCTGGAGCGGGGGGGGCTGCTGGGCAACGCCCTCGCGCTGCTCTCGGGCCTCCTGCTGGCCCTGTTCTCCCTGCTGCTGAAGTGGAAGCGGGTGAAGGCGCCGGACCACGACCCCATCGGCATGGTCATCCTGGGCAATCTCTTCACCGCCGCGGTGTGCCTTCCCTTCGTGGCGCCCCGGTTCGCCGTCGGCGGACGGGAGGCCCTCGTCCTCCTCTACCTCGGCGCGTTCCAGCTGGGCCTGGCCTACATGCTCTTCAACGCCGGCATGCGCTACCTCTCGGCCACGGCGGCCCTGATCACCTGCATGCTGGAGGCGGTGTTCAACCCCGTCTGGGTCTTCCTCGGGATCGGGGAGCGCCCCGCGCCCCAGGCCCTGGCCGGCGGGACCATCATCCTCGCGGTCATCCTCTGGTACAACCTGCGCAAGGCGCCGGTGCCGGGCCCCGTGGACTGACGCGGAAAGGCCGGGGGGGTCCCGGCCCCCCCGGCCATCCTGCCGCGGACGCGGCGGCTACTGCAGCAGGGCGAGGACCTGCTGGGCGTTCTGGTTGGACTTGCTCAGGGCGCTCGTCCCGGACTGGTTGAGGATCTGGAACTTGGTCAGGTTCACCACTTCATCCGCGATGTTGGCGTCCTGGATCTGGCTGGCCGCGGCGGTGAAGTTCTGCACCTGGACCCCCAGGATGTCGGAGGTGGCGTTGAGCTCCTGCTCGCCGGCGCCGATGGAGGCCCGCATGGTGGACACGGAGGCCAGGGCGTCGGCGAGGGCCGTCGCCACGGTGGAGGCGGCGGTGGGGGTGAGGAGGTTGTTGCCCGTGGAAATGCCCAGGGCGGTGGTGGAGTTGCTGGTCACGGCGGCGATGGTCACCGTGATGGTGCCGTAGTCGCCGGACTGGACCGTCACCGGGGTGGCGGCGCCCGTGCTGTTGAAGATGGGCTGGCCGTTGAAGTTGGTGTTGGTCCCGATGTTGATCAGGGTGCTGACGATGTTCTGGAACTCGGCGTCCAGGTTGGCCCGGTTGGAAGCGCTGATCGTGCCGGTCTGGGCCTGCTGGGCCAGCTGGCTCGCGCGGGTCAGGAGGGAGGTCACCGAATCCAGGGCGCCGTCGGCCACCTGCAGGTAGGAGACGCCGTCGTTGGTGTTGCGCTGGGCCTGGCCGGCGATCTTGATGTCGGCGCCCAGCTTGTTGGCGATGGCCAGGCCGGCGGCGTCATCGGACGCCTTGTTGATGCGCTTGCCGGTGGTCAGGCGCTCGATGACCTGCTGCAGGTTGTTCCCCGTGATCGCGAGCTGCCTGCTGGCCCCGATGGCGGAGAGGTTGTTGAGGATTGAGCTCATGGGATGCTCCGGAATGACGAGTGGTGGGGTTCGGACGGTCCGATGCCGCCGCCGGGGCGGCCTGGTGCGGACAGAGCGCGGATGCCGGGGCATCCAGGGGGGGATTCCGCCCCAGGGGGCGGGCTCGGACCTGCCCGCGTCCGGGCGCGGGGGCCGGGTGGGCTTGCGAGGGATGGATCCATGACGACCTCCGGGAACAAGAGGGCAAAACCTGCTTGGTCGGAGGATGAAATCAAGAAGGATGCCAGAGCGGTCGCCGTGCCCTCCGGCCGGGGGTCTCAGCCCTGGCCCGCCAGGTAGGCCTGGCCCAGGGAAAGGCCGCCATCATGGGGCGGGAAGGCCGTGGGGCTGACCGGTTCCAGGCCGGCGGCCGCCAGGCGGGCCCGCACCAGGGCCGTGAGGAGGGCGTTCTGGAAGCAGCCGCCGGAGAGCACGACCTGCCGGCACCCCGTCCGTTCCGCCATGGCCAGGGCCAGGTCCGCGAGGGCCTGGTGGAACCGGCGGGCGCAGGCCTCCGGGGCCAGGCCCCGGGCCCGGTCGGCCAGGAGGGCCTCCACCAGGGGCCCCGGATCGGCCTCCAGGCCGTCCCGGTCCCGGAAGGCCCACGGGTAGGTGCCGGTGTCGCTGGAACGCAGGGCGGCGTACTCCAGGGCCATGGCCGCCTGGCCTTCGTAGCCCCGGTGCGCCCGGATGCCCGTCATGGCGGCCACCGCATCGAAGAGCCGCCCCACGCTGGACGTGAGGGGGGTGTTCAGCCGGCTGGCCAGGGCCCCCCGGATCACCTCGGCCGCCTCGGGGGCCACCCACCCCTGCCCGGCCTCCAGATCCCCCCGCACCGCCCACAGGAGGCCCAGGGCGGCCCGGGCGGGTTCCCGCGCGGCCCGGTCCCCCCCGGGCAGGGGGAAGGGGCGGAGCCAGGCGGCCCGGGTGAAGCCGGTCCCGGCCAGGCGCAGGGCCTCCCCGCCCCAGATCGTGCCGTCCGGCCCCAGGCCGGCGCCGTCCCAGGCCAGGCCCCCGAGGGGTCCGGCCAGACCGGCCTCGGCCGCCACGGCCGCCACGTGGGCGTGGTGGTGCTGGACCCGGACCAGGGGCACCCCCCATTGGGCAGAAAGACGCTCGGCCAGGCGTGAGGAGGCGTAATCGGGATGCAGGTCGCAGGCCACCCGGGCCGGTTCCACCCGGAAGAAGGCCAGGAGGTCCTCGGCCGTCCGCGCTAGCAGGGCCGCGCCCTCGGCGGTATGCAGGTCGCCCAGGTGCTGGCTGACGAGGGCCTGGCCCCGGTCCAGGAGGCAGAGGGTGTTCTTCTGGTGGGCCCCCAGGGCCAGGACGGGGGGGTCCCCCCCGGGCACGGGGTGGGCCTGGGGGGCGTAGCCCCGGGCCCGGCGCAGGAGGGTGGGCCCGTGGGGATCCAGCCGCACGACGCTGTCATCCACGGGGCGGAGGATGGGCCGGTCGTGCACCAGGAAGGCGTCCGCGATGCCGCCCAGGCGGTCCAGGGCCTCGGCTTCGGCGATGGCCATGGGCTCGTCCGATAGGTTGCCCGATGTGCACACCAGGGGCCGGCCCACCCGGTCCAGCAGCAGGCGATGGAGGGGCGTGGTGGCCAGGAAGACGCCAAGGCGGGGGTTCCCCGGGGCCACCCCTTCGGCGACCCCCGGCGCCTCCCGCTTCTCCACCAGGACGATGGGGGCCTGGGGCGAGGCCAGGAGGGCCGCCTCGGCCGGACCGATCCGCGTGTCGGCCGCGGCCGCCTCCAGGGAGGGGTACAGGACGGCGAAGGGCTTCTCCTCCCGGTGCTTGCGCCGGCGCAGGGCGGCCACCGCCGCCGCCGAGGCGGCGTCCACCAGGAGCTGGAAGCCCCCGAGGCCCTTGAGGGCCAGGATGCCGCCGGCCGCCAGGAGGCGGGCGGCCTCCGCCAGCCCGCCCAGGGGCGCCCCGGCCGGATCCAGCAGGACCACCCGCGGACCACAGACGGGGCAGGCTACGGGCTGGGCGTGGAAACGCCGGTCCAGGGGATCCTCGTACTCCCGGGCGCAGGCCGGGCAGAGGGGGAAGTCCTTCATGGAGGTGAGGGGCCGGTCGTAGGGCAGCGCCGCGATGAGGGTGAACCGGGGCCCGCAGTACGTGCAGTTGATGAACGGATACTGGTACCGGCGGTCCGCGGGGTCCGCCAGCTCCCGCAGGCAGTCGGGGCAGGTGGCGAGGTCCGGTGGCACGGAGGGCCGGGCAAGCCCCCCCGCCTCGCTCTCCCGGATGGCGAAGGTCCGCTCCCCCGTCTCCGGCAGGGGCTCCCAGGTGAGCGCGCGGATGCGGGCCGGCGCCGGCGCCTCCACCGTCAGGGCCGTCCGGAACCCGTCCAGGTCCGCGTCGGGTCCCTCCACCTCCAGGAGGACGCCCTCGGGCCGGTTCAGGACCCAGCCGCCCAGGCCCCGGGCACGGGCGAGGCGGTACACGAAGGGCCGGAACCCCACCCCCTGCACCACGCCATCCACCCGGATGCGCAGGCGGCCCATGCCTCAGGCCCGGGCGCGGTGGTCGAGGATCCAGCGGATCCAGGCGTCCAGGTTCTCCCCGGAGGTGGCCGACAGGCGAATGACCTCCAGGCGGGGGTTCACCTGGAGGGCGTTGGCCACGCAGCGCTCCACGTCGAAGGTCAGGTGGGGCAGCAGGTCCACCTTGTTGACGAGCAGCAGGTCGGCGGCCGCGAACATGTCGGGGTATTTGAAGGGCTTGTCCTCGCCCTCGGTCACCGAGAGGATCACCACCTTGTGGGCCTCCCCCAGGTCGAAGCCGGCCGGGCACACGAGGTTCCCCACGTTCTCCACGAAGATCACCGCCCCGTCGGGCGCGGCCAGGTCCTCGGCGGCATGGCCGACCATGTGGGCGTCCAGGTGGCATCCCTTGCCCGTGTTGATCTGGACCGCGGGGGCGCCGGCGGCCTGGATCCGGTCGGCGTCATGGCGGGTCTGCTGGTCCCCCTCGATGACGGCCACGGCCACCTGCCCCCCCAGGCGCCGGATGGTCTCCACCAGGAGGGTGGTCTTGCCGGAGCCGGGGCTGCTGACCAGGTTGAGCACGAACTGGCCCCGGGCCCGGAACGCGGCGCGGTTCTCCGCGGCCAGGGCGTTGTTCTTGGCCAGGAGGTCCTGTTCGAGGGACACCACCCGCCGCCGCGCGCCAGGGCGAACCGGCGCATGGGCGTGCTCATGGCTGTGGGGCTTGCCGCCGATCGTGGCGCCGCCGCCGCCGCATCCACACGTGGTGCACATGGTCCCTCCCCAGGCCGCCCGCGGCCGCCTGGGGAGGAACCTACCGCATTCGGGGGCCGATGCCAATACAGGATGTCCAGGGGGGGTGGCGGGCCGGGGCGCGGGCTACGCGAAGGTGCGGATGAGCCGGTCGTCCAGTTCCTTCAGGGAAAAGGGCTTGCCCAGCAGGATCACGCCCGGGTACCCGTCCACCAGGGCCTGGGCCTCGCCATCCGCCCGGCCGGTGACCAGGAACACGGGCAGGTCCGGCCGCAGGGCGCGCAGGCGCGGCAGGGTCCCCGGCCCGCCCAGGCCGGGCATGTTCAGGTCCAGGATCACCAGGTCCACGTCCGGGAGGTCGGCGAGGCGGTCCAGCAGTTCCTCCCCGGTGGGAAAGGCCTCGGCCCGGTGCCCGAGGACCTCGAGCACGGATTGGATGGATTCCCGGACCAGGGGATCGTCGTCGGCCACCAGGACGCGGAGGGGGCGGACCGGGGGCGGGGCCGTCCAGGGTTCGGCCCCGGCCTCGCGCCGGGGGGCCGTCCCCAGGGCCGGGAAGCGCAGGCTCACCCGGGTGCCGCGCCCCGGCGCGCTGTCGAGGTGGAGTTCCCCCTGGTGGGCCGTGACGGTGCTGTACACCATGGACAGGCCCAGCCCCGTCCCCCGCCCTTCGGCCTTGGTGGTGAAGAAGGGATCCAGGGCCCGGGCCAGCACCTCGGGCGGCATGCCGGTGCCCGTGTCCTCGACCTGGGCCTCGACGCGGCCATCCTCCAGGTTCCGCGTGCGGAGGGTCAGGACGCCCCCCTCGGGCATGGCGTCCACGGCGTTGACGCACAGGTTCATGATGGCGTGGCTGAGGGCGCCCGGATCGCCTCGCAGGGTGCGCAGGTCGGGATCCAGGTCCAGGTCCAGGCGCACCCGGGCGAGGGTGGTGCGCTCCAGCAGGAGCACCTCCTCCCGCATCACCACGTTCAGGCTGAAGTCCCGGGCCTGGGCCGGGCTCTTGCGGGCGAAGTCCAGCAGGCCCCGGACCATGCCCCCGCCCCGCTCCGCCGCCTTGATGATGGTCGTGAAGGCCCGGCGGGCCGGGGAGCCCTCCGGGTGCTGCTCCAGCTGGGAGCTGGCCATGCCCAGGATGGCGCCCAGCACGTTGTTCATGTCGTGGGCGACCCCTCCCGCCAGGCTGCCGAGGCTCTGCATCTTCTGGGACTGCTGGAGCTGGTCCTGGAGTTCGCGCTGCTTGGCGTGTTCCTGGCGCATGTCCTCCTCGGCGCGGAGGCGGGAGGCGATCTCGAGGCGGAGCCGGACATTGAGGCGGTAGAAGACGAGGGCGAGGCCCCCCAGCGCGAGGCCCAGGGCGGCCATGGCCCCGAAGCCCAGGATGAAGCGCTTCTGGCGGGCCCGGGAGGCGGCGGCCTCCGGGTCGTACACGAAGGCCGAGAAGTCGTAGCCGTCCGGGAGGAGGCCCAGGTCCTCGTACACGTCCGCCACATGCTGCCACCGGCCCTCGTACATGTAGCCGATGTCCACGAGGTTCGGCTGGATGAGCGGAACCATGCGCCGGGCCTCGAAGCGGATGTAGTCCTTGCCCCGGCGCGGCCCGTAGCGGCGGATGATCAGGTCCGCCACCTCCTCGGGATGGGCCATGGCGTACTTCCACCCGCGCAGGCTCGCCTCGCGGAAGGCCTTGACCCGGGCGGGATGGGCCTTGAGCTCCGCCTCGCTGGTGAACAGGTTGTCCCCGTAGAAGTCGATGCCCCCCATGCGGGGGCTGAAGGTGAGGTAGTCCTGGCCCGCCTGGTCCAGGAAGTAGGGCTCATCCGTGTCGTACGCGCTCATGCAGGCCACCTGGCCCTTGAGGAGGTCCGCGGGATCGAAGGTGTGCTTGACCAGGACGAGGGACCGTTCGGACATCCCCTCCTTCCGGAGGTAGGCCCGCAGTTCGTCGGCCCCGTCCTCCAGCATCACGCGCCGGCCGGCGAGGTCGTGCACGGTCGCGATGCCCATGCCCCCCTTGGCCAGGAAGACCGCGGGCGAATGCTGGAAGATCGCCGCCAGCACCACCACCGGCGCGCCGTGGTAGCGGGCGAGGAGGAGGGCGCTGGTCCCGACGCCGTACTGGGCCCGGCCCGAGGTCACCTCCTGGGTGACATCCAGCCCAGGCTCGGCCTCCCGGATATTCACTTGGAGGCCCGCCTCCTTGTAGTAGCCCTGGTCCTCCGCGGCGTAGTAGCCCGCGAACTGGAACTGGTGATGCCACTTGAGCTGAAGGGTCACCTGCTCGGGCTCCGCCTGGACCGCGCCCAGGGCCAGGCAGGCCATGGCCAGGAGGCCGACGAGCCTCAGCAGGCGGGAAAGGGGGAAACGCAGGGGCACGGGGCAGGCAGGGAGGTCAATCCTCCACTATAGCCGGGCCGGCGGGTTCGTCGGGCCTCGCGGGGTCCGGCCCTTCCGCGGGCTGCACATTCAGGGCGAAGTCGGCCACATTCACCCAGCCGGCGCGGGACACGGTGCGGAAGCGCAGGGCATACGCGCCCGGCGCCAGGGCGGGGACCCGCAGGCGCACGGCCCCCGGCGCCTCCAGGCGGCCCAGGCCCGAGGCCGCAGGCGGGGCCCCGAGGTCCCCGGCCAGGTCGAGCACCTCGAAGCGGATCAAGCACGGATCCTCGGCGTCGGGGTCTCCCGGCCGCCGGTCCGAGGTGACCCACAGATCGATGGGCAGGCCGGGCCGGACCCCGCCGGCCAGCACCCCGGCCGCCTCCGGATCCAGGGGCGCCCAGGGGCGGATCACCAGCCCCCCCTCCAGGGCCTGGAGTCGGGCGATGGCGGGCCCCGTGGCGACGAGGTGATCCCCGTCCCCCAGGCTGCACAGGGCCCGGGGCTCCGCCACGGCGGCGAAGGTCAGGTCCGGGAAGCCGCCCACCGGGAAGGGGAGACCGGGCCGGGTCCGGGTCCATTCGGGATCCCCGCAGGCCACCATCAAGGTGAAGATGGGATGCACCTCCACGGGCGCCCCGAGGTTCAGGAAGGGCACGACCGGCACTTCGATGTCCACCCGGTAGACCACCCGGTTCACCGGATCCGTCACCAGGAGGCCGCCCGGCACGGGGACCACCGCCCAGGGATCGGCCAAGCGCGCCTCGGTGCCCTGGTCGCACCAATGGGTGGCGTCGCCGGGCTGGCCCAGGACGGTGCGGACCTGCCCCGAGGGTTCCACCAGGCGCAGGGTGGACCCATCGGCCACGATCAGGCGATCGCCCCAGGCTGCGAGGCCTTTGAGGTCCGTGAAGGTCGCCTCGGCGGCGGCCCCGTCCTGGTGACCCCGGACCCCCGTTCCCGCCAGCGTGCTCACCCGGCCCGCCGGATCGATGCGCCGGATCCGGTGATTGCCCGCGTCCGCCACGAAGACGGTGCCGTCCGGCAGGGCCACGAGGCCCCGGGGGGTGTCGAACCGGGCCTCCGCCAGCTCCCCGTCGGCGAAGCCCCGGTCGCCGCCGGCGAGGGTCGCCATCCGGCCCTCCGCGTCCACGAGTCGCAGGGCGTGGTTGCCCGTGTCCGCCACCAGGATCCCCGGGCGGCCCAGGCGCGTGTCCTCGGCGGCGGCCCAGGACGCGGGCCGGTGAACGAGGAAGGTGGGTGCGTTCAGGCGGGCCGTGCCCCCCTGGCCATCCACCCGGCCCGGCTCCCCCGGCGCGCCCAGGAGGGTGGTGACCGCCCCCGCGGCGTCCACCCGACGGATCACATGGGCGGCGGCATCGGCCACGAGGACGATGCGCTGGCCCTCCTGGTGGAAGGCCACCATGCCCGCCGGCTGCTGGAAGCGGGCGAGGGCCCCCTGCCCGTCCACGCTGCCGGCCTCGTCGTCGGAACCCAGCCAGGGCAGGAGCCCCCGCACCCGGAGGCGCTGGTGCTGCACCACCCGGCTCCAGCCCTCGCGGGCGTCCCCCTTCAGGACCTCCACCCAGGCTTCGCCCTCGGCCGCGGTGAACGCATGCGCCCCCAGGGCCGACGGGCTTCCGAGGGAGGCCGCCGGATCCCAGTCGCCGGCGTCCTGGCGGGTCCAGGCGTCCCCCTCCCGGAGGGTCACGAGCACGCCGGTGGCGGTGAGGGCATCCAGGGGCAGGTCCGGATGGACGGGGACCCCGTAGCCCACGAGGATCTCCGGGGCCTCGTCCTCGCGCAGGGTCACCACGGGCGCGTCCAGGTACGGCCGCCCCGTCTCCTGGTCCAGGAAGGGGCGCCCCTTCAGCTCCCAGGTATCACCGAGCAGACCTACGGCCTTGGTCAGCGCCAGGACGGTCTCCCAGTCGCCGATGCCGGCGGCCTGGATCCGGGCCTCCAGGTCCGCCGCCTCCCCGGGCGAGAGGCGCCGGGAGGGCGACGGGGCCAGGGGCTCCTCCGCCTTGCGCTTGCGGCTGGGCCGGGAAACGGCCAGGGGAAGGGTCCCTGCCGGATGGACCCGCACGGTGACCTCGGCCTGGGCCCGGGGGTCGGCCACGCTCGTGGCGCGGATGACGAACCGCTCCACCCCGGTCACCTGGGGCGGGGCCCCGAAGCGCCCCTCCGCGCTGAGGCGGGCCTCCCGGTCCACCACGCGCCAGGTCACCCGCGGATCCGCGCTCCCCGCCACGTGGGCCAGGAGCTGGAGCGTGGCCCCGGCCTCCACGTCGAAGGTGGGCGCCCCGATGGAAACGGTGATGCCCGCGTGGGCGGGCAGGACGGTGAGCACGGCCAGGGCGGGCCGCGCGAAGCGGAGCATGGGGAAAGTCAACGTGGCATCCTTCGGGAAAGGGCGGCCGGCCGCGTTGGCGCCGCCGCCCTTCAGTGCTTCCGGACGAGCGTTGGGTTCCCCGGGGTCAGGCCCCGCCCTTCTTCAGGACCACCGTGAACGTGGAGCCCCGGTCCGGTTCGCTCTCCACGCGCACCCGCCCCCCGTAGAGGGCCGCGAGGCGCTTGAGGATGGACAGCCCGAGGCCCGATCCCAGGATGTTGCGGGTCTTCTCGTTCTTGATGCGGCTGAACTCCCCGAAGAGCCGGGCCTGGTCCTCCTGCGAGATGCCGATGCCCGTGTCGTGGACGCGCACGGCCACCTCGGCCTCGCCGTCCTCCACCTCCACCGTCACCGAGCCCCCTTCGCGGTTGTATTTCACGGCGTTGGACACCAGGTTGTTGAACATCATCTCCAGTTCGCCGGGGTCCGCCTGCAGGAGCACCGGGCCCGGCGGCACGAACAGGAGGGTCACGCCCTTCTCGGCGGCCAGGGTCTGGTGCGTCTCCAGGCTCTGGAGGGCCGAGGCGCAGAGGTCCACCTCGGCCAGCTCCCGCTGCTTCTGGCCCGATTCCAGGCGGGTGAGGTCCAGGAGGTCGAGGATGAGCTTGCGCATGCCCTCCAGGCGGACGATTGACCGATCCGCGAGGTGATCGTAGGCGGCCAGGTCCTCCCCCGCGGCGTGGTCCCGCAGGATGCGCAGGTTCCCCTCCACCGCGGCCAGGGGACTCTTCAGCTCGTGGGCCAGGACCCGCAGGAACTCGAAGCGGATCTGCCGGCGTTCGCCAGCCAGCTTCCGGGCCTGGGCCTGGATCATGAAATGCTTGGCCGTCTTGTGGATGGCCGCCTTCACCTCGATGGGGGTGAAGGGCTTGGCCAGGAAGTCGAAGGCCCCGATCTTCGTGGCCTGGACCGCCGTCTCGAGGCTGGCGTAGGCGGTGATCATGACGATCAGCGCCTCGCACTTGCGGTCCGCCAGGGTCTGGAGCACGTCGAGGCCGGAGATCCCGGGCAGCTTGTAGTCCAGCAGGATGATCTGGGGCGGATCGGCCGCGGCCAGGTCCAGGGCGGCCTCCCCGCTCTCGGCCAGGGAGATGCGGAAGTCCACCTCCGCCTCGATGTCCTCGAAGGACGTGGTGTAGCTCCGCAGGGCCCGCTCGATGGAGGTCCGCATCCCCAGCTCGTCGTCCACCACCAGCAGGTGCAGGGTCTCTCTCATGTCACACTCCCGCCCGCTGGGCCATGCGGGGCAGCTTCACGGTGAACGTCGTCCCCCGCGGGCCCGCCATGGGATCCGTGTTGGAATCGACGCTGATGTCGCCCCGGTGGAGCTTCACGATGCCGTAGACGACCGGCAGGCCCAGCCCGGTGCCCTTGCCCATGGGCTTGGTGGTGAAGAAGGGCTCGAACATCTTGTTCTGGTTCTCGCGGGGGATCCCGGTGCCGTTGTCCTTCACCTCGATGACCAGCCACTGGGCGTCGGCCCGGGTCCGGATCTGGAGGCGCCCCCCGTTGGGCATGGCGTCGAAGGCGTTGCCGACCAGGTTCACGAACACCTGGATGAGCTGGTCCCGGTCCAGCTCCGCCATGGGACTGCCGGACGCGTGGGAGACCTCCACCGTGACCCCCGGCGGCACGGGCAGGTTCGCCAGGGAGGCCTGCACCACCTCCCGGATGTCGGTGAGGTTGTGGGCCACCTTGTTCTGCCGGGCGAAGTCCAGGAGGCCCGCCACGATGCGTTTGCAGCGGTCGGCCTGGTCCGCGATCATCTGCAGGTCGGAGCGGAGGGGCGATCCCGACGCGCACTCGTCCAGGAGCAGGTGGGTGTACATCAGCACCACCCCGAGGGGGTTGTTGATCTCGTGCGCCACGCCCGCGGCCAGCTGGCCCATGGAGGCCAGCCGCTCGGAGTGCATCAGGGTCTCCTGGGCCGAGGCGAGCTTCTCGTTGGCCTGGCTGAGCTTGCGGATCGTGTTCAGGTTGTCGTCGATGACGAACGGCAGGCACATCTCCGGTTCGGCGAAGCCCTTGCCGATGGCCAGGGCGTGCTCCCGGCAGGTGCGGTAGCCGCAGGCGCCGCAGTTCAGCTCATGGGCCTCGGAGTACTTGCCCATGCGCTGCATGATCTCGTGGAGTTCGGGGGGCTCCAGCTCCTCCAGCCGCTGGTCGTTGGCGGAGTAGGTCCGGGTCAGGTCCAGGTTCTGGAAGCGGTCCACCTCCCGCTGCCAGGCCTCCAGGTCCAGGGTCGAGGCCCGGAACCGGCTGTACGAGCTCACCCGGCCCCGCCGCTTGAAGAGCGTCTCCTGGGTGGACAGCCCCGGACCCGCGATGCACCCGCTGCAGCTGAGGAGCTCCACCAGCCGCGCGTCCAGGGTCCCCGCGCCGAACTCCTCCAGGACCGCCGTGAAGCCCTCGATCCCGTCCGTGGCCACCACGTCGTTGGCGGCCAGGTCCTCGGAGATGGACGCGGCCTGCAGGAAGCCCCGGGTGAGGGGGAAGAGGCTCCCCAGGTTGGGGTGGGGCGGATCGAAGTCGGTGGGCTGGCAGCGCTCGGGCTTGACGTCGTGGCGCAGGAACAGGTGGCGCAGCTCGCGGAAGGTGATGGCCACGTCCGGCCCCAGCGCGGCGTCGGGGTCGGCGGCCTCGGCCTTCTTGGCCACGCAGGGCCCGATGAAGACCACCTTGATGCCGGGGTGGAGCGTCCGGAGCACGCGGCTCATGGCCACCATGGGACTGACGATGGGCGAGAGCCCCGGGATGAGCTCGGGATGGTAGCGCTCCACGAAGCCCACGATGGCCGGGCACGTGGTGGCGATGTACTGCTTCATGGGGTTGAGGATCATCTGCTGGCGGTACCGCTCCGCCACCAGGTCCGCCCCGAAGGCCACCTCCGTCACCAGGTCGAAGCCCAGCTTCCGGCACATGCCCACCAGGACCCGGAAGTCCATCTCGGCCTGGAATTCCACCGGGAAGCTGGGGGCCAGCATGGCCGCGACGCGCTGCCTGCCGTCCAGCAGGTCCTCCACCTCGTGGACGGTGGAGACGATGCGCTTGGCCTTCTGGGTGCAGACCCGGATGCAGTTGCCGCACCCGATGCAGCGCTCCGGCACCACCTCCGCCTGGCTCTTGGTGATGCGGATGGCCTTGGCCGGGCAGGTCCGGACGCAGGTGTAGCAGATGCGGCAGCGGTTCTTGACGGTGCGGACGAAACCCCGGACCGGGCCGGGGGTGTCCCCGTTCCCGTTCAGGGTCTCGTCCATGTCCGTCATGCCCAGGTTCCTCCCGGGTCCTTCACTGTCCAGTGTGGGGTGTCGACCTGCATCGTATCAGTGCCGGGCCACGGCGGGGGCGATTCCGAGAAGCCGGCGGGACTCGTTCCGCAACTGCTCGGGTCGCACGGGTTTGTCCATCACCACATCGGCCTTGACCCAGCTGGCGGCCTCGTCCGACTGGGGCTGGAAGTCCAGGCCCGTCGCCGCCTTGACGGCGGTGAGGAGGATCACCGGGGTGCCCGGGTAGAGGCGCTTGACGTGGTGGCAGAGGACGAAGCCGCTGTCCATGTTCTCCATCATCAGGTCCAGGATGGCCAGGTCGGGGATGGTGGTCAGCAGGGCCTCCTCCCCCTCCTTCTGGCCCTGGGCCCGGACGACCCGGTGCCCCTCGGCCTCCATGACGAGGGCCACCTGCTCGAGCAGGTCGATGTCGTCGTCGACGACGAGGATGTTCTTCTTCTCGTTCATGATCGCTCCTACCTCATCACGTCGCGCTTCTGGTACCGGGTGTGCAGCAGCTCGTGGCTCAGGGGGCCCAGGGGCTCGCCCAGGAACTCCTGGTAGAGGCGCTGGACCTGGCTGTTCTTGTGGCTGACCCTCAGGGTATCCTCCCGGTCGATCTGGTAGAGGGCGGCCATGCGGGCCTTCACGGCCTCCGGATCGGCGCCGATGGGCTGGCCGCCGCCGTTGATGCAGCCGCCGGGGCAGGTCATGACCTCCACGAACTGGAGGTCCTTGCGGCCGGCCTTGATCTCCTCCATGAGCTTGCGGGCCTGGCCGAGGCTGGAGACCACGGCGGCGCCCAGCTCGACGCCGTCCGCCTTGACCCGGAGCTCCTTGGAGCCCTTCATGCCCCGCAGGTCCTGGATCCGGTAGTCCTTCATCTCGTCCCCGGTGAGGAGGAAGTAGGCGCTCCGGATGGCCGCCTCCATGACGCCGCCCGACGCCCCGAAGAGCTTCCCGGCGCTGGAGCGCTCCCCGAAGGGGGAGTCGGCGCCCTCGGGATCGAGGGTCCCGGGGTCGATGCCCTTGATGCGGAGCAGGTCGGCCAGCTCGCGGGTGGTGAGCACGTAGTCCACGTCGGGCACGTAGTCGCGCCCCATCTCGGGCCGGCTGCACTCGAACTTCTTGGCCGTGCAGGGCATGATCGAGACGCTGACGATGTCCTTGGGGTCCAGGTTCTCCCGCTTCGCCCAGAAGGACTTGATGACCGCGCCCATCATCTGCTGGGGGCTCTTGCAGGTGGACAGGTTGGGCAGCAGCTCGGGGTAGAACTGCTCCATGAACTTGATCCAGCCCGGGCTGCAGCTGGTGAACATGGGCAGGGGCCCGCCCTCCTTCACCCGCTTCAGGAGCTCGCTGCCCTCCTCCATGATGGTGAGGTCGGCGGTGAAGCTGGTGTCGAAGACCCGGTCGAACCCGATCCGGCGCAGGGCGGCCACCATCTGGCCGTCGATGTCCGTGCCGGGCCGGATGCCGAACTCCTCGGCGATGGAGACCGACACGGCCGGGGCGTGCTGGACGACCACGGTCTTCCCGGGGTCGGCCAGGAGCCGGAGCACCTCGTCCACGTAGCTCCGCTCCGTGAGGGCGGCGGTGGGGCAGACCAGGATGCACTGGCCGCAATTGATGCAGGCGCTGACGTTCATCCCCTCGTCGAAGGCGGTGCCGACGAAGGCGCGGCTGCCGCGGTTGACGAAATCGATGGCGCTGACGCCCTGGATCTCCTCGCAGGTCCGGACGCACTTGCCGCAGAGGATGCACTTCTCCGGATCCCGGATGATGGACGGGCTGGAGATGTCCTTCTCCTTCCGCTTGCGCGCGCCGCGGAAGACCCGCTGGCGCACGCCGTTCTCGCGGGCGAGGCTCGCGAGGTCGCACTTGCCGTTGCGGGCGCAGTAGAGGCAGTCGTCGGGGTGGTTGGCCAGCAGGAGTTCCACGATGGCCTTCCGGGTCCGGAGGACCGCGGGGGTGGAGGTGCGGATCTTCATGCCGTCCGCGGCGGGATAGGAGCAGGCCGGCGTGAGCCCCGGCATGCCCTCCACCTCCACCACGCACATGCGGCAGGTGCCCGAGGGCAGGAGACCCTCCATGTGGCAGAGGGTGGGGACGTGGATCCCCCCGCGCTTGAGGGCCTGGAGGATCGTATCCCCCTTCTTCGCTTCCAGGTTCTGGCCGTTCGCTTCAAGGGTGAGCATCTCGGACCTCTTCTAGACGGGCTGGGTGAATTCGACGTCGCAGCGCAGGCATCGCCGCGCCTCGCAGAGGGCGTGCTCCTCGGAGAGGCACAGGTCCACCTCCCGGAAGTTCTTCCTCCGCATCTCGAGCGGCAGGTGGGGCGGCACGGCCCGGGCCGGGCCCTCCCCCTCCTCCTCCTCGCCCGCGAAGGGCGGGATGTAGACGGTGGGCAGGGCCACCCCGCCCAGCACCTTGAGCTGGCGCCCGGTCAGCTGGCGGTCGATCATGACGGCGGCGTTCTTGCCGGCGGCCACCGCCTCGATGACGGTGCTCGGCCCGGTGACCACGTCGCCCCCGGCGTAGACCCGCTTCTGGCTGGTGAGGCCCGATTCGGGGTTGGTGACGACCCCGCCCCAGCTCTTGAGGCGGAACCCGTCCAGGCACGCCGTCTCCGGCTCCTCCGAAATGGCCACGACGAGGGTGTCCAGCTCCGCGGTGAACTCGCTGCCGGGAATCGGCACGGGGCGGGCGCGCCCGCTCTCGTCCCGGTCGCCCAGCTCGTTGCGCTGGAAGACGATGCCCCGCAGGCGCCCGCCGGCGGAGACCACCTGGAGGGGCGCCACCAGGGTCTCGACGCGGATGCCCTCGTCCAGGGCGGCCTCGATCTCCTCCTGGTAGGCCGGCATCTCGTTGCGGGTGCGGCGGTAGAAGATCGTCACCTCCTCGACGCCCTCCTGGCGGAGCGCGACCCGGGCGGCGTCCAGGGCGCTGTTGCCGCCGCCGATCACCCCCACCCGGCCCCTGCCGAGGGCCCTGCCGTGCAGGTTCCAGGCCTTGAGGAACGCGATGCCGGGGACGATCCCCTCCACCTCGTCGCCGGGAAGGCCCAGGCGCTTGCTCTGGTGGGAGCCCAGGGCCAGGTACACGGCCTGGTAGCCCTCCTCCTTGAGGCTCTGGATGGTGAAGTCGCGGCCCAGGGCCTTGCCGAACTCCATCCGCACGTTCTCGTTGATGAGGCTGTCGATCTCCCGCTCCAGCACCTCCCGGGGGAGCCGGTAGGCCGGGATCCCGGCCACCAGCATGCCGCCCGCCTTGTGCTCCCGCTCGAACACGGTGACCGGGTAGCCCTTC
This sequence comes from Mesoterricola sediminis, assembly GCF_030295425.1. NCBI lineage: Bacteria > Pseudomonadati > Acidobacteriota > Holophagae > Holophagales > Holophagaceae > Mesoterricola > Mesoterricola sediminis. Next base: position 2,050,210 of record NZ_AP027081.1, on the reverse strand, counting down.
ATGCCCAGGGCATGGGCCGCCGTGAGGCCGGCGGGGCCCGCGCCGACGACCGCCACCCGCGGGGCGCCGGGGCGCTGGGGCCGGGCGCCGCCCTTGAAGGTGGCCGGGTCCACCCGGTCCACCACGAAGCGCTTCAGGTGGCGGATGGCGATGGGATCGCCGCCCGTGGTGCCGCAGCGGCAGCTGGACTCGCAGGGATGGTTGCAGACCCGGGCGCACACCGACGGGAAGGGGTTGGCCGCGCGGATCGCCCCGTAGGCGTCCTCGTACTCGCCCAGGGCCACGTGGGCCACGTACTTCCAGACCTCGGTCCCGACAGGGCAGCCCGACTGGCAGGGCGCGCCCACCAGCTCGCGGCAGGCCCCCGCGGGGCAGCGCCGCTCGTAGATGTGGGCCTCGTACTCCTCCCGGAACCATTTGAGGGTGCTGAGCACCGGATTGGGAGCCGTCTGGCCGAGGCCGCAGAGGCTCGAGGTCCGGATGGCCTCCCCCAGTTCCTTGAGGACCATCACGCCCCGCACGCGCAGGAGGGCGTCGAGCCCTTCCTCGCTGCGCCGGTTCTGGGTGATGGCCTTGAGGATGTCCAGCATCTGCTTCGTGCCTTCCCGGCAGGGGATGCACTTGCCGCAGCTCTCGGACTGGATGAACTCCATGAAGAACTTGGCCAGGTCGACCATGCACGTGTTCTCGTCCATGACCACGAGGCCGCCGGAGCCCATGATGGCCCCGAAGGATTTCAGGGCCTCGTAGTCGCAGGGCAGGTCCAGGTGCGGCTCGGGGATGCAGCCCCCGGAAGGCCCGCCGATCTGCACGGCCTTGCACTTCTTGCCGTTGGGGATGCCGCCGCCCACCGCGAAGACCACGTCCCGGATGGCGGTGCCCATGGGCACCTCCACCAGGCCCGTGCGGCGCACCATGCCCGAGAGGGCGAAAACCTTGGTGCCCTTGCTGCCCTCGGTGCCCGTGGCCGCGAACCCGGCGCCGCCCAGCTGCATGACGGTGGGGATGTTGGCGAACGTCTCCACGTTGTTGATCACCGTCGGTTTCCCGAAGAGCCCGGACTGGATCGGGTACGGCGGCCGGGGCCGCGGCATGCCCCGCCGGCCCTCGATGGAGTGCATGAGGGCGGTCTCCTCGCCGCACACGAAGGCCCCGGCGCCCATCTTGAGGACGATGTCGAGGCTGAAGCCGCTGCCGAGGATGTTCTCGCCCAGGAGGCCGTACGCCCGGGCCTGGGCCATGGCCAGCTTCAGGTTGCGGATGGCCAGGGGGTACTCGGCCCGGATGTAGATGTAGGCCTTGGAGGCGCCGATGGCGTAGCAGCCCGTGATCATGCCCTCCAGGAGCCGGTGGGGATCGCTCTCGCAGACCGCCCGGTCCATGAACGCGCCGGGGTCGCCCTCGTCCGCGTTGCAGATCATGTACTTCTGGTCGCTCTGGGCGTCCAGGGCCATCTTCCACTTGCGCCCGGTGGGGAACCCGCCCCCGCCCCGGCCGCGCAGGCCCGAGGCCAGCACCTCGTCCACCACCTCCTGGCGGGTCCGGCCCGTGAGGGTGGCGTGGAGGGCGTCGTAGCCGCCCCGGGCGATGTACTCGTCGATGGAGGTGAAGTCGATCAGCCCCGAGTTCGCCAGGACCCAGCGCTTCTGCCGCGCCAGGAAGGGGTGCTCGGCCATGGGCCGGACCCCCGGCCACGCTTCCTGCCCCTCGGCCGGGAACTGGCCCAGGGCCCGCTCCACGTCGGGCCGGCCCTGGAACACCCCCTCCAGGACTTCGTCGACCCGGTCGGCGGTGACCGCGGCGAAGGAGATGCGGGCCCGGCCCGGCAGCTGCACGTCGACCATGGGCTCCTCGGAGCAGAGGCCGATGCAGCCGACCTCCCGGATCTCCGCGTCGCGGCCCGTCGCCTCGCACCAGGCCTTCACCTGGGCGAGGGTCTTGTCCGCGCCGGCGCCGAGGCCGCAGGTGCCGGCCCCCACGAAGATCACGGGGCGCTCGACCCGCTCCCGGCGGAGGGCGGCGAGAAGCCCGTCCAGGGCCTCGCCTTCCAGGCCCCGGAAGGGACCGTCCTGGAGGGCCCCCAGGAGGGCGGAACCCGGCCGCGGGGCCGGTGACCAGCAGGCGTGGGAGGTCGGGCTAGACATGGCTGAGCTCCTGTTCCCGGCAGGCGTCGAGGATACGCTGCAGCTTCAGGGGAGTGGCCTTGGCGTGGAACTGGCCGTTGATGTTGACCACGGGGGCGAGGCCGCAGGCCCCCATGCAGGCGACCACCTCCAGGCTGAACTGCCCGTCGCGGGTGGTCTGGCCCGGCTCGATGCGCAGGGTCCGGGTCACCTGGTCCAGGACCCGCTTGCTGCCCTTCACGTGGCAGGCCGTGCCCCGGCAGACCATGACGTGGTGGACGCCCTTGGGCTGGAACCGGAACATGTTGTAGAAGGTGGCCACCCCGAAGATCTTGCTGGCCGGGAGATGGAGGGCCTCGCCCACCCGGGTGATGGCCTCCCGGGAAAGGTAGCCCTCGGCTTCCTGGATCTCCTGGAGGATCGGGATGAGGTGGTCCCGCCCTGCGGCGGGATGTCCCTCGAGGATGGATTCAACGCGCGTCATGTCGGCCATTCCGGCGCTCCTTGGCTGGGTGGGTGGTGAAGTAGGCGAGCTTCTCCAGGTAGGTGGTGATCACGAGCTCCTCCAGGGCGACCTGCACCGGGAGGCGCAGGGCCACGGGGGCGAAATTGAGGACGCCGCGGATCCCGGCGTGGACCAGGGCGTCCGCCGCGGGCTGGGCCGCCGCCGCGGGCACGCAGAGGATGGCCAGGGTGATGCCCTCCGCGGCGACGACCTTCTCCAGGTCGGCCATGGCGTGGCACTTCACGCCCGAGAACACGCGGTTCACCTTGGCGGGGTCCACGTCGAAGGCCGCCCGGATGGCCAGGGTGGTCCGGCGGGCCTCCAGGAAGGCGATGAGGGCGCGGCCCAGGTCCCCCGCCCCCACCACCGCGACCCCGTGGGCCCGGTCCAGGGCGAGGGCGTCGTCCAGCCTGGCCTTGAGGGCCTCGATCTCGTAGCCGTGCTGGGGGACCCCCCGCGTGCCCACGGCCATGAGGTCGCGCCGGACCTGGGAGTCCGCCAGGCGCATCGCCGCGGCGATCTCGTAGGAGAAGAGGTGGGTGCGCCCCTCCGGCACCTGCTCCGTGAGGAGGGTGCGATAGCGGGCGAGGCGGCCGATGACCTTATCCGAAATGGGCTTCATGGTCAGTCCGTGAAATTTTGAACAGCGTTACATTTTGTTACGACTATTTTACGCCCCGGGGTTTCGGAGCCCTTTTTCTTTTGGGTGACGGGGATCACAATAGACGACCTAAAGGTCATTAAATTTGTCACCGATGGGTTGACGCCCCCCGCCGCCGCCCTGAACCTGGAGGGGTCGGGCCGCGGGATCCGTTCCGCGGCCGGTCGTTACCCCCACCCCCCCCGACCGCGAGGCACACCCCGAGCGGAAGGCCGAATGGGTTTCCCATCCGCCCTCCCATGCCGCCGGCCGGGCCCATCGAAAGGGCCGCCCCATGGAACGCAAGCGACTCGGCGTGGTGGGCATCGTGGTCGAGGACCTGGAGGCGGCCCCGGCCGTCAACGCCGTCCTCCACGAGGCCGCGGCCGTGATCGTCGGGCGCATGGGCCTTCCCTACCGGGAGCGGGGCGTCTCCGTGGTGTCGCTCATCGTGGACGGCACCTCCGACGAGCTGAGCGCCCTCACCGGCCGCCTGGGGCGGATCGCGGGGATCTCGGTGAAATCCGCCCTGACGAAGGAGCTGCCATGACCGCCTACGACCCCTCATCCATGGACCCCGCGATCTTCATCCACGACGGAGAGATCCTGGAGACGCTGGAGGCGGCCCGGACCGCGGCCCAGGACCCCGCCCGGGTGCGGGCGATCCTGGACAAGGCGGCCGGCTTCGGGGGGCTCACCCACCGCGAGGCCGCCGTGCTCCTGGACGTCCAGGACCCGCAGGTGCTGGAGGAGGTCTTCAGGCTGGCCCGCCACGTCAAGGAGCACATCTACGGCCGGCGGATCGTCATGTTCGCCCCCCTCTACCTCTCCGACTTCTGCGTCAACCAGTGCTCGTACTGCGGCTACAACCACGGCAATCCCATGCCCCGCCGGCGCCTGGACCAGGCGGAGCTGGCCGAGGAGGTCCGCGTCCTCGAAGGCCTCGGCCACAAGCGCCTGGCCCTGGAGGTCGGCGAGGATCCCGTCAACTGCCCCCTCGACTACGTCCTGGAGTGCATCTCCACCATCTATTCCCTCAAGTTCGACAACGGCGCCATCCGCCGCGTGAACGTGAACGTGGCCGCCACCACGGAGGAGGACTACCGGCGCCTGAAGGACGCGGGCATCGGCACCTACATCCTCTTCCAGGAGACCTACCACAAGCCCACGTACCAGACCGTCCACCGGGGCGGGCCCAAGCGCAACTACGAATGGCACACCACGGCCCACGACCGCGCCATGAAGGCCGGCATCGACGACGTCGGTCTGGGCGTGCTCTACGGCCTCTACGACTGGCGCTACGACACCGTCGCCATGCTCATGCACGGGGAGCACCTGGAAGCGGCCCTGGGCGTGGGCCCCCACACCCTGTCCGTGCCCCGCATCCGCAGCGCCAGCGGCGTCACCGCCAGCCAGTTCCCGCACCTGGTCGGGGACGACGACTTCAAGAAGGTGGTCGCCGTGCTCCGCCTCGCCGTGCCCTACACCGGCATGATCCTCTCCACCCGCGAGCCCATGGGCTACCGCGAGGAGGTCATCGCCCTGGGCATCTCCCAGGTCAGCGCCGGCTCCTGCACCGGCGTGGGCGGCTACGCCCAGACCCACAAGCTGGGCGAGCCCGAGCCCGTGCCCCAGTTCGAGCCCGCCGACCACCGCAGCCCCACCGAGGTCCTCAAGGACCTGCTGCGGGACGGCTACATCCCCAGCTACTGCACCGCCTGCTACCGGGAAGGCCGCACCGGCGACCGGTTCATGAAGCTCGCCAAGAGCGGCCAGATCGCCAACGTCTGCCAGCCCAACGCCCTCCTCACCCTCATGGAGTACATCGAGGACTACGGCGACACCGAGCTGCGCGGCCTGGGCGAGGCCATCATCGCCAAGGAGCTGGCCACCATCCCCAACCCCAAGGCGCGCACCGCCGCCGAAGCCTACCTGGAGCGCATCCGCGCCGGCGAGCGCGACCTCCGTTTCTAGGGCCGTTGGATCGAATCACCTGAACGATCGGGTCCCGATCCTTCGTGCTGGCGAGGGTGAGTAAAAAACCCGTACGCCGAGTTCGCCGAGACGCCGCGTCACGCTGAGCCAGCTTCGCGGTTCAGCACGCCGACCCATGCCACCCAGGCCTTGGCCCTCAATCGCCTCCTGACCCAGCTGGGCTCGTGTCGGTAGATCGAATCACGGGAACCGCCTTGTTCCGATCCTTCGTGCTGGCGAGGGTGAGTAAAAAACCCGTACGCCGAGTGCGCCGAGACGCCGGGTTACGCTGAGCCAGCTTCGCGATCCACCGCGCCGACCCATACCACCCAGGCCCTGGCCCGCTGGCGCGGGCCGCGATGCTGCGCATCGCCCGGCTGGGGGCTCCGGGCCTTCCGCATGCATGCCTGTGGGTGCCCTGCGCCCCCAGCCTTGGACGGGCCTGGGTCGGAGGTTCGGCCCACCTTCGACCAGCTCCAGGTGGGTTACAACCCCGTCCGACGGTACCGGTTCCTGGAGGCCGGATGCCAGGGTATCGACCAGGCTGCTCCGGGCCGGGGGCGAAAGGCCACCCGCACGGCGGAGCGCAAGGCCGAGATCGTGCGGATGACCACCATGGCCAAGGCCTCGGGGCTGAGCCCAGGCCCGTCCAAGGCTGGGGGCGCAGGGCACCCACAGGCGTGCATGCGGAAGGCCCGGAGCCCCCAGCCGGGCGATGCGCAGCATCGCGGCCCGCGCCAGCGGGCCAGGGCCTGGTCGGCGCGGTGGATCGCGAAGCTGGCTCAGCGTGACTCGGCTTCTCGGCGCACTCAGCGTACGGGATTTTTACTCACCCTTGCCAGCACGAAGGATCGGAACTAGGCTGTGTTCGGAATCTATAGATTAGATAAATAGTTAACTTGTACTCATACGTAAAGGCTCGTACACCACGAATTTTCCTGGGGTAACGATGCCGAGAAGTTTCCTGACCGATGCCATGTGGGCAAAGCTTGAACCGCTCATTCCGCCAGAGCGTGGAGGGATGGGGCGATCCCGTCACCCCAACCGTCCCATGGTGGAGGCGATCCTGTGGAGGCACAGGACTGGGGCGCCGTGGAGGGACCTGCCGGAGGAATTTGGACCTTGGACAAGCGTGTACACGCGATTTGAGGCCTGGACCAAGCGCGGCGTGTGGCAAAGGATCCTGGAGTTCCTGCGCAAGGAAGCCGACCTGGAGTGGGTCATGCTGGATGGCACCATCATTCGCGCTCATCAACATTCAGCAGGCAAAAGGGGGGGGGCTCTGGAACCAGGCGCTCGGACGATCTCGGGGTGGATGCTCGACCAAGATCCATTTGATCTGCGATGCCCACGGTAATCCTTTGGATTTCCTGGTCACTCCGGGGCAAGCCCATGAAAGCCGGTCTGCTGAAGGATTGCTGTGCGGTTGGCAGGCAGAGTACGTGTTCGGAGATCGGGCCTACGATGGGAACCCGGTAAGGAAGGCGATCGAGGCCATGGGTGCGACAGCCGTCATCCCACCTCATCCCCGGCGCAAGAATCCGGCGGCCTGGGACTCACACCTATACAAGGCCCGCCATGCCATCGAGCATGGGTTCGCCAAGCTCAAACAGTTCAGGGCGCTGGCCACCAGGTTCGACAAAACGGCGCGAAGTTTCTCAGCCCAGGTGGCTTTGGCCTGCATCGTGATCTGGCTGAGGCTATGAGCGGAGGGTGACAAGCGTTCCGGATCCTCATTGATCCTATGAAACGCGGAGGCGCGGAGGATCTCGCAGAGGGTCGCGGAGGAAAGCGCTCCTGGAACCTGCCCCTGGATATCGAGTGGAGGGGGCTTGTGGTTGAGCGGGCCTACCGGCTGGATTTGCTGGTAGACGACCTCGTGGTCGTGGAGGCTAAGGCGGAATGGAGGTCGGCCTGCTCCTCAATTTCCGTCAGTGGCCTTTCAAAGACGGTGGAATCAAGCGGGTGATACATACAAGGGCTTGATCCTTTCTCCGCGAGCCTCAGCGAGATCCTCCGCGCCTCCGCGTTCCAATAGGATCCTGCGAATGCGTGGCGCCATCAGGCACTGCAGCACAGACTCACTATTCCAGCTCCTCAATGCTCCGGCACGGATGGGTATTAGCCATTACTATCCTAGATTACGAACACACCCTAGGCGGTTCCGGTGATTCGATCCAGATGAAGGGCTACGATGTCCACCAGCTTCTCTTCGAAACCTGGATCGTTGCTCACCTTGAACCGCCTCTGAACCCACCCGCGTACAGGCCGATCGGATCAGCGGAAACGGTTCCGCGCATCGGATGGGGGCTCTGGGCCTCGGATCGCGGCCGCTCCGTTCGGCGGCCCGGCTTCGTTACAAAAAGAACGAAGGCGCGGCGCGCCATTCGCGCATTTTTGATCGACAGCCCCTGGAGCCGGCCCTAGACTTTGGGCGCATCCCCCCCACCCGCGTATCCACCGTTCCCGGCTTGGCCGGCAAGGGAGTGACCCATGGCGCGCATCCTCATCGTGGACGACGACCCGGATATCGTGGAGGCCGGCACCCTTTTCCTCGAGAAGGAGGGCCACACGGTCGGCGCGGCGTACAGCAGGCCGGAAGGCATGGAGGCCATGGCGACCTTCAAGCCCGATCTCTTGATCCTGGACGTGATGATGGAGCAGCCCGACGACGGCTTCCGCATGGCCCAGGACCTCCGGCGGGCGGGTCACACGCTGCCCATCCTCATGCTCACGTCGGTGGCCACGGCCTCCGGCCTGGCCTTCGGCAAGGACGACGAGATGGTCCCGGTGGACGACTTCACCGCCAAGCCCGTCGAACCGGCCGAGCTGGTCGCCAAGGTCGCGCGCCTCCTCGCCGCTCCATCCACGCCTGGTCGATAGGAGGATCCCATGCTCATGACCGAACGCCACCGGCTGGGCCAGGAGGTGGACGCGCTCGCGGACCGCCTGGGGCGGGACCGCACCTCCCTGATCCCCATCCTCCTGGAGGTGAAGCGGAAGTACCACACCCTCGACGCCTTCGCCCTCCAGGTGATCGCGGACCACCTGGGCATCCACCCCGTGGAGGTCAACAGCGTGGCCTCCTTCTACGCCTTCCTGGGCAGCGGCCGCCAGGGCCGGTTCGTCATCCGGCTCTGCCGCACCATCTCCTGCGACATGCAGGGCAAGCGCCGGGTCAGCCGGCAGCTGGAGAACGACCTGGGCATCACCTTCGGCCAGACGACGGCGGACGGCAAGTTCACCCTGGAGTGGGCCAACTGCATGGGCATGTGCGACCAGGGCCCCGCCCTCCTCGTCAACGACCAGGTCTACACCCGCGTCACCCCCGAGAAGGTCCACGAGATCCTCGAGGCCTGCCGCCGGGTCTTCGGCGTCCACGCCAAGGAATCCAAGGAAGTGGTGATCCGATGAGCCCCCTGTCCACCTACGCCTCCCAGCTCCCGGAAGCGGGGCTCAAGGCCGCCCTGGCCTGCGAGCGCACCGCCATCATCAAGGCCGTCTCCGATTCGGGCCTCAAGGGCCGGGGCGGCGCCGGCTTCCCCACCGGCGTGAAATGGAACTTCGCCGCCGCCGCCCGGGGCGACCGGAAGTTCGTGATCTGCAACGCCGACGAGGGCGAGCCCGGGACCTTCAAGGACCGGGTCATCCTCCAGGAGCACGCCGACCTCGTCTTCGAGGGCATGACCATCGCCGCCCGCGCCATCGGCGCGAAGGAAGGCGTCCTCTTCCTGCGCGGGGAGTACACGTACCTCCGTGGCCACCTGGAGGCGGTCCTGGCCCGGCGCCGCGAGGCGGGCCTGCTCGGGAAGGGGGTCCTCGGCTCCCCCCTGGACTTCGACATCCGCATCTTCATGGGGGCCGGCGCCTACATCTGCGGCGAGGAGACCGCCCTCATCGAGGCCCTGGAGGGCTTCCGGGGCGAGCCCCGCAACCGCCCCCCCTTCCCCGTCAACACCGGCTTCCTGGACTGCCCGACGGTGGTCAACAACGTGGAGACCCTGGCCTGGACGGCCTGCATCCTGGGCAACGGGGCGGACTGGTTCCGCCGCGTGGGGACCGAACGGTCCACGGGCATCAAGATCTTCAGCGTCTCGGGCGACTGCGCCCGCCCCGGCGTGTACGAGTTCCCCCTGGGCATCAGCGTCTCGGACCTCCTGAAGGAGGTGGGCGGCGAAGGGGCCAAGGCCTGCCAGATCGGCGGGGCCTCGGGCCAGTGCGTGCCCGCCAAGGACTTCGGGCGGACGATCGCCTTCGAGGACATCCCCACCGGCGGCTCGGTCATCGTCTTCGGGCCCCACCGCGACATGCTCGAGGTGCTCCACAACTTCCTGGAGTTCTTCGTGGACGAATCCTGCGGGCAGTGCACGCCCTGCCGCCTGGGCAACGCCAAGCTCCTCGAGGGGCTGGAGAAGCTGCGGGCCGGCACGTGCAGCATGGCCTACCTGAGGGAGCTCTGCCAGCTCGGAGAGACCATGCAGGTCGCCTCCAAGTGCGGCCTGGGCCAGAGCAGCCCCAACGCCTTCCTCTCGGTCGTGGAGCATTTCCGCGACGAGATCATGGGCCGGATCCCCTCCCACGCCTGAATCCGGAGCTGACGCCATGACCGTTCCCTCCAGCGAAATGTCCCGCCGGGCCCCCGTGAGCCAGCAGGCTTCGGTCCCCGCCGTCCCCGCCAGCGCCACCGCCATCGGTGGTTCCGTCTCCCTCTCCATCGACGGGCAGGAGCTCAAGGTGCCCCTGGGCACCACGATCCTCGAGGCCGCCCGGCGCATCGGCATCAAGATCCCCACCCTCTGCCACCACCCCGATCTCTGCGTGGCCGGGGTCTGCCGGGTCTGCTCGGTGGAAGTGGAGGGCATGCGCACCCTCCAGGCCGCCTGCGCCTTCCCCGTCACCAGCCCGCTCAAGGTCTGGACCCACACCCGCAAGGTGCGCATGGCCCGCCGGCACATCGTCGACCTGCTCCTGAGCGAGCACTACGGCGAATGCTACGCCTGCGGCCGGAACAACAACTGCGAGCTCCAGGCCCTTTCCAAGGAATACGGCGTCGACTTCTTCCGCTTCGGCCATCCCGAGAAGCCCCGGTGGGACATCGACCTCTCCTCCTATTCGGTGGTCCGGGACAACAACAAGTGCGTGATGTGCCGGCGCTGCGTCCGCACCTGCATCGACCTCCAGGAAGTCGGCACCATCGAGGTGCTGGGCCGCTCCGACAAGGCCCACATCGCCTCCTTCATGGAGAAGCCCCTGGGTTCCGTCGTCTGCATCAACTGCGGCCAGTGCATCAACCGCTGCCCCACGGGCGCCCTCCGCGCCAACGATCCCACCGACGAGGTCTGGGAGGCCATCCACGACCCGAAGAAGCACGTGGTGATCCAGACCGCGCCCAGCCCCCGCGCCGCCATCGGCGAATGCTTCGGGTGCGAGCCCGGAACGCCCATGACCTTCGAGCTGAACACCGCCCTCCGCATGTGCGGGTTCGACCGGGTCTTCGACACCAACTTCACCGCCGACCTGACGATCCTCGAGGAGGGCACCGAGCTCCTGCTCCGCCTCAAGACCGCCCTGGCCGACGGCGGCGAGGCCGCCTTCCCGCAGTTCACCAGCTGCTCGCCGGGATGGGTGAAGTACCTGGAGCACTTCTACCCCGAGTACATCCCCAACCTGAGCACCGCGAAGAGTCCCCAGCAGATGTTCGGGGCCGTCATCAAGACCTACTATGCCCGGAAGCACGGCATCGACCCCGCCGACATCGTCACCGTGGCCCTCATGCCCTGCTCGGCCAAGAAGTTCGAGTGCAACCGGCCCGAGATGGACGACTCCGGCTTCAAGGACGTGGACTACGGCCTCACCACCCGCGAGCTGGCCAAGATGATCAGCGAGACGGGCCTCGACCTCCCGCGCCTGCCCAGGTCCGGCTTCGACGCGCCCTTCGGCACCGCCACCGGGTCGGGCGTCATCTTCGGGGCCACGGGCGGCGTGATGGAGGCCGCCCTCCGCACCGTCATCGAGGTGGTGACCGGCCTCAAGGTCGAGACCCTCTTCGAGAACGCGGACATCAAGCCCGTGCGCGGTTTCGAGGGCGTCAAGTACGCCGAGCTCCCCATCCCGGAGGTCGGCCCGGTGCCGCCCATCCTGGCCGGGCTGTTCCAGGACTGGAACTTCCTCCGGGGCGCCACCCTCAAGGTGGCCGTCGCCCACGGCACGGCCAACGCCCGGAAGGTGATGGAGGACATCAAGGCCGGCGGCGTCTTCAGCCAATGCCACTTCATCGAGTTCATGGGCTGCCCCGGCGGCTGCATCGGCGGCGGCGGCCAGCCCATCCCCACCTCCCCGGAGATCCGGAAGGCGCGCGCCCACGCCATCTACGCCGAGGACGCCGCCTACGAGGTGCGGAAGAGCCACGAGAATCCCGACGTCCTCCGGATCTACGAGGAGTTCCTCACCGAGGGCCCCTGCGGCCACCGCAGCCACGAGCTGCTGCACACCCACTACACGGAAAGGGGCCGCTACATCGAGTGAGCCGGGGCCTCAGCCCCCGGCCTTCCGGATGAAGGCCTTGCGCCGGAAGCGCAGGGCCGACCAGTCCTCGTCCAGGGCCACCATGCGGACGCTGTCCCAGCCGGCCTCCCGGAGGACCTCCCAGCCGTGGTCCCGGTCGAAGTCGCAGGCGTAGCGCCGGGACGATCGCTTGGGGTAGGCGAACCAGAGGATGGCGTCGCCCTCGGCCTTCCCGGCCAGGTCCCGGGCCGCGGCGTCGAGCTGGGAGCGCCGTTCGGCGAAGGCCAGGGCGAACGCGAGGGGCGCGACGGCCTCCCGCTCCACCTGGACCCCGTCCAGGGCCGCGAGCGCGGGCTCGAAGGAGGGCGGCGCGCCCAGGACGGCGATGCGGGTCTGGCCCTTCAGGTTGAGCTTGGCCCAGACGTCCATCAGGCCTGGCCGCCCCCGGCCTTGATGCGCTCGACCTCGAGGGCCTTCATCTTCTGCTCGTGCTCCATCTGGCGCAGCCGGAGCTCGTGCTGGGACTGGATCTCCCGGTTCCTGACCTTGGCCCAGGCTCCCACCGACACCACGATCGCGACCATGGCGAAGGCGCCCAGGGGGATGATGAAGGGACTGTTGATGAGGGTTTCCATGGGGGAGGCTCCGGAAGGCATTATAGGCGCCTACCCCAGGGCGCGGCGCAGTTCGTCCGCCGTGAAGGGCTTGGACATGAGGGCGACCCCGGGGTAGGCCTCGGCCAGGTCCAGGGCGCTCTGGTCCATCCGCCCCGTCGCGAGGAGGACCGGCAGGCCTGGCCGCAGCTCCCGCAGGCGCGGGAGGGTGGCGGCCCCGTCGAGCCCCGGCATGTTCATGTCCAGGATCACCACGTCCGGATCGAGGCCGGCCTCGAGGCGGGCCAGGGCCTCCGCCCCGTCGGAGGCGAGGAAGGCCTCGACGCCCAGGATGTCCAGGAGGGAGGCGGTGGCCTCCCGGACCAGGGGGTCGTCGTCCACCAGGAGCACCCGCCGGCAGGCGACGGTGCGGGACTCGGAGGGGGCGGGTTCCCGGCTCGGCGGCGCCGGCGCGCAGGGCGGGAAGGCCAGGCGGACCCGGGTGCCCCGCCCGGGCTCGCTGCGGAGCTCCAGGCGGCCCCGGTGGGCCTTGACGGTGGTGTAGACGAGGGAGAGCCCCAGGCCCGTGGCCTTCCCGACCTCCTTGGTGGTGAAGAAGGGATCCAGGGCGCGGTCCAGGATCTCCTTGGGCATCCCGGTCCCGGTGTCCTCCACGTGGACCTCCGTCCAGCCCCCGTCGCCGACGAGGGTGCGCAGGGTGAGGAGCCCGCCTCCGGGCATGGCTTCGACCCCGTTCACGCAGACGTTCATGAGGGCCGTGGCGAGGGCCCCGCCGTCGCCCAGGATCAGCGGCGCGTCCGGGGCCAGGTCCAGCTCCACCCGGACCCGGCCCAGGGTGGTCCGCTCCAGGATCCCCGCCACCTCCCGCACCAGGGCGTTCAGGTCCAGCTCCGCCTCCCGGGCCAGGCTCCGCCGGGCGAAACCCAGGAGCCGGGCCACCAGGTCCCGGCCGCGGGTCGCCGCCTTGGCGATGGTCTCGAAGGCCTTGTGGACCGGCTTGCCGGGCTCCTGGAGCTCCAGGTGGGCCGTCGCCAGGCTCAGGATGGCGCCGAGGACGTTGTTCATGTCGTGGGCGACGCCCCCCGCCAGGCTGCCAAGGCTATCCAGCTTCTGGGACTGTTGCAGTTGCTCCGTGAGCCGGCGCTGCTCCTCCTCGGCGCGCTTCCGCTCGCTGACGTCCAGCACGACGCCCACGAGGGCCTCCACGCTGCCGTCCGGCCTGCGGATGCACCGGCGGGCCAGTTCGGCGTGGAGGATCGTCCCGTCCTTGCGGATGAACCGCTTCTCCCGGGTGTAGCCCTCCAGGTCCCCGGCCAGGACCCGCTCGAACACCTCCAGCTCGGCGGGGAGGTCCTCGGGGTGCGTCACGTCCGCCCACGACATGCGCATGAGCTCCTCCCGGGTGTAGCCCAGCATGGCGCAGTGGTGGGGGTTCACCTCCAGCCAGCCCTTCTCCGGGGTGGTCACGCTGATGCCCACGAGGGGGATGTCGAACCAGGCCTTGAAGCGGGCCTCGCTCTCCTGGCGCGCCTGGGCCAGCATGCGGCGCCGGATCTCCTCGCCCAGGAGCCGCTGGGAGGCCTCCAGCCGCTCGGTCATGGCGTTGATGGCGCGGGCCAGGTCCGAAAACTCATCGGAGCCATCGGCCGGGAGGCGGCAGGCCAGGTCCCCGCCGGCGACCTGGTTGACGCCCGCGTGGAGGGGCAGGAGGCGCCCCCGGATGGTGCGCACGGTGTGGCGGAGGATGAGGATGGCCGAGAGGGCCAGCCCCGCCGCGAAGCCGCAGGCGAGGACGGCGAGGTTGCGGTAGGTGGCCTCGACCCGCCCCTCCCAGGCCTCCACCAGGGCGCTGGCGCTGTCGAAGGCGTAGCCGCCCCGCAGGAGCATCTGACTGGAGAGGCGCCGGTCCAGCTCCTCGAAGACGGCCTTCCGTTCCCCGGCCCCCTGCAGGGCCGCGGTGTTGTCGACGATGCGGCGGAAGATGGCGCCGGAGGCGCCCAGGTCGTCCCGGATCTCATCGACCAGATCCGGGTCCGCGCCCCCGGTGAACCGCGGCTCGGCCCGGGCGAGGAGGCCCTCGGCCCGCCCCAGGGATGCCAGCCACAGGTCCCGGTGGCGGGCCTCCCGGTGGAGGAAGTACTGGTCCCGGATCGCATTGCCTTCGAGCACGGCGATCTTCAGCTCGCTGGCGAGGGCGTAGCCCGCCTTCGCCTGGCGGAAGTCCTGGGTGCCCCAGGCGACGGCGACCACCATGGCGACCAGGATCCCCAGCGAGAGGGCCGAAAGCAGGGAGAGGCGGCTGGTGACCTTCATGTCAGAGCTTCACGGCCGTGGGGGCCACGGCGCGGAGGCCGTCCGGGTACAGGAGCTTCCGGTAGTCCGGCATCGGCCCGCCGGGAACGAGGCCGTTCTTCATGGCCCAGCGGGTCTCGTCCTCCAGGGCCACCAGCAGGCCCTGGTCGAGGCCGAGGCGGTGGTCGAACGCGCCCCACACTTCCTTGACCAGCTCCAGCGGCGCGCCCGAGGCGCGGGAGACGACGGCCTGGGCCCCCGCGGGGTCGCGGGCGACGTCCTTCTCGGCCCGGAGCAGGGCCCGGAGGAACCTCCGCACCACGCCGGGATTGGCGTTGATGAAGGAGCGCGGGGCGACGAGGGTGAAGATCTCGGTGTAGATCTCCCGGTCCTGGATGAGGAAGGCGTCCGTCCCCAGGGCCCGCCGGATGCCGGCGAGGGGGTAGTTCCAGCAGGAGGCCGCATCCACGCGGCGGGAAACGAGGGCGTCCTGCATGTCCTCCGGCCGGCAGGGGACGGCCACCAGGTCGCGGCGGGTGAGGCCGAGGGTGGTGAGGATGGAGTCCAGGAAGAATTCCGAGGTCGTGCCGGGGGTGAAGGCGACGCGCTTGCCGCGCAGGGCCGCGGGGACGGCGACGCCTGCGCTGCGGCGCGCGATGATGGCGTTGTTGAGCGTGCTCGCCTCCACCCCGGCCACCACCTGGAGGTCGTCCCCCTTGAGGGCGCTGAACATGATCGGCGTCTCGGCGACCGTGGCGAACTGGGCCCGGCCCTCCAGCATGTCCTGGAGGGCCGCCTTGCCGAATCCGTGGAGGGTCGGCCTGACCTCCAGGCCCTCCGCGGCGAAGTAGCCGCGGGCCAGGGCCACGTGGACGAGGGCGCTCTGGGGCTGGACGGTGCAGGCCACCTGGATGCGCGGCGCCGCGGTCCGGGGCCCCAGGCCGCGGCTGCCGCATCCGAGCAGACATGGGAGGAGGGCGGCCAGAACTGTCAACTTCCGCATATGCAGCCTTTCGACCCAAGTTTCAGGCGTTGCGTCTTCCCTTGCGGGACAGGGTATCCTGGTGGCAAATGGCGGACAACCACCCGATCCTCCACTTCCTGGCCCCGACCGGGGCGCCGGGACGCGCGTTCGACGCGGAGGAGCAGGCCGTCCTCGACCGGCTCAACCAGAAGGTCGCCGGGGAAAGTTCCCTGGACGACCTCCTGGACCTGCTGTTCCAGGGGGTGCGCGAACTGTACCCCTGCGACCGCATCGGCCTGGCCCTGGCCGAGGACGAGGGCCGCCGCATCGTCGCCCAGCGGTACCGCGCCCTGTACGAGCCCGTGCTCCTCCGGGACGGCTACCACGAGGACCTGGCCGGGAGCAGCCTCCAGCGCGTCCTGGAGACCAACTGCGCCCGGGTCATCTACGACCTGCCGCGCTACCTGGCCGAACACCCCCGCAGCCAATCCACCCGGCTGCTCATCCGGGAGGGGGTCCGCAGTTCCCTCACCTGCCCCCTGCGGGTGAAGGACCGGTCGGTGGGCGTCCTCTTCCTCAGTTCCAGGGAACCCCGCGCCTACACCCCCTACCACGTCCAGCTGTGGATGGAGCTGGCGGAACGCCTGTCCCAGGCCGTGGAGAAGGCCTGGCGGATCGAACAGCTCACCGCCGCCAACCAGGCCTACAACGAGATGCTCGCCTTCGTCAGCCACGAGCTGAAGAACCCCGTCGCCAGCATGATCACCGACGCCCGGGTCCTCACCGGGGGCTACCTGGGCGACCTGGAGCCCCGCCAGATCCAGAAGCTCGACCGCCTCATCGAGAAGGGCAACTACCTGCTCGACCTGGTGAGGGAGTACCTGGACCTGGCCCGCATGGAGGGGGGCCACATGGTCCTCCGGCCCGAGGAGGCGCCCCTGGGCGCCCTGGTGGAATCCGCCCTCGACGTCGTCCAGCCCCTGGCCGAGGCCCGGCGCATGCGCGTGGAGCGCCACCTGCCTCCGGACCCCGCCCCCGTGGCCTGCGACCCCTCCCTCATCCGCATCGTCCTCGTCAACCTGCTGGGCAACGCCGTGAAATACGGCGCCGAGGGCGGCCTGCTGCGCGTGACCGTCGAACGCCATCCGGACCGCATCGCCTTCGCCGTCTGGAACGAGGGGCCCGGCTTCCCCGCCTCGGAGCGCACCCGCCTCTTCCGGAAGTTCAGCCGGCTCCAGACGCCCGCCCTCCAGGGCCGCAAGGGCACCGGCGTGGGCCTCTACACCGCCTGGCGCATCGTGAACCTCCACGGGGGGCGCATGGACGCCCAGAGCCAGGAAGGGGCCTGGGCCGAGTTCGCCTTCGACCTGCCCCAACCCCTGCCGTCCCCTCAGGCATGACTGAGGACGACGCCCGAGACCACGAGCGCGGCCCCCAGGAGGAAGTGCGGGGTGACCGGCTGGCCCAGGAAGGCCCAGGCCAGGAGGGCCGTGAGCACGGGCTGCCCGTTGGCGGCGATGGCCACGCGGCTGGGCTCCTTCAGCGAGAGGGCGTGGACCCAGAGGAGGTACATCACGACGCTGGCGACGACGCCCAGGTAGACCGCCCCCACCCAGCCCGCCGCCGGCACCCCGGAGGGCCGGAACCCGGCGAGCCCGAGGCAGCCCAGGGGCAGCATCATGGCGAAGCCGAGCAGCATCACCAGGGCCGTGGACGTGGCCGCGCCGTGGCGGATGGACAGGGGCCGGCTCGCCACGGTGTAGGCCGCCCAGGCCAGGACCGCCGCCAGGACCAGGAGGTCCCCCAGGAGCCAGCGCGGCGGCAGGGCCGCGCCGGCGCGGTCCAGGAAAAGCGCCAGCACCCCGCCGAAGGCCAGGGCGATGCCCGCCGCCTTGCGCAGGCTCGGGCGCTCCACGCCCCGGACCCAGCCGATCAGCAGCACCAGGGTCGGGGTGAGGGCGTAGAGGAGGGCGGCGTGGGAGCCCAGGGTGTACCGGAGCCCGTACAGGAACACCACCTGGTTCACGGCCACCCCCAGGAAGGCCGCCAGGAGGAAGGCGCGCCGGTCCGCGCGGAAGGCTCCGGCCAGGTCCAGTCCGCGGGCCCGGGCGATGCCCAGGAAGCCCACCGCCGCCACCGCCCCCCGGAACAGGGCCAGGACGGGGATCGGGATGGTCACGGTCGCGGGCTTGCCGATGAGGTACACCCCCGCCGCGAACGTGGTGTGCAGGAGCATGACCAGGACGAAGCGGGCCGAGGCGGACATCTACAGGAAGCTCACCTGGCTGGCGCCGTCCACGAACACGTGGGTCTGGAAATAGTACCGGTCGGTCACCCGGCCGTTGTCCACGAAATGGATCTTCACCTGGCGGGCCGTGCCCTTCACCCGCAGGGTCCGGTTCCGCAGGTCCTCCACGCGCTTGACCCCCAGGCGGGCCATGAGCGTCCCGGCGACGGACGGGGTCACCGCCACGGTCAGGCAGCGCGGGTCCCGGTAGTCCGCCTCGGAATTGAGATACACCATGCCCCGGGTGGCCTCGGCCCGCAGGATCGTCACCTCGAACACCCCCTTCACCCCGTCCGGGGACTTCGCGGCCAGCCGAACCGCGTCCGGCGGCGCGATGGGCGCCCGGCCATAGCCGGAACCGTCCGGGCCCTTGCAGGCCAGGGGAAGCAGGAGCAGCAGCAGGGACAGGCGGAGAGGGGCCACGGCACATCCAGGAAGAGGGTCGGAAGCTCCGACTCTACCACGGGGGCGGCACCCCTACCGGGCCCGGGACCGCAGCGCCTCGAGCTTCTCCAGGATCTCCTCGGGGGCGGAGATCTCGTGGAGGTTCTGGCGGAAGGCGCTCCCTCCGGGGATGCCCTTGGTGAACCAGCCGCCGATCTTCTTCATCTTGTGCAGGGCCTCCCGGGGCTCGAGCAGGTCCTGGAGGAGGCGCATGAAATCCAGGCAGAGCTCGATGCGCTGGAGTTCGGTCACCTGGAGGCCGGGCTCCAGGATCTGCCGGAAGATCCAGGGGTTGGTGAGCGCGGCGCGCCCGACCATCACGCCGTGGCATCCGGTCTCGGCCACCATGCGGAAGGCGTCCTCGGGGGTGTTCACGTCGCCGTTGCCGATGATGGGGAAGGCCGTGCCGGCCTCCACGGCCCGGGCGATGAGGCTCCAGTCCGCGTGGCCTTCGTACTGCTGGGCCCGGGTGCGGGGGTGGATGGCCAGGGCGCGGACCCCGTTGGCCTCGAACATGCGGAGGAAGTCCAGGTAGTCGGCCCGCTCCTTCTGGCTGTTGTCCCAGCCGGCCCGCATCTTGACGGTCACGGGCACGTCCACGGCCTTCACGACCGCCTTCACCACCGCCTCGGCGAGCCGGATGTCGCGCAGGAGGGCCGAGCCCGCCCCGCCCCGGGTCACGTTGCTGGCCGGACAGCCCATGTTGATGTCCACGATGTCGGCGCCGGCGGCCTGGGCCAGGGCCGCGGCCTCGCCCAGATGCTCGGGGACGCTCCCCGCCAGTTGCATGGCGAAGGGCCGCTCCCCCTCCCCGGCCATCATGCGCTCCGCCTTCCGGGCATGCCGGATGAGGGCCTCGCTGCTGATCATCTCCGAGACGGTGAGGCCGACCCCGCCCACCTGGCGGATCATGCGCCGGAAGGGCTGGTCCGTGATCTCGTGGAGGGGGGCCATGACCAGGGGCGGCTGGATGACATGGGGGCCGATGCTGAAGGAGGAATGCGGGAACGTCACGGGGCCTTCACGGAGGTGGTCTTGAAGTAGCTGTCCTTCCGCATGCCGCGGATCTCCACGGTGAGGTCCGCCTCCCGCTCCGCCAGGGTGCGCGGGAAGGCCTCCCGGAGGAGGGCCAGGGCCCCCTGCCCCACCTGGGCCAGGGTCTCGGGCGTGCGCCCCTCCATGAGCTGGATGGTCAGGTGCACGAAGGCGTGGCCGCCGCCGGCGCCCATGCGGAAGTCCTCGCAGCGCCGGGCGCGGCTCTTGATGTCCTGGATCCGGCAGGGGGCCGTCGCCTCGAGGTGGCGGTGGAGGCGCTCCCAGAAAGCCTGGAGGTCGGGGGATTCGGCCACGTTGGCCGTGTATTCGAGCAGCGTGTGGGGCATGGTCAGCTCCGCGCCCCGGATTCCAGCTCCCGGATCGCCGCCCGGACCCGGGCGTCGTTGCGCCAGTAGAGGGCCGTGACGCGGAGGAACCAGGTCATGAGCCAGGCGGAGGCGAGCACGGCGGCCGCCTGAAGGAGGAGGAGGAGGACCACACGACCAGGCGTCCCGCCGCCCATGCGCCAGCCCAGGATCACCACCAGGAAGGGCAGGCCAGCCCGGACCGCGGAACCCGCCACGACGAGGGCGGGCCACTGGATGGGGTGGGTCCACAGGCGCAGGAAGCTCCGGACCAGGTGGCCGCGCAGGGCCTCCCAGGAGCCCATCCCCCAGGTGGCGTGGCCGGCCCGGCCCAGCCGGCAGATCCAGGCCTGGAGGAAGAAGGTGGAGAGGAAGGCGAGCCGAAGGATCGTGCCGCCGATCCAGTCGAGCCAGCCGAGGCCCTGGATGCCGGTGGAGGCCAAGCCCGACAGGCAGGCAAGGACGAGCCAGGCCAGACAGCCCACGGGCAGGGCCCCGATCAGGAGGGCGTCCGCGAACCCCCAGATCCAGGCGCGGAAGGTGGCGGGAACCCCGGCGGCCCTGGCCTGGAGCTTCCAGCCGGCCCAAAGCGACCAAGCGAAAGCCAGGACGGCCGCGGCGGGGGCGCCGAAGCCCAGGAGGTGGTCCTTGAGCCCGCCGTTCTCGAACAGTTCCCAGAGGTCCCGGGCCGTCACCAGCTCGCCCCAGTAGGCGGGCAGGCCGCTCGCTCCCGCCAGGCGCTGGAGGTGGAGGGCCCAGAAGGCGCTCGTCAGCACATGGAAGCAGAGCCAGGCGCCGAGGAACTGGAGGGTCCACCCGGACAGCCCGCCCCGGACGGCGCCGGCCAGGTAGCGCCACGGCCCCTGGGGGCTGGGGGTCTCCTCGTCCCGGGGCATCGGTTCAGGGGTCGGTGCGGACATCTCCATTCCACGAAACTACCATCGGGCGCTCAATATCGCATGTTCAACTTGTAGTCGGCGGTGAGGTCCACCGTCTGGTTCCCGCCGCTGCGGCCCTGGACGTTCACCGTGTGCCGGCCCTTCACCACCTGGATGGGGGTGGCGCCGTCGCTCTCGACCGAGGTGGGGATCCCGTCGATGATCACCGCCCCCGAATTGGGGAAGGTGTTGACCGTGAGGCTGCACAGGCCCGGCAGCCCCACCGAGGTGGGCTGGCCGGGGCTGAGGGTGACCGTCACGGACTCCCGCAGGAAGACGCGGGGGTTGCTCAGCTCCAGCCGGTGGCTCCCGGGGGGGACGCTGAGGGATCCGCCCTCGCGCACCTCGCCCAGGTCCTTGCCGTCCACCTTGACGCGGACGGGATAGGGGGCCGAGAAGCGCAGGGTGCCTGGAGCCTTCAGGTCCACCGAGGGCGCCACGGCCGTGGCGCGCATCTGGGAGGCCGGCGCGAGGGTGAAGACCTGGGAGCCCGGGGCCTCCCCCTCGTTGAACGTGGTGGCCAGGCCCAGGTCCCCCTTGGTGCAGGTCAGGTCGTGCTTCACAGACTGGTCCCAGTCCGGGATCGTCAGGGGGGTCGTGCCTTCCAGCTTCACGGTGTCCAGGACCACGGTCGCGCCTTCCGGGTAGGTGCGGATCGTCTCGGAGGTCCGGACCGGCTCCAGGCTGAGCCGGGGGGTCGCGTCCCCCTGGAAGCGCCAGTCGAGAGGCTTGTAGCCCTTCTTCTCCAGTCGCACCACCTCCCCGTTCCGGAGGGTCAGCGGGAGGGGGGTCACCCCGGCCTCCTTGCCGGAAACGATGGCCCGGACGCCCGCTGGCGTGGTCTCCAGGGCCACCTGGACGCTGCCGCTCCTGCGGGTCAGCGCATAGCCGCCGGCGGCGAGGAGGAGCACCAGGGCCCCGGCCGCCGCGAGGTACCGCCCGGCCCGGCCCCGGGGCGCCGCGACCACCGACCGGATCTCCGGATGGTCCTCGCCGGCCTCCAGGGGGGGGAGCACCCGCCGCTGCGTCCCGGCCTGGTCGGGCTTGAGCCCGCCCAGGAGGCGCATCCGGTCGGTCCGGCCCAGGTCCCTGGCCCCCTCCAGCAGGTCGCGCACGAAGGCGGAGCAGGAGGCGTGGCGGTCGGCGGGATCCTTGGCCAGGACCTTGGCGAAGACCCGGTCCCAGGCCTCGGGCAGGAGGCCCTCCACCGGGGGCTTGATCTCCACGGGGGCCTCGTTGACGATCCGGTAGAGGATGGTGTTGATGCTGGTGCCGGGGAACGGGAGGCTGCCGCTGAGCAGCTCGAAGGTGAGGACCCCGAAGCTGAAGACGTCGGAGGCCGCCTGGGCCGTGCCCTCCCGGATCTGCTCGGGGCTGGCGTAGCTGGGCGTCCCCAGGAAGGTGCCGGTCTGGGTGAGGCTCGCGTCCTCGCGCTTGGCGATGCCGAAGTCCATGAGCTTGGGCTTGAGGTCCTCGGTGATCATCACGTTGCCGGGCTTGACGTCCCGGTGGACGATGCCCTTGTCATGGGCGTGGTCGAGGGCGGCCGCGATGCCCGCGGCGATGGTCAGCTTCTCCCTCAGCCCCAGCGGGGTTCCGCCCTTCATGAGGGCGTCCAGGGTCTGCCCCTGGACGTACTCCATGGCCAGGAAGGGCCCGAGCTCGCTGTCGCCCACATCGTAGATGGTGACGATGCCCGGGTCGTTCAGCACCCCGGAGACCTCCGCCTCGCGCTGGAAGCGGGCCAGGAACTCCTTCCGCTCCTGCTCGCTGCCGATGGCGTTGAGTTTCACCACCTTGATCGCCAGCTTGCGCTTGATCCGGGGATCTTCCGCCAGATACACCGCCCCCATGGCCCCGGCGCCGAGCAGCCCCTTGATCTCGTAGCGTCCGATCTGGTTAGGGAAATTTTCGACTTCGGCCATGCAGGAAGGTCCAGGCAATGCAGTTATTGTGGCTCAATTGTGACGAAAAAAGGGTGAAATACCTATGGATTTATTGATCTTTCCTGGCAGACTGGCAGGATAAAGCATCGCTTGCGCCTTGGGCAAGCCCGCTTGGAGAAGGATACAGAGATGGAAGTGCTCAAGACGGCGACCCTGGCCACCTACTTCACCATCCTCACGATCCTGAGCATCTACGGTGCTCATCGGCTGTGGATGCTGATCCTCTATTTCCGCCACAAGCATCAGCCCCCCCAGCCCGCCGGCGACCGCAGCTTCGAGCCCATGGTCACCGTCCAGCTTGCCGTCTTCAACGAGATGAACGTGGTCGAACGCCTCATGGACTACGTCGTCCGCATGGACTGGCCCAAGGAGAAGCTCGAGATCCAGATGCTCGACGACTCCACGGACGACACCGTCAAGGTCGCCCAGGCCGTCTGCGAGAAGTACCGCAACCTCGGCTGGGACATCTCCTACATCCACCGCACCGACCGCACCGGCTTCAAGGCCGGCGCCCTGGACAACGGCCTGAAGACCGCCAAGGGCGAGTTCGTCGCCATGTTCGACGCCGACTTCCTGCCCACCGAGGACTTCCTCCGCAAGGCCGTCCCCCACTTCAAGGATGACAAGATCGCCTTCATCCAGGGCTGCTGGGACCACCTGAACCGCGACTTCAGCCTCCTGACCCAGGTCCAGGCCATCCTGCTGGACGGCCACTTCGTCTTCGAGCACACCGCCCGCAACCGCTCCCATGCCTTCTTCAACTTCTCCGGCACCGCGGGCATGTGGCGCGTCTCCGCCATCGCCGACGCCGGCGGCTGGGAGCACGACACCATCACCGAGGACGCCGACCTGTCCTACCGCGCCCAGCTCAAGGGCTGGAAGGGCGTCTACCTCAAGGACATGGTCGTCCCCGCCGAGCTGCCCGTCGAGGTCAACGCCTTCAAGAGCCAGCAGCACCGCTGGGCCAAGGGCAACGCCCAGGTCATCCGCAAGCTCATGAAGACCATCCTCACCAGCAAGGAGAGCCTCCACACCAAGGCCGAGTGCTGGTTCCACCTCACCGCCAACTGCAACTACATGCTGATGGTCGTCCTGGCCGTCATCATGGTGCCCTCGATGTACTTCCGGGCCGGCACCCCCGCCAAGGTCCTCCTCCTCACCGACGGCCCCTTCTTCCTGCTCAACGCCGTCAGCGTCGGCCTCTACTTCGGCCTGTCCCAGCGTGAGGTCTACAACAACAAGAACTGGACCAGCCGCCTGAAGTACGTCCCCGGCCTCATGAGCCTGGGCATCGGCCTCTGCCTCAACCAGGCCAAGGCCGTGCTCGAGGGCTTCTTCACCGACGACATCGAGTTCAAGCGCACCCCCAAGCTCGGCGTCGACGAGAAGGGCAAGGCCACCGTCCCCGGCAAGGCCCGCGCCTACAAGGTTCCCAAGAGCGTCATGACGATCCTCGAGGCCGCCTTCGCCGTCTACTACTTCGGCGCCGTCTGCGTGGCCATCTACATCCGCAAGTGGGCCTCGGTCCCCTTCCTCTGGCTGTTCTTCTCCGGCTTCGCCTACATCAGCTTCATGTCCCTCGCCGACGTCAAGATCTTCCGCCGCCTGGCCATGGACGAGCTCGAGGACGACGAGACCCAGAGCAGCCTCGTCCAGTAGGTCCTTCCCTTCTCCAAGCGAACGCCGGCCCCCGTGGCCGGCGTTTTTTTGGCGCCGGGCCCCGCGGGATGCCGTAGGCTGGAGCATGGCCGTCCCCCGCCGCAAAGGAGCCGTGGCGCTCCGCTACGCTCCCGAGGCCCCCTTCGGGGACATCGCCCCCCGGCTGGTCGCCAAGGGGGAGGGGATGCTGGCGGACCGGATCCTGGCCCTGGCCCGGGAGCACGGGATTCCCGTCGAGCGGGATCCCGACCTGCTGGCCGCCCTCGCCCCCCTGGACCTGGACCAGATCATCCCCCCCGAGCTCTTCCAGGCGGTCGCCATCATGCTGGCCGCCATTTACCGGGCCAACGCAGGAGCACCCGCCCCGTGATCGACCTTCATGCCCATTCCATCTATTCCGATGGCACCGATACCCCGGAGCGGCTCGTGGAGCTGGCCGAACAGGCAGGCCTCACGGCCCTGGCCCTCACGGACCACGACACCCTGGAGGGGCTCGACCGGTTCCTCGCGTGTCAACCCCGCACCGGCGTGGAGCTGGTGCCCGGCGTGGAGCTGAGCTGCCGCTACCTGGGCCGGGTCCTCCACGTGCTCGGGCTCTTCGTCGATCCCCTGGATCCGGCCTTCCGGGCCCGCATCCAGGACATGCGGGACCGCCGCGTGGAGCGCAACCGCGCGATGGTGGCCCGCCTCCGCGAGCTGGGCGTCCCCATCACCTGGGAGGAGGTGGCCGCCCTGGCCCCCACGGACACCGTGAGCCGGACCCACTTCGCCCGGGCCCTGGTGGCGCGGGGCGCCGCCGGCAGCCCCCAGGACGCCTTCCGGCGCTACATCGGGGACGACGGCCCCGCCTTCGTCCCCCTCCGGGACCTCACCCCCGGCGAGGCCGCCGCGTGGATCCGGGACGCGGGCGGCGTGGCCGTCGTCGCGCACCCCGGGCGCTTCACCAGCCGCGCCTTCCGCTGGGACGAGGCCATGGCGGAGCTCAAGGCCGCGGGCATGGCGGGCCTGGAGGCCCACTACCCCGACTACGGCCCCCAGGAGCACCGCTACTTCCTGGACCTGGCGGCGGACCTGGACATGGTGGCCTCCGGCGGCAGCGACTACCACGGCGGCCACAAGCCCGGCCAGCACCTGGGCGTCGGGACGGGCTCCCTGCACGTGCCCGACGCCGTCCTGGACCAGTTGAAGGGGCGCCGCCCCGGATGCGCGGTATAGTGGAAGGGCAGCCGAGGACAGCACCCATGAGCCGAAAGATCCTGATCGTCGAGGATGATCCGATCAACGTCAAATTCATGAAGGTCGTCCTCGTCCGGAAGGGCGGGTTCGAGGTCGTGGTGTCCGAGGACGTGTACGAGATCCTCGACCTGGCGCGCTCCGGCACCCTTTCGGCCGTGATCATGGACATCAGCCTGACCCGGTCCGTGCATGAGGGCCGCAACGTGGACGGCATCTACATCACCCGCCTCCTGAAGGCCGACCCCGCCACCCGGGGCATCCCCGTCATCCTCGCCACCGCCCACGCCATGACCGGGGACCGGGAGCGGTTCCTGGCCGAGACGGGCGCCGAGCACTACCTCGCCAAGCCCCTCCACGACCCGGACCACTTCCTGGCCGAGGTGAACCGGGTCTTCCCCGCATGAAGACGGCCTTCCGCCTCCTGCTGGAATACGACGGAAGCCGCTACCAGGGCTGGCAGAAACAGGGAC
This sequence comes from Mesoterricola sediminis, assembly GCF_030295425.1. Classification (NCBI taxonomy): domain Bacteria; kingdom Pseudomonadati; phylum Acidobacteriota; class Holophagae; order Holophagales; family Holophagaceae; genus Mesoterricola; species Mesoterricola sediminis. The sequence continues at coordinate 2,024,214 of NZ_AP027081.1, read as the reverse complement.
CGCGGCAGACCGCGCAGGGCGTCCGCACCGTGGCCGGCACCCTGGAGCGGGTGCTCTTCGAGGCCGGACTCAGCGTCTCGACCCTGGGGGGCTCCGGACGCACCGACGCCGGCGTCCACGCCCTGGGCCAGGTGGCCCACCTCCACCTGGACGGAAGGCCCGTCAAGCCCTTCGAACTCCAGCGCATCCTGGACGAAGGCCTGCCCCACGACATCGCGGTGCGGTCCATCGCCCCATGCCCCGCCGCCTTCCACGCGCGCCACGACGCCCTGACGCGGACCTACCTGTACCAGATCGCCCTGCGCCGCACCGCGCTCGCGAAGCCCTTCGTGTGGTGGGTGAAGGGGGCGCTGGACCTGGCCCGCCTCCGGGAGGCCTGGATGGCCTTCGAGGGCACCCACGACGTGTCCGCCTTCGCCGATCTGTCCAGGGGCGACGACCCGCGCTGCGGCGTCACCGCCATCGACTGCGTCGAGGACGGGTCCCTGGCCCTGTTGCGGGTCACCGCCGACCATTTCCTCCATCGCCAGGTGCGCCGGATGGTGGGGGCCGCCGTCGCCTGCGCCCAGGGCAAGGCCCGGATCGAGGCCCTCCGCGGCGACCTCGCCCGGCCCACCCCCGAGGCCAACCTCGCCTGGGGCGCCCTCGCCGCCCCCGCCGCCGGCCTCTTCCTGGAGCATGTCGCCTATCCCGGCGACCCCGGTCCCGGCCCCCTCCGCGCCGCCGGCGTCCGCTGACGGGCCCGCCCCGGCCTGCCCTCGCCCACCCGCTGGTATCCTGGGGATCTCCCTCCCAGGCTTCCCGATTCCCCCGAGGCGCGCCCATGAACTCCCTCGCCCTGCTGGCCATCGTCTTCCTGACGCTCGGCAGCGTCTGGTTCGCCGTGAAGGTCTTCCAGGAGGAGGACCTGATCTGGGCCCTCGCGCTCCTCCTCGTGCCGTTCCCCGTCGTGGGCCTGTACATCTGGTACCGCTCGGGCTGGGACAGCCACTACCGGGCCCCGGCCCTCGTATATCTGGCGGGCTACCTCCTGGCCGCCGTCGCCGGGAAGCTGGCCTAGGCGCCAGCGGTTCTTGGGACTTTCATGGCGCGTCATCGCCAACAATGCCCGTTCGGGGAGCAGGGGGTGGTCGCCGACATCACGGCGATCGTCAGCAGATAGGGTCTGTCCGAAAGCTCCCCCCGCCCGTTCCGAGAACGGGTCCACGTCTCACCGCCGTCCCTTCCATGGACCGGGCGCCCCCGGGGGCCCCCTTCCGTGGATCCGGTCACCTTTCACCGGATCCCGGCCCGCCCGCGTACGATAGGGTCTTCCGGAACGGACATCGAGCGAGGCGAGATCTGTGGGCATCTTCGACATCCTCGGCCCCGTCATGGTGGGCCCCAGCAGTTCCCACACGGCGGGCGCCGTGCGGATCGGACAATTCGGACGCCTGCTCCTGGGCGAGGAGCCCGGGCGCGCCGTCATCGGCCTCCACGGCTCCTTCGCGGCCACCGGGGAGGGGCACGGCACGCCCCTGGCCCTCCTGGCGGGGCTCCTGGGCATGGACCCCGACGACGAGGGCATTCCCGCGGCGATGGAGATCGCCCGGGAGCGCGGCCTGGACTTCCGGTTCGAGACGACGGACCTCGGCGAGGTCCACCCCAATTCCGTGCGCATGGCCCTCAAGGGGGAGGACGCCGCCCTGGAGCTGCGCGCCAGCAGCGTGGGCGGCGGCCGCATCCAGGTGTGGGGCCTGGACGGGTTCCCGGTGTTCCTGGAGGGCGTCTATCCGACGGTGCTCCTGGTCTACCCGGACCGTCCCGGCATGCTCGCCATGGTGACCACCATCCTGGGGAACGCCGGCATGAACATCGCCACCATCAAGGCGCACCGGGACTCCCGGGGGGGCCAGGCCCTGATGACGGTGGAACTCGACCACACGCCCGCGGTGGGCATCCTCAACGCTCTTCGGCACCTGCCCTACATGGAGCAGGTCCGCTTCGTGCCCCGCCTGGGCTTCGGAGGCTGAATGACCCTGGTCGCCGGAACCCTCTCCGCCTATCGCGCCGCCGCCCTCGAGCGGGACGCGCCCCTCTGGTCCGTGTTCCTGGCGGAGGAGGCCGCGCAGAGCGGCCGTGATCCGTCCGCCCTGGAGGCGCTCATGCGCGAGCGCATCCGGGTGATGCGCCAGTCCGCGGCGCGCGGGCTCGGCAACCCCCAGATGTCCCGGAGCGGCCTCATCCGCGGCGGCGCCCACCGGATGGCCGCGTGGATGGACAGCGGCGCCTCGCTCCTGGGGCCCGCCTTCACGCGCCTCGCGGCCACGGCCCTGGCGGTGGCGGAAGTGAACGCCTGCATGGGCCGCATCGTCGCCGCGCCCACGGCCGGCGCCTGCGGCGTGCTGCCCGCGGCCCTGTTCACCGTCGCGGACGAGAAGGGCCGCAGCGAGGAGGAGCTCGTGCGCGCCTTCTTCACCGCGGGCGGGGTCGGCCTCGTGATCGAGCACCTCGCCTCCCTCTCGGGCGCCGAAGGAGGCTGCCAGGCCGAGGTGGGCTCGGCCTCCGCGATGGCGGCCGGCGGGCTCGTGGAGCTCATGGGCGGGACCCCGCTCCAGGTGGACCACGCCGTCGCCTTCGCCCTCTCCAACGTCATGGGGCTCATCTGCGATCCCGTCCAGGGACTCGTGGAGGTGCCCTGCGTCTACCGCAACGCCATGGGCGCGGCCAACGCCGTCGTGAGCGCGGAGATCGCGCTGGCGGGCGTGGAGAGCGCCTTCACCGCGGACCAGGTCATCGAGACGATGGGCCGCGTCGGACGGCGCATTCCGGAAGAATTTCGCGAAACGGCGCGGGGCGGACTCGCGTCACTGCCCGCCCCCGGTTGTGACTCTTGTCGCGGCGCCTGCGGCAACGCATAGACTACGATCACCTCATCCTATCAATCCCGGGGGGCCATTCACATGAGCGAAGGACAGGAACGAAAAGGCCGGGGCACCGTGTGGGTGAAGCAGGAGGTCTGCAAAGGCTGCTCCTACTGCATCGACTTCTGCCCCACCCACGCCCTGCAGTTCTCGCGCGAATTCAACGCGAAGGGCTACCACTTCCCGGTCCTCGAGCGTCCCGAGGACTGCACGGGCTGCGACAACTGCGGCCTCTACTGCCCGGACTTCGCGATCTACGGAGCCCGGTGGAAGGACATCGACGCGAAGAAGGCGCAGAACGCGTAATGACGCACATCCCCGTAGCGGAGGCAGACCTTGCACGCTGATCCCAAAGGAGTCCTGACGGGCGTCCACTTCATCGACGGCGACCACGCCGCCTGTGAAGGCGCCCTCGCCGCCGGCTGCCGGTTCGTGGCCGGATATCCCATCACCCCCTCCACCGAGATCGTGGAGCGCTTCGCGGCCCGCATTCCCAAGGTGGGCGGCGTCTTCATCCAGATGGAGGACGAGCTCGCCGCGAGCATCGCCATCCAGGGCGCCGCCTGGGGCGGGAAGAAGGTCATGAACGTGACCAGCGGCCCCGGCCTGTCCCTCATGATGGAGCACCTGGGCTACGCCTTCATCACGGAGACCCCCTGCGTGTGGATCGACGTCCAGCGCTGCGGCCCCTCCACCGGCGTCCCCACCGGCCCGGCCCAGCACGACATGATGCAGGTGAAGTGGGGCTCCCACGGCGACTTCCAGATCATCGCCCTCTGCCCGAACAGCCCCCAGGAGTGCTTCGACCTCACCGTCCGCGCCTTCAACCTGACCGAGACCTGGCGCGTGCCCGTGTTCCTCATGATGGACGAGGTGGTGGGCCACATGACGGAGCGCGTGGACATCCCCAGGCCCGAGGACATCGAGGTCGTGGAGCGCAAGTGGACGAATAAGCGTCCGGGCGAGTACCAGGTCTACGGCACGACGCCCGAGGACCTGGTCCCCGAGATGACGAAGGCCGGCGACGGCCATCGCATCCACGTGACGGGCCTGACCCACAACGAGAAGGGCTACCCCGACATGAGCGTCCCCAACCAGGAGCGCATGCTGGGCCGGCTCATCGGCAAGATCCAGCAGAACGCCGACCAGCTCGTGGACGTCCGCGAGGACCGCACCGAGGACGCCGACGTCGTCGTCGTCTCCTACGGCATCACCAGCCGCGTGGCCATGGCCGCCATCGAGCAGGCCCGCGCCAAGGGCGTCAAGGTGGGCAGCGCCCGCCTCGTCATCGCCTGGCCCTTCCCCGCCAAGCGCATGCAGGAGCTGGCCCGGACCGCCAAGGTGTTCGTGGTGCCCGAAATGAACATGGGCCAGATGGTGCAGGAAGTCGAACGAGCGGTCGCTGGCGTGGCCAAGGTCGTCTCCGTGCCCCACGCCGGCGGCTCCGTGCACGACGTCGAGACCATCCTTTCCGCGATCATGGAGGCCTCCCGATGACCCTTCTGATGGATCCCTCCTCCGAGGAGCTCGAATACGGGATGGACAACCCGGTCCTGCCCTTCCTGCGCAAGGACCGCATCCCCCACATCTGGTGCCCCGGCTGCGGCATCGGCACCTCCCTCAACAGCTTCTGCCGGGCCCTCGCCGACTCCGGCATGGACATGGACCAGATCGCCATCGTCAGCGGCATCGGCTGCACGGGGCGCACGGCGGGCTACCTGAACCTGGACAGCTTCCACACCACCCACGGCCGGGCCATTCCCTTTGCCACGGGCCTGAAGCTGGCCAACCCCAACCTCAAGGTGGTCGTCTACTCCGGCGACGGCGACCTCACCGCCATCGGCGGCAACCACTTCATGCACGCCGCGCGGCGCAACATGGACCTCATGGTCGTCTGCGTGAACAACTTCACGTACGGCATGACCGGCGGCCAGGTGGCCCCGACCACGCCCCTGGGCCCCACCCAGACCACGATGCCCTACGGCAATTTCGAGAACGGGTTCAACCTGCCGTTCCTGGCCGACGCCTGCGGCGCGGTCTACGTGGCCCGCTGGACGGTCTACCACGTGCGGCAGCTGGCCAAGGCCATGAAGGAGGGCCTCCAGAAGAAGGGCTTCGTCTTCATCGAGGTGATGGCGCCCTGCCCCACCCTCTACTCCCGCCGCAACCGCCTGGGCGACGGCGTGGACCAGGTGAAGTACTACAAGGAGCGCTCCCAGATCAAGAACGGCGCCGAGACCAAGGACGTCGGGCTCACCTTCCAGGGCGACATCGTGGTCGGCAAGTTCGTGGACCGCGAACGCCCCACCTGGCTGGACTCCATGAACGAACATTTCGGCAAGGTCCTGGGCGACAAGTTCCAGACCTACGGAGGCTGATCCATGGCGAAGACTGAAATCCGCGTCGGCGGCCTGGGCGGCCAGGGCGTCATCCTCTGCGGCTCCATCATCGGCAAGGCCGCGGCCATCCACGGCGGCAAGCAGGCCACCCTGATCCAGGCCTTCGGTCCCGAGGCGCGCGGCTCCGCGTGCAGCGCGCAGGTGACGGTCTCGGACGAGGTGATCGGGTACCCCTACGTCAAGAACCCCGACATCCTGGTCCTCATGAGCCAGGACGCCTACAACCAGTTCGTGCCGAAGCTCAAGCCCGGCGGCATGGTCCTCTACGAGGCCGAGCTCGTGAACCCCGACGGCCGCCTTCCCGAAGGCGCCCGGGCCATGGGCGTGCCCGCCACCCGCTTCGCCGAGGAGCTGGGCCGCCGCCTCGTCCTCAACATCGTCATGGTCGGCTTCTTCGCGGGCGTCACGGGCCTGGTGCCCTTCGAGGCCGTCGAGAAGGCCGTGCTGGATTCCGTGCCCCGCGGCACCGAGGACCTGAACCTCAAGGCCCTGCGCAAGGGCTACGAATACGGCCGCGAGCAGGCCGCGGCCGGAAAGGGGTGACGATGGGTCCCGAGTGCTTCCCCCGCGCCGTCACCCTGCGTGACGGCACCGCCGTCACCCTCCAGCCCCTGAAGCCCGGCGATATGGCCGACCTCCAGGCCTTCTACCGCGGCCTCCCCGAGGAGGAGCGGATGGTCCTGAAGGACGACGTCACCACCCCCGAGTGGGCGATGCGGTTCATGCAGCGCCTGGGCACGGGCGAGGTGATCAGCCTGGTGGCCGTCAAGGGCGGCCACATCGTGGGCGAAGGGACCCTCTACCGCACCTTCAACGGCTGGATGCGCCACGTGGGCGAGCTGCGCCTCGCCTGCCACCGGGACCTCCGCCGGAAGGGCCTGGGCACCGTCCTCGCCAGCACCCTGGTGAAGCTCGCCACGGACCTGGGCATCGAGAAGCTCATCGTCCAGGTGGTCGAGAACCAGCTCGGGGCCCGGAAGACGTTCGAGAAGCTCGGCTTCCACAAGGAGGCGGTGCTGCCCCACCACGTCATGGACCTGGGGGGCATCAAGCGCGACCTGCTCGTCATGGCCAACGACGTGTCCCTCATCTGGGCCGCCATGGAGGCCATCAACCAGGACACCCCCCTCTTCCTGGGGGAGTGAACCTCAGTCCAGCCAGTCCAGGTTTCGACGGGGCGGGTGGGCGTGCCGGATTCGGCCCGTCTGCCCGCCGCTTCGTTTTGCCTTGAAGGCCACCAGCTGGCCGCGGTTGTTGATCAGGTAGAGATGGCGGAAGCTGCCGTCCGGGTTGGTGTACCGGGTGGCCGTCTCCAGATCCATCCAGGACGGCCCGGGACTCCCCCAGGCCGTCGGGTGGGAGTGCATCAGGGTGTAGACCCTCAGGGTGTCCGTGGTGTGCACGGGACACGCCACCTGGAAGAGGACCTGGTTGCCTTCCCGCTCCCCTCCAGAGGCCCGCTGCCAGGCCGTGTGGAGGTAGAGGGGTGGGCCGTCCTCGGGCTCCCAGCGGAGGATGTAACTGAAATATTCATCATTCTGGGGGTGGATCTGCTCGGCCCGGCTCAGGGCCCGGAACTCCTTGTAGGCGTGTTCGCTGGCGCGCCCCACGCTCTGGAAGCCATGCTTCCCCTTGAAATATTCCTGACGCCCGCACACCTCGAACAGGGGGCCCGGGGCCGCCTCGAAGGCGGGGAGGAGGCCGCACAACATCCATGCGGCCACGAATTGAATTCTTGCCATGCGTCCCCCGGCCGGAGCCGGGAGCCGGTCCGTGGGACTATAATTAGTTTATAGCGACGGCTGTCAAGGCCCGCTCCGCCTGGGCCCCCAGGTCCGTGCTTCCCTGGCTGTTCGCAAGGGCCTTGGCGAGGGCCACCAGCATCGCCCGGACCACCGGTTCGGGCACCTGGGGCGCGAGGTCCGCGGCGGCGGCCACGGCCAGGAGGGGGTGGCTGTGGTTGAAGGCGGGATCGTTGGTGGCGGCCGCCTCGGCCAGGACGGCCAGGGCCTCCGCCCCGGCGCCGGCGTCCAGGAGGCGCTCGGCGTAATGCATGGCCTCCAGGGGCTCCGCGTCGAGGATCGCGTCCAGGAGGCCCGCCGCGGGGTCATCGATCGGGCGCCGGGGCGCCTTGGACCGGGGCCGGTCCTCCGGCTCGTCGGTGGGGAAGAGGTTCACCAGGGCCGCGGCCTGGGCCCAGGCCGCCGGCGGCAGTTCGCCGGCCTCCGCCCCGTGCCGGGCGAGGCGGGCCAGGTGCACGAAGTTCCAGCTGGTCTTGCCCTCCAGGTCCCTGCGGGCGTCCAGCTGCTTCTCGGCGGCGGCCAGGACGAGGGCCGCGAGGAGGTCGCCCCGCCCCGTGCCGGCCTTGATCCGGCCGCAGAAACGGTCGAGGAGTTCCACCAACCCGCAATCGCAGATCTCCCGCGCGGCCGGCGTCCAGTCTTCCAGGCCCAGGACCGCGGGGGTCCGGGGCACCGGGGGAACGCCTTCCAGGCGCCTGCCGGCGCGTTGGTTCCAGAAGGTGTCCCGGGGCTCGCTGGCCCCAAGCCAGGCGGCCAGGGCGAGGAGGAGGGGGCCGCCGGTCTTCGGCCGGCCCAGGGCCACGTGCAGTTCGCCCAGGTGGCGCGCCATGATCCCCTTGTGCCCCACATTGGCCATGTCCGCCTCCAGGCGGGCCTCGATGGCCAGGAAGTCGCCCAGGTCCGGCGCCGGGATGCCGAGGGCCTCGCCCCAGGCGATGCCGGGCCGGAGGGTGTCCAGGGCCATGGCCAGGTTGCCCCGGTGGCCGGAGCCCGCGCCGGCCGCGGCGAGGCCCTGCCCTTCGGGGCTCCGGCCCTCGTGGGCGAAGGCGTGGATCTGGGTGGCGAGGATGCGCAGGAAGCTGCGCCCGCCCAGGAGGGGCCGCAGGCGGAACACCGCCGACAGCCCCAGGAGGCCGTGGGGCACGTGGGGGAGGTAGGCCGCCCAGTCCACCCGGGGAAGGAGGTTGCGCACGGCGTCCCGGGCCGCGTCCCGGGGGCCCTCCGGGCCGGAGGCGCGCCGCGCGAAGGCCGGGAAGAAGCCCGCGGTGGGGCTGGCCAGTTCCGTGAGCCAGGCGTCGCTCATTCGATCCCCCAGGCGTCCCGTACGAGGCGCCCCCAGTGGTGGTCCCAGGCCCGCGTCCACACGAGGCTGCCGGGCTCGAGCCGGGCTTCCGCGAGGCGGGCCTCCAGCTCGGCCTTGAGGGCCGCCGCGCGGGGACCCAGGGCCGCCTCGGCCAGCGTGGTCAGCTCCTTCAGGCGGGTCCGCTCCGCGTCGAAGTGGTCCAGGAAACCGGGGCTGTCCGGGGCCGGGGCCTGGGCGCGGCAGCGCTGCCAGGCCTCGAAGGCGGCCCGGGCGCGGGGGTCGGCGCGGAGGGGTTCCTTGACCCGCTCCCAGCCGGCCAGGTCCCCGGCGGGCGCTTCCGTCCGGTCCAGGGCGGCCCGGAGCTGGGTCGCGCGGGCCACGTCCTTGGCCAGGTGCGCCAGCTGCACGAAGCTCCGCGGCTTCTCCCGCCGGGCCCGGCGCTGGAAGTAGGCTTCCATGGCCGCCACGATGGCGTCGGCCTGGATGTTCTCGCCCTCCCATTGCTGGAGCTGGAGGAAGTCCTCGCGGCTCATGAAGGCCTGGCGGCCATGCAGGTGAAAGGCCCACTCGGCCTCGATCCAATCCAGTTCTTCCCGGGTGTACGGCATCAGCGGGTCTTGGGCTCCAGCACGCCGCCACCGGTCAGCCGGACAGCATGCCCATCCCACCCCGCGAAGTCCTCCTGCTTGAAGGACGGCCGGGCCGTGCCCTGGTGGATGACGTAGAGGCCCTGGGCCACCACGGCTCCGGAGCGGTCGTCGTAGAGCTGGACCTGCCACCCCTCATGATCGGGCACGCCGATGGCCACGAAGACGCCCGCCTTGCCATCCCCGGCCCAGAAGGCGGTGGCGGGCACGCCGGCCGGCTTGGGGGGGATGCGGGGCCCACAAGCCAGACCGGCCAGCACGAGGGCGAGGGCAACAGAACGTCGGATCATACGCGGCTCCATGACCCTGGGATTCTATCGCCTTCGGGTAAACTATGTCCTGGAGGCGAAATTGCCCATCCGAGAACAGATACGCTACAAATCCAGGAAGGAGATCGAGAAGCTCCGTGAGGCCGGCCGTTTGGCCGCAAATGCGCTGCGGGTCGCCGCCCGGGCTGCCAAGCCGGGCGTCTCCCTTCTCGAACTCGACAAGCTGGCCGAGCTCTACATCCGCAAGAACGGCGGCGTCCCCAACTTCAAGGGGTACCACGGCTTCCCGGCCACCCTCTGCACGTCCGTGAACGACCGGGTGGTGCACGGGATCCCCTCCAGCTACGTCCTGCGGGACGGCGACATCATCGCCATCGACTGCGGGGCCAAGCTGGACGGCTTCCACGGCGACACCTGCCTCTCCGTGGGGGTCGGCACGATCACGGAGGAGGCCCGGCGCCTGCTCCAGGCCAACCAGCTCGCCATGTTCAAGGGCATCGAGTACTGCCGGGTCGGGTACCGCCTGGGCGACATGGCCACGGCCGTGCAGACCTTCGGCGAGGGCCTGGGCTACAGCATCGTCCGGGAGTACATCGGACACGGCCTCGGCCGCGAGCTCCACGAGGATCCGCAGGTGGTCTACGCCGACGTGCGCCCCGGCACCGGGTTCCGCATGGAGGTGGGCATGACCATCACCATCGAGCCCATCTTCAACATGGGGAGCCACCGCTGCGTGGTGGAGCCCGACGGCTGGACGGTGCGCACCGCCGACGGCAGCCTCTCGGCCCAGTTCGAGCACGCCGTGGCCATCACCAAGGACGGCCCCCTGATCCTGAGCACGCCCGACCCCGAGTTCGAGCTCGAGGACGGCTTCTGATGCGCGCGACGGCCTGGGCCAAGCTGAACCGGTTCCTGGCGGTCCTGGGCCGGTTCCCGGACGGGTTCCACGAGCTGGAGCTCGTGACCACGGTCCTGGAAGGCGTCGAGGACCTGCGGGACGACCTGGACGCGGAGACCGCCGACCGGTTCTCCCTGGAGCTGGAAGGGCCCGCCGCCGCGGGCCTGAGGGCCGACGACAGCAACCTGGTGGTCCGGGCCTGGCGCCTCCTGGAGCGCGAGGCCGGCCGGGAGCTTCCCGCGCGGCTCCGCCTCGTGAAGCGCATCCCCGCCGGGGGCGGGCTCGGCGGCGGTTCCAGCGACGCGGCCGCGGCGCTGCGCCTGGGCCGGGACCTCCACGGGCTGGAGCTCTCCGACGCCGTCCTCCTGCGGCTCGCCGCGGAGCTGGGCAGCGACGTCCCCCTCTTCCTCCTGGGCGGGACGGTCCTGGGCCTGGGCCGGGGCGAGCGGGTCTACCCCCTGCGCCCGGTGCCCCTCGAACCCATCCTCCTCGTCCATCCCGGCCTGCACGTGGCCACCCCCAGCGTCTACAAGTCCATCTCCCAGGTGGGCTACCCCTTCCCCTCGGCCTGCCCGAGCCTCCTGGGCGGGGAGGCCCCCCCCTGGCGCAACGACCTCACCGGCGCGGCGATCTTCGCCTGCCCCGCCCTGTCCGAGGTCAAGGCCGCCCTGGTGGGCACCGGCGGCGACCCCCTCCTGTGCGGCTCCGGGAGCTGCTGGGCGGCGCGCTACGCCACCCCCATGGCCCGGGACGCGGCCCGGGCCCTGCTGTCCGGCACCCGTTCCGATTGGACGTTCTGGGCGGTCTGAGCCGGGAATCTTTTTTTTATCAAGAACGGACCGCCCCGCCGGAGCATCCAAGCAGACACCATCCGAGGAGGCCCCATGCCCCAGAATCCGGTCTGCTGGTTCGAGATCTACGTGCAGGACATGCCCCGGGCCCGGGCCTTCTACGAGGGCGTGCTCCAGGTGAAGCTGGAGCCCCTTCCCGGCGGGCTCGCGGACTACTACACCTTCCCCTCCGACATGGCCCAGCCCGGCACGTCCGGGGCCATCTGCCGCATGGAGGGCGTGCCTTCCGGCGGGAACGGGACCCTGGTCTATTTCTCCTGCCGCGACGCCGCCGTGGAGGCGGGCCGGGTGGAGGCCTTCGGCGGCAAGATCTTCAAGCCCAAGTTCTCCATCGGCGAATTCGGCTTCATCGCCCTGGCCCAGGATCCGGACGGGAACATGTTCGGCCTGCACTCCCTGGCCTGATGGCCAATCCGGGGCGGGCTCTGGCATGCTGGAACGCGAGGCCCGCATGACAGAGACCCCCGCCCTCGAGGTCCGACAGCTCAGGAAGCGCTACCCGAAGGTCACCGCCGTCGACGGCGTGGACCTGGAGGTCGCCCGCGGGGAGGTCTTCGGCCTCCTCGGCCCCAACGGGGCGGGCAAGACCACCACCCTCGAGGTCATCGAGGGCCTGACGCCCCCCGACGAGGGGGAGATCCGGGTGCTGGGGCTGGACCTGCGCCGGCAGGGCCGGGAGATCCGCTCCCGCATCGGCGTGCAGCTCCAGAGCACGAGCCTCTTCAACAAGATCACCCCCCGGGAGGCCCTGGACCTCTACGGCAGCTACTATCCCCGGAGCCGCGGGTCCGCGGAGCTCCTGGAGCTCGTCCAGCTCACGGACAAGGCCGACGCCTACCACGTCACCCTCTCGGGCGGACAGATGCAGCGCCTGGCCCTGGCCCTCGCCCTCGTGAACGAGCCCGAGCTCGTCTTCCTGGACGAGCCCACCACGGGCCTGGACCCCCAGGCCCGCCGGAGCCTCTGGGACGTGGTCCGCCGCATCCGCGCCGAGGGGCGCACCGTCATCCTCACCACCCACTACATGGACGAGGCCGAGGTCCTGTGCGACCGGCTCGCCATCATGGACCACGGCCGCATCCTGCGGACGGGAAGCCCCATGGGCCTCATCCAGGACCTGGGCATCCCCAGCGTGGTGGAGCTGGCCTTCGCCGGGGCCGCGCCGGACCCCGCGGGCTTCGAGGCGGGACCCGGGCTCCAGGTGTCGGTCCGGGGCGACCTGTGGGAGATCCCCACCTCGGACCCCAAGGCCTCGCTGCCGGCGATCCTGGAGGCCGCGGAGCGCCGCGCCGTCCCCTACCAGCAGATCCACGTCCGCCGGGCCACGCTCGAGGACGTCTTCCTCCACCTGACGGGTCGCAGCCTGCGCGACTAGAAGGACCCCATGCTCTTCCGCCAGTTCATCATCGAATGGAAGCTGTTCTCCCGGGACCGGGCGGCCATGTTCTGGACCTTCGCCTTCCCCGTGCTGATGCTCCTCGGCTTCGGGACGATCTTCCGGTCCGGGTCCACCCCCACCCTCACCCTGGTGGTGTCGGGCCAGGCGGCGGAGCGTTCCGCGGGCGTGCTCAAGGCCCTGGAGCGGACCCCCGTGAAGCCCCTCCTGCTCTCCGACGCCGAGGCCCAGGCCCGCTGGCGGAAGGGCGACACCGCCGCCCAGCTCGAGGAGGGCCCCGCGGGCCCCCGCCTCAAGGTGAACACCTACCTCGTCTCCCAGGGCCAGGTCACCGCCCAGATCGTGCAGCAGGCCAACCTCGCCCTGCAGGTGGTCCGGAGCGGCCAGGAGCCCCAGTTCCTCCCCGTGGCCATGGAGAGCCCCGGGAACGCCCACGCCGCCAACTACGCCGCCTTCCTCCTGCCGGGGCTCCTGGGGGTGAACCTCATGAGCACGGGTCTCTTCAGCGTGGGGATGGTCAACGTCTCCTATCGGGAGAAGGGCAAGTTCCGGCGCCTGGCGGTGACGCCCCTGCCCAAGTGGGTCTTCCTGGCGGGCCAGGTGCTGCACCGGCTCACCGTGGTGCTGCTCCAGGTGCTGGTGATGCTGGCCGTGGGCCGCCTGGTCTTCGGCATCGCCAACCAGGGTTCGTACGCCCTCCTGGGCCTGCTCCTGGTCCTGGGCACCGCCTGCTTCATGTCCATGGGCTTCGCCCTGGCCGGCTTCGCCCGGACCAGCGAGGGCTACGGCGCGCTGTCCAACGTGGTCTTCCTGCCCATGATGTTCCTGTCCGGCGTCTACTTCACCCTGGACGCGGCGCCGCGCTGGATGCAGCAGGCGGTGGTCGCCCTGCCCCTCTCCCCCTACCTGAAGGCCCTCCGGGCCGTCTTCAACGACGGCGCCGGCCTGGCCGGACACGGGCTGGAACTGGCGCTGGTGGGCGTCTGGACAGCCCTCTGCTTTGGCGTGGCCCTCCGGAAGTTCAGCTGGGCCTGATCCAGGTAGAATGGGCCCCATCCGGGAGTCCCATGCGCCCACGCCCCATCGCCGCCCTCGCCGGCCTCCTGCTGCTGGCCTGCGCCGGGCCGCGGACGGCGGCGCCGCGGGTGGAGCCGGCGCGCCCAGCCCCCGAGCCCCGTCCCGCGCCCCTGGCCCGCGTGGGCTGGACGATCCAGGCCGGCGCCTTCGCCCGGGTGGAGAACGCCTCCCGCCTCGCGGAGACCCTCCAGGCGCGGGGCCTGGACGCGGTCTACTACGCCGGCGGCGGGTTCTACCGGGTGCGCTTCGGCGACTTCCCCACCCGGGAGGCCGCCCGCGCCCGGGCCGAGGCCCTGAAGGCCGCGGGCACCATCCAGACCTACTACCTGGTGGCGCCGGAGGAGCCCGTCGTCGCGCCGGCGCCCCCCCGCGACGCCCGGGGCCTGCGGACCAACCTCGCCGAGACCGCCCGCAGCTACCTGGGCGTCCCCTACCTGTGGGGGGGCACCACGAGCCGGGGCTTCGACTGCAGCGGCCTGGCCATGGCGGTGTACCGCCTCAACGGCCTGAAGCTGCCCCGCAGCAGCCGGGAGCAGTACGAGGCCGGCGTCCGCGTCGACACGGACCGCCTCCGCCCCGGCGACCTCGTGTTCTTCGCCACCGGCGCCCGGGGCGAGGTCTCCCACGTGGGCATCTACGTGGGCGATGACACATTCATCCACGCCCCCAGCCGCGGCCGCCGCATCAGCCGGGACCGCCTCAGCGACCCCTACTACCGGGACCGGTTCCTGGGCGCCCGGAGCTTCATCGCCTGACCCGGCGGGGCATTCCAGGCTAGAATGCCGCCCAACATTCCCGAACCGGAGGTGACCCATGGGCATCCTGGACCGTTTCCGCACCCGCGGGCGGCTCGCGGCCATGGTCGGCGTGCCCATCGTCTTCCTCGTCGGGTTCTGCGTGGCCGGCGCCTGGAACGGCCTCCAGGCCTACCGGGAGGCCCAGGCCGCCCAGGAACTGGGCCGGGTCTGCCTCCGGGTGGGCGACGCCGTCCACGAACTCCAGAAGGAGCGGGGCGCCACCGCCGGCTTCCTGGCCAGCGGCGGCAGCGCCTTCGGGCCGGAAAAGACCGCCGCCCGGGAGAAAGCGGACGAGGCCCTCCGCCGGCTGGCCTCCGCCGCCCGGGAATCCGGCCTCTCCGCCCCCGCCGTCGCCGAGAAGATGCGGCTCGCCGAGGCCCGCCTGGCGGACCTGGCGGCCTGGAGACGCCGGGCCGATGACCGTGCGGTGCCCGTGCCCGAGCACCTGGCCAACTACTCAGGCCTGATCGGCGCCCTGCTGGGCGTCGTGGAGGAGATCCCCCGGGGCACCCGGGACCTGGGGCTGTACACCGCGGCCCAGACCTACCTCCAGCTCATGCGCGTCAAGGAGGACGCCGGCATCGAGCGCGCGACCCTCAATTCCGCCCTCACGGCCGGACGCTTCCAGGAGGGCCTCTTCCAGCGCTTCGCCACCCTCGTGGGCCAGCAGACCGCGGGCCTCCTCACCGTGCGGACCCTGGCGGATCCCGGCCAGCAGGCCTACCTGGACACCTGCCTCGCCGGGTCCTTCGCCGCCGAGGTGGCACGGTACCGCGCCCTGGCCTTCGCCGGCGGCGCCCTGGGCGGACCCGGCGCGGATCCCGCCCGCTGGTTCAGCGCGGCCACGGCGCGCATCGACGCGCTCAAGGCGGTGGAGGACCGCCTGGGCGCCGACCTCCGGACCCGGGTCCAGGCCGCCCGTGCCCAGGCCTTCCAGCAGCTGGCCCTGGCGGTGGGCATCATGGTCCTGGCCCTCGGCCTGTCCGTGGTCCTGGCGGCCCGCTTCGCCCGGGACATCGTGCGGCCCCTCGCCGTCTGCGACGCCGCCCTCCAGCGCCTTTCCGCGGGGGACATCCCCCCGCGGGTGGAGGCGACCTTCTACGGCGAATTCGAGGAGATGCGGGGCAACCTGAACCGCTGCATCGACGCCGTCAACGCCCTCGTGCGGGACGCCGGCATGCTCAGCCGGGCCGGCGTGGAGGGGCGCCTTTCGGCCCGGGCGGACGTCCAGGGCCACCAGGGGGATTTCCGCCGCATCGTCCAGGGCGTCAACGACTGCCTGGACGCCTTCCTCGGCCCCCTGGACGTGGCGGCCCGGTATGTGGACCGCATCTCCAAGGGGGACGTGCCCCCGCGCATCACCCAGGACTACCCCGGCGATTTCGCCGCCCTGCGGGACAGCCTGAACCGCTGCATCGACGCCGTCCAGGCCCTCGTCGAGGACGCGGGCACCCTGAGCCGGGCCGGGGTCGAAGGCCGCCTGTCGGTCCGGGCCGACGCCCAACGGCACCAGGGGGACTTCCGGCGCATCGTCCAGGGGGTCAACGATTGCCTGGACGCGGTCATCGGTCCGCTCCACGTGGCCGCGGCCACCGTCGGCCGCCTTTCCCGCGGGGAGATCCCCCCGCCCATCACCGCCGACTACCGGGGCGACTTCAACGACATCAAGGACAACCTCAACACCTGCGTGGCCTCCATCGCCCTCCTGGTGACGGAGATGGAGCGCATCATCGCCGCGGCCCGGGAGGGCCGCCTCCAGGTGCGGGCCGAGCCCGGGGACCTGGCCGGCGCCTATCGGGGCCTGCTCCTGGGCCTCAACGCCACCCTCGACGCCGTGGTGGAACCCATCCAGGACGTGATCCGGGTCGTCGGGGCCCTCCAGGGGGGCGACCTGACCCAGCGGGTGGAGGGCGCCTACCTGGGCGACTACCGGGGCCTCAGCGAGGCCATGAACCAGTCCATCGCCCGCTTGGCGGACACCCTCCAGGAGATCGCCCGGGCCTCCCACACCCTGGCCGCCGCCTCCGAGGAACTCTCCACCAGCGCCGCCGTCATCGCCGGCAACGCCGAGGAGCTGCTGGCCCAGGCCGACCGGGCCTCCGCCGGCGTCCGGGAGGCCAGCACCGGTGTGAAGGATCTGGCCGGCGGC
The DNA here is from genome assembly GCF_030295425.1 of Mesoterricola sediminis. Classification (NCBI taxonomy): domain Bacteria; kingdom Pseudomonadati; phylum Acidobacteriota; class Holophagae; order Holophagales; family Holophagaceae; genus Mesoterricola; species Mesoterricola sediminis. Next base: position 2,007,723 of record NZ_AP027081.1, on the reverse strand, counting down.
GTGGAGGCCATCCGGGAGCAGGCCGACGGCGTGGCCACGGGGGCCGAACAGGTCAACAGCCGCCTGGATTCCGCCGGGGCCGCGGTGGAGGAGATGAGCGTGAGCCTCGCCACCGTGGACGGCTCGGTCCGCCGCATCTCCGAGCACATGAACGCCATTTCCGACTCCACGGGGACCATGACCGGGGCCGTGGACTCGGTGGCCTCCGCCATCCGGGAGATGGAGGCGAGCCTCCAGGCCGTGGCCGGCAACGCCGCGTCCGCCGCCGGCATCGCCGCCGAAGCCACCGGGGCCGCCGAAACCGCCGCCGGCCAAATGGCCCGCCTTGGCGACCATGCCCGGCAGGTCGGCTCCGTCGTCGACCTGATCAAGGGCATCGCCGACCAGACGAACCTCCTGGCCCTCAACGCCACCATCGAGGCCGCCAGCGCCGGGGAGGCCGGCCGCGGCTTCGCCGTGGTGGCCGGGGAGGTGAAGGCCCTGGCCAAGCAGACCGCCCAGGCCACCGACGAGGTGGGCACCCGCATCGCCGCCATCCAGGAGAGCACCGACAGGGCCGTCCAGGCCATCGGCGACGTGGTCCGGGTGATCGAGCGCATCGCCGGGATTTCCGGCAGCATCGCCTCGGCCGTGGAGGAGCAGCACACCAGCACGGCCATCATCGCCCGCAACGTGGGCCAGGCCGCGGGCAGCGCCGGCCAGGTGGCCCGCAGCGTCACCGACGTGGCCGAGGGGGCCCGGGCGGTCAGCCACAACCTGCGGGAGGTGACCCTGGGGGCCCAGGAGCTGAGCCGGAACCTCCAGGACGCGGTCCTGGGCGTGCGGGGGATCGCCGGGCGCATGCGGGCCCTGGCCGGCGGCACCGCCAGCATGGCCACCAGCGGCCAGGGCGCTTCGGCGGCCGTCGCCGACGTGGCCGGCAGCGTGGGGGTGGTGCGGAGCTCGTCCCAGGCCTCGGCCCGGGGCGTGGCCGAGATCCGCAACGCCTCCAACGACCTGGCCCGGCTCGCGGAGACCTTGCGGGCCTCCGTCAGCCGGTTCCGCCTGGAAGGGGCCTGAGCCCCGACCCTACTTGCGCTTCCTCCCCGGGGCCTTCTTCGCCGGGGCGGGGGCGCCCTCGATGCGCGCGTCGGTGATGACCACGGGGGTCTCCGGGCGGTCGCCGGGGAGGGTCTTGACGGCCTTGATCCTGTCCACCGTCTCCATGCCCTCGACCACCTTGCCGAAGACGCAGTAGCCCCAGCCGTCCTGCCCGGGGCTGTCCAGGAAGGGATTGTCCACCACGTTCACGAAGAACTGGGCCGTGGCGCTGTGGGGGTCCCGGGTGCGGGCCATGGCGAGGGAGCCCCGCACGTTGAGGAGGCCCTTCTCCTTGGAGGCCCGGGCCTCGTTCTCCACGGGCTTCCGGGTGGGCTTCTCGACCCCGTCCTTGGTCATCCCGCCGCCCTGGATCATGAACTTGGAGATGACCCGGTGGAACGTGGTGCCTTTGTAGTGGCCGCTCTTCACATAGCCGAGGAAGTTCTCGACGGTCTTCGGGGCGGCCTCCGGGGCCAGCTCCACGGTGAAGGCGCCGAGGGTGGTGGTGAACTTGACCTTGGGGTTGGCGGCGAAGGCGGAGACGGCCGCCAGGGCCAGGGCCAGGGCACGGATTCGCATGGGTCCTCCTGATGTCCCCACTATGCCCCAGGGATGAAGGCGCCCGCAACGCCCCCCAGGGCCGTCCGCAGGGTGGCCATGGGCAGATGACCCGCCCGCCGCGCCGTCTCCAGGGCCAGGGCGTCCTCGAAATCCAGGCCCTGCCGGTAGAGGGCCAGGGCCGCCCGGGCGGAGCCGGGCTCGTCCACGACCAGGTCCCGGTTGTCCAGCAGCCGCTCCAGGGCCAGCCCCAGCTGGTCCCGGGTGCGGCCGTAGCCCCCCTCCAGGACCCGCACCGCCTCGGCCAGCACCACCTGGGAGATCCACACCGGCCCCTCGGTCCGGATGAAGGCCTCGGCGGCGGCGCCGCCGGGGCCGCCCGCGAGGGCCGCCACGAGGAGGGAGGCGTCAACGGAGCGCATGGCGCCGCCTCATGCGTTCCTTGACCCCTTCCAGCAGCTCCGGCCCCGTCTTGTGGAGGACGCCCTCCTGGATGCCCAGGGCCGTGGCCACATCGCCCAGGGAGAAGGCGCCGACCTTGCGAACCTGCAGCTGGCCGTCCCGGCCCTCCCAGTCGATGTAATCCCCCGGCGCCAGCCCGAACTTGCGCATGACCGCCGCTGGCACGGACACCTGTCCCTGCGCTGTGATCCTGGACCGAGCGAGCGCCATCCCCCACCTCCCGGAAGCCCCCAGTGTATCCATTAAAGTCTTAATGAGCTGCCTTTTTGCTATGCTGCTCGCGCGAATCCCGGAGGATCCCATGGAAATGCGAGCGCTTGGACGCACCGGCCTGCGGGTTTCGGCCCTCGGCCTGGGGTGCATGGGCATGAGCGAGTTCTACAAGGGGGCGGACGAAGCCGAATCCGTGGCCACCCTGCACCAGGCCCTGGACCTGGGCGTCACCTTCCTGGACACCGCGGACATGTACGGCCCCTGGACCAACGAGGAGCTGGTGGGCCGCGCGATCCGGGGCCGCCGGCGGGAGGTGGTGCTGGCCACCAAGTTCGGCAACGTGCGGGGGGAGGACGGGGCCTTCCTGGGCGTGAACGGGCGCCCCGACTACGTCAAGGCCTGCTGCGACGCCAGCCTGCGCCGCCTCGGCGTGGACGTCATCGACCTCTACTACCAGCACCGGGTGGACCGCACCGTGCCCATCGAGGAGACCGTGGGGGCCATGGCCGACCTGGTGGCGGCGGGCAAGGTGCGCTTCCTCGGCCTGTCCGAGGCCTCCCCCGCGACCCTCCGCCGGGCCCACGCCGTCCATCCCATCGCCGCCCTGCAGACCGAGTACTCCCTCTGGACCCGCGACCCCGAGGCGGAGATCCTCCCCGCCTGCCGCGAGCTCGGCGTCACCTTCGTGGCCTACAGCCCCCTCGGCCGGGGCTTCCTGACGGCCCGGTTCAAGCGCCCCGAGGACCTGCCCGAGGGCGACTACCGGCGGAACGCCCCCCGCTTCCAGGGCGAGAACTTCGGGCGCAACCTGGCCCTGGTGGCCGAGGTGGAGCGCCTGGCCGCGGCCCGGGGCGTGGGGGCCGGACAGCTGGCCCTGGCCTGGGTGCTGGCCCAGGGCGAGGACATCGTGCCCATCCCCGGCACCACGAAGCGGGCCCACCTGGCCCAGAACGTGGCGGCGCTGGACCTCCGGCTGACCCCCGAGGACCTGGCGGGCCTCGAGGCGATCCTCCCCATGGGGGCCGCCGCCGGGCTCCGGTATCCGGAGGCCACCCTCCGCCACGTGAACGGGTAGCATAGGCTCTCGAGGAGGCGACCCATGCGCATCGGCGTCCTGACCGGCGGAGGCGATGTCCCCGGCCTGAATCCCTGCATCAAGATGCTCGTCCAGCGCGCCAACGAGGAGGGCTTCGAGGTCCTCGGCATCCGCCGGGGCTGGGCGGGCCTCCTGGAATACAACCTGGACGACCCCGAATCCCACTTCCGCTGCGTGATGACGCTGGACAAGCTGAACACGCGCACCGTGGACCGCACCGGCGGCACCTTCCTCCACACCAGCCGCACCAACCCCGCCAAGGTCCGCCTCAAGGACGTCCCCGACTTCCTCAAGGGCCGGATCGAGCTCGACCAGCAGGGGCCCTTCGACTTCACCGATCACGTCCTCAAGGTGATCGAGCACCTGGGCATCGACATCCTCATCCCCATCGGCGGGGACGACACCCTGTCGTACGGCGAGCGGATGCACCAGGAGGGCGTCTCCACCGTCGCCATCCCCAAGACCATGGACAACGACATCTTCGGGACGGACTACTGCATCGGCTTCTCCACCGCCGTCACCCGGAGCGTCGAGTTCATCCACCAGCTCCGCACCTCCGCGGGCTCCCACGAGCGCATCGCCATCGTGGAGCTCTTCGGCCGGAACTCCGGGGAGACCTCCCTTCTCGCCTCGTACCTCGCCGGCGTCGACCGGGCCCTCATCAGCGAGGTCCCCTTCGACCCCGTGAGGGTCGCCGAGAAGATCATGTCCGACAAGCGGAACAACCCCAGCAACTACGCCATGATCACCGTGAGCGAGGGCGCCCACATGGCCGGTGGCGTCCCCGTGGAGTACGGGGAGGAGGACGCCTACGGCCACAAGAAGCTCGGCGGCATCGGCCACATCCTGGGCGAGGCCATGAAGAAGCTCACCGGCCAGGACGTGCTCAACCAGCAGGTGAGCTACCTCATGCGCTCCGGGGCCCCCGACAGCCTGGACCTCATGGTCGCCGTCAACTTCGCCAACGTCGCCATCAACATCATCAAGGGCGGCGAGCGCAACCGCCTCGTGGCCCTGCGCAACGGCACCTACACCAGCGTCCCCATGTCGACCATCACCCAGGGCCTCAAGCGCGTGGACGTCGCCGAACTCTACGACAAGGAGAACTACCGCCCCAAGGTCCGGCATGTCGAGGGGAAACCCATGTTCCTCTACTAGGGTGTGTTCGTAATCTAGGATAGTAATGGCTAATACCCATCCGTGCCGGAGCATGAAGGAGCTGGAATAGTGAGTCTGTGCTGCAGTGCCTGATGGCGCCGCGCATTCGCAGCATCCTATTGGAACGCGGAGGCGCGGAGGATCTCGCTGAGGCTCGCGGAGAAAGGATCAAGCCCTTGGATGTATCACCCGCTTGATTCCACCGTCTTTGAAAGGCCACTGATGGAAATTGAGGAGCAGGCCGACCTCCATTCCGCTGAAACGCAGCTGGGTGTTCAGTTGCGCGAAGTGGGCATCCATCAGTTTCTCGACCGCCTTAGCCTCCACGACCACGAGGTCGTCAACCAGCAAATCCAGCCGGTAGGCCCGCTCAACCACAAGCCCCCTCCACTCGATATCCAGGGGCAGGTTCCAGGAGCGCTTTCCTCCGCGACCCTCTGCGAGATCCTCCGCGCCTCCGCGTTTCATAGGATCAATGAGGATCCGGAACGCTTGTCACCCTCCGCTCATAGCCTCAGCCAGATCACGATGCAGGCCAAAGCCACCTGGGCTGAGAAACTTCGCGCCGTTTTGTCGAACCTGGTGGCCAGCGCCCTGAACTGTTTGAGCTTGGCGAACCCATGCTCGATGGCATGGCGGGCCTTGTATAGGTGTGAGTCCCAGGCCGCCGGATTCTTGCGCCGGGGATGAGGTGGGATGACGGCTGTCGCACCCATGGCCTCGATCGCCTTCCTTACCGGGTTCCCATCGTAGGCCCGATCTCCGAACCCGTACTCTGCCTGCCAACCGCACAGCAATCCTTCAGCAGACCGGCTTTCATGGGCTTGCCCCGGAGTGACCAGGAAATCCAAAGGATTACCGTGGGCATCGCAGATCAAATGGATCCTGGTCGAGCATCCACCCCGAGATCGTCCGAGCGCCTGGTTCCAGAGCCCCCCCTTTTGCCTGCTGAAGGTTGATGAGCGCGAATGATGGTGCCATCCAGCATGACCCACTCCAGGTCGGCTTCCTTGCGCAGGAACTCCAGGATCCTTTGCCACACGCCGCGCTTGGTCCAGGCCTCAAATCGCGTGTACACGCTTCTCCAAGGTCCAAATTCCTCCGGCAGGTCCCTCCACGGCGCCCCAGTCCTGTGCCTCCACAGGATCGCCTCCACCATGGGACGGTTGGGGTGACGGGATCGCCCCATCCCTCCACGCTCTGGCGGAAGGAGCGGTTCAAGCTTTGCCCACATGGCATCGGTCAGGAAACGTCTCGGCATCGTTACCCCAGGAAAATTCGTGGTGTACGAGCCTTTACGTATGAGTACAAGTCAACTATTTATCTAATCTATAGATTCCGAACACAGCCTAGCACTACTGTGTCATAAAGCTTGACGAGCAGAACGTCCTGCCTATGTTCTAAGGTGGGGCTATCTATGAGCGAATCCATCGAAAGTCGGGCGCGGTTTGATGCATACGCTGATCAGTTAGTTAAGGCTGTTGGCCATGCCGATCGGCGGGCTCCTTTGACGTTGTATTGTCAGGGCTTGATTCTTCCGGGAGACAGAAAGAGCATCGAGCCAATGGCTGCCAGGTTGGATCCGGCCCACGTTCAGGCTCGGCACCAGTCCCTGCATCACTTGGTGGCCCAAGCGTCCTGGAGCGATGAAGCAGTTCTTCGTGTTGTCAGGTCCTATGCCCGCGAGGCCATGGAAATCCAAGGGCCTATCGAGGCGTGGATCGTTGACGACACTGCATTCCCGAAAAAAGGAACGCATTCAGTCGGAGTTGGCCACCAGTATTGCGGTCCATTCGGAAAGACGGCCAATTGCCAGAACGTGGTCAGCTTGTCCATGGCCTCTCGCTGGGCCAGCGTGCCGGTGGGTTTCCGCCTGTACCTTCCAGAAGCCTGGGCGAATGACCGGGACCGGCGTGATGGGGCTGGGGTTCCAAAGGAAGTCGTGTTCATGCCCAAGTGGCAGATAGCGTTGGCGCTGATCGATGCCCAAAGACAGGATCAGGTCCCCGACCTCCCCGTGTTGGCGGATGCTGGATATGGAGACTGCGGCGCATTTCGTGAAGCGTTATCCGAGCGCAATTTGGTCTATGCCGTAGGCATCGCGAAAACAGCTTTGGTATGGGCTAATGGAAATGCCCCTCTGCCGGCGAGAGGGCGTGGCGGAAAGGGGCGTCCAGGACAGAATCTGCGCCGCGATGATGAGCACCAGCCCGTCTCCGTTAAAGCCTTGGCGGAAAGCACGCCGAAAAAGGATTGGCAGCGGGTGGTCTGGGGAGAGGGCACTCGCGGTCTCATGGAATCTCGATTCGTGGCGCTGCGCGTTCATTCTGCGAGGAGGGGATACGAGAAAGCAGAATTGCGCCCAGAGGAGTGGCTTCTCATCGAATGGCCCGAGAAAGAGGCTGAGCCGACGAAATACTGGCTCTCCACCCTTCCCAGCAATACACCGATTGCCCAACTCGTCAGAACAACAAAGCTCCGCTGGAGAATCGAACGGGACTACCAAGAAATGAAGGACGAGCTTGGCCTAGATCATTACGAAGGTCGCGGATGGAGGGGCCTTCACCACCACCTGAGCCTATGCGCCGCCACTTATGCCTTCATCGTGGCGGAACGTAGCCGCCTTTCCCCCCCTACGATCCAATCCATCTTTGAGTTCGTCCATGCACCCCCAGGAGCCAGACCCCTTCCTAGAGGACATGGGCCCGTTCCGGCCTGAACGCCATTCGCCCTACTCAATCACGACGCTGCGCAGGCGCCTTGAGCGAATTCTGATTCGCTCTCTATCCTGTTGCCCGGCGTGCGGGAGGGGCCAATGCGCTTGATTATTGACACAGTAGTGCTAGTGCAGGTAGATCGAATCACAGGAACGATCGTGTCCCAAACCTTCGCAACGGCAAGGGCAAGTAAAGAGCCCGTACGCCGAGTGCGCCGAGGTTTTCTACTCACCCTCGCCAGCACGAAGGATCGGAACAAGGCCGTCCCGGTGATTCGAGGTGATTCGAGGTGATTCGATCGGCCTGAACTAGGAGCCTTCCCGGGCCACCAGGTACGAGACCGTCGTCCCCAGCAGCGCGGGCACCACGAGCATGGTCTGGCCCGTCGTCTCGGCCAGGAAGACCACGGGCACCAGGAGGGTGCCGTGGGTCGCCCCGGCCACGGAGGCGGCGCCCAGTAGGGTGAAGTAGCCGGTCTGGCCCAGGCCCACCCAGGCGTCGAAGGCGGCGCCGACGGCGGCCCCCATGGCCAGGGACGGCAGCCAGAGGCCGCCGATGCCGCCGCCCGCGAAGGTCAGGGCGGTGGCGGCGAGCTTGAGGGCCAGGAAGGCCACCGCCTCGGCCGGGAGCGTCTCCCCCTGCACCAGATGGCGCACCATGTCCAGGCCGCCGCCCTGGGTGACCGGGAAGCCGTGCCACAGGAGGTGGCTGGGCAGGGCCAGGAGGGTCAGGCCGATGCCGGCGACCAGGGCCCGCAGGGGCAGCGGATGCCGCGCCAGGATCCGGCCCAGCTGCTCCCGCAGCCACAGGTACAGCGTGGCGGCGAACCCGCACATCAGGCCCAGGACCAGGGCCCAGAGGATCTCCCGCCCCCGCAGGGCGAAGGGATAGGCGCCGGGGATCGGCAGGAGGGGCCGCGTGCCCATGACGCGGGTGAAGAAGAAGTAGCCGGTGGCCGCCGAGACCAGGCACGGCAGGGTGGAGCCCGCGGCGAGGCGCCCGTCGTGCTCCGCCGCCATGAGGGCCCCCGAAAGGGGGGCGCGGAACACCGCCGCGAGGGCGGCCGCGGCCCCGCCCCGCACCATGACGATGGGAGGCCTCGCCAGGCGGCGCACGACGCCCGCCCTGGAGGACAGGAAGCGGAGCACCCGGTGGCACTGGAGGCCCACGGCCGCGCCGAACCACTTTCCGGGGCCTTCCACCCCCGCGCTGCCGCCGAAGCCGATCGTGAGCACGCAGCCCACCACCTTGCCGATGGAGCGGTGGAAGGGGAAGACCTGGTAGGGGTCCCGCCGAGCGAGATCCAGGTCGTTGAAGAGGCTCACCTCGCCGATGCCCGTGCCCCGCAGCCAGAAGGCGTTGAGGAGGAGGCCCACCGCCGGCAGGGCCAGGGCCGGCCACGCATGGCCCGCGGTGTTCGCGATGCGCGGCTCCAGGGCGTCCAGCCCCTTCAGGGCGAGGCCGACGAGGAAGCCCACCAGGGCGCCCAGGGGCAGCATCACCGCCAGGATCTGGCGGGTGTGCGCGAGGAGGCGGAGCCGCTGGTTCCGGCCCGGCAGGAGGTCCCAGGGCAGCGGAATCATGGCGTGTCTCCTAACAGGCGAGCGAGTTCGTGGGCGAGGTGCCGCCCCGGGGCCGGGGCGTCCTCCCCGTCGAGGGTGAGGGCCGCCGAGACGAGGACCTCGACGTAGGGGTTGAGCACCGCCGTGACCCGGCTCGCGGCGTCGCCGAGGCGGCAGAGCTCCGGATCACTGGCCACGAGCACCGCGCGGCAGATGGCGGGCCGGTCCGCGTGGACCGCGCAGGCCCCCGCCCCGTCCAGGAAGACGCAGGCCGCGTCGGCCGGGTCCTTCCCCATGAAGTCCGAGGGGGACGTCCAGGCCTGCTGGGCCCGCAGCCGGCGCGGATCCGGCACGGCGGTCCCGGCCTCCACCCGTCGGGCCAGGAGCGCCGCCTCCTCCCGGGTGACGCCCACCCACACGCGGCAGCAGTGGGCGCAGCCTTTGCCGCAGCGGACCCGGGAGGCCACGTCCGGCCTCAGGGCGGCGAAGCGCGCCTGGGCCGCGTCCACCCGCCGGTGCAGTTCCCGGGCCCGATCCGGCCCGGGCGGGAGCGCCCCCAGGGCCCGTACCTGGGCCTCGAGCTCCCCCGCGGCCCGTTCCCGGGCCGCGGGGTCGAGTCCGGCCATGAAGCAGTCGAAAGCCTTGGTGGTCCTGAATGCCATCGTGCTTCCAGGATCCCAAATCCGGCCCCCGGTGGAAAGCTGGGATCGGGCCATGACCGCCTATTCGTCCAGCTGCTTGGCTTCCCGCAGGGCGCGCTCCGCGGCGTCCACGATCTTCTGGTAGCCCGTGCAGCGGCACAGGTGCCCGCTCAGTTCCCGCCGGACCTCGGCGTGGGTGAAGCGCTTCCCGCTCTCGACCATGGCCGTGGCGGACAGGACGACCCCGGGGGTGCAGAAGCCGCACTGGATGGCGCCCTCGTCCACGAAGGCCTCCTGGACCGGCGACAGCTGGCCGTCCTGGGCGATGCCCTCGATGGTCCGGACCTCCTTCCCGTCGGCCCAGGCCGCCAGGTAGATGCAGCTGTTGACGGGCGTCCCGTCGATGAGGACCGTGCAGGCCCCGCACTCGCCCACGGAGCAGCCCTGCTTGACGCCCGTGTACTCGAGCCGGTCGCGGAGGACGTCCAGGAGCGATTCCCGCACGTCGATCTCGATGGCGACGGGCCTCCCGTTGACGGTGAACGAGATCTTCCTCAGGGTTGCCGTTCCGGCGTTGTTCCTAGTCAGCACAGCAGTCCCCCGCGCGTTTCACGGCCTCGGCCACGGCCCTCTGGACGAGGACCTCGATCAGGTGCTCCCGGTAGTCCTTGGAGGCCCTCCAGGACGTGCGGGCCCGGGAGGGCTTCACCGCCAGGGCGGCGATCTCCGCCAGGGTGTCCAGGGTGACCTGCTTCCCCGGGGCCCAGGCTTCCGCCTCGGCGCAGCGGATCGGCACGGGCGCCGCGACGCCGAGCCCGATGCGGAGCTCCACGAAGCGGCCCTCCCGGACCTTGGCCAGGGCCGCGACGCCGAGGGTGGCGATGTCCATGGCCTTCCGCATGGCGTACTTGATGTAGTGCCCGCCCATGCCGGCGTAGCCTTCGCGCGGGATCAGCACCGCCGTCAGCAGCTCGCCCGGGCGAAGGTTGACCTTGCCGGGACCCGCGTAGAAGTCGGCGATGGGAATGACGCGCGCGTCCTCCAGCGTCTCCAGGCGCAGGAGGGCGTCCAGGGCGAAGAGGGTGCTGGCGCTGTCCGCGCTGACGGCGCCGTTGCAGATGTTGCCGCCGATCGTCGCCACGTTGCGGATCTGGGGCCCGCCCATGGACACCGAGGCCTCGGCCAGGACCGGCGCGTGGGCCCGCACGAGGGGATCCTCGAAGATCCGGGTGAAGGGGGCCATGGCGCCCACCTCCAGGGTGCCGTCGTCCAGCATCCGGATGGCGTCCAGCCCCGGCACGCGGCGCAGGCTCAGCAGGCCCGCCCCGGCGAGGTGGCCGTGCTGGAGGCGGATCAGGACGTCGGTGCCCCCCGCCACGACCCGGAGGTCCGGCGCGGCCTGGAGCCGTTCCTTGGCCTCCCGGAGGGTGGCCGGCTCATGCAGTTCGCAGATGTCAAACATGCTCCACGCTCCTCTGGGCGGTCAGCCCAACCTCCCGGAATTTCTCGAAGACCGCCTGGGGATAAAGGGGAATCCGGTGGAAGGCGACCCCCGTGGCGTCCAGCACGGCGTTGCGCACGGCGGGCGCGGGGGAGATCACCGGGCACTCGCCCAGGCTCTTGGCGCCGAAGGAGCCGGCCGCGTCGTAGGTCTCGACGAAGGCGGCGTTGATCTTCGGGGTGTCCAGGAGGGTGGGCAGCTTGTAGTCCAACAGGTTGTTGTTGAGGGGTTTCCCGGTCTGGGGGTCGAAGAGCATCTGCTCGAGCAGCGCGTAGCCCAGCGCCATGCTGACCCCGCCGTGGACCTGGCCCTCGGCCAGACGCGGGTTGATGATGGTGCCGCTGTCGTGGACGTTCCAGATCTCGGCGACCTCGACCTTGCCCGTCTCCGTGTCCACGTCCACCTCCACGAAGGTGGCGCCGTAGCTCATGGCGTTGATGCGGACGTTGGCGCTGGTGTCGCTGGTGATGGGCGCGGCGAGGATCCGGTCGTAGAAGGCGTCCATGGCCACGTCCTCGAGGGCGCAGACCTCCCGGCCAAGCGAGGTCTCCACCACCTTCCGGTCCCTCAGGTCCATCTCGTCGGGGTTCAGCCCCGTGCGGCGCGCGGCCACCTGGAGCACCTTGGCCCGGACCTCCAGGGCCGCCTTCCGGACGGCGATGCCGGTGACGAAGGTCTGGCGGGAGGCGTAGGCGCCCGAGTCCCAGGGGGCCACGTCGGTGTCCTGCGTGGTGACTACGTGCACCATGTCCACGGGGAGCCCCAGGACCTCGGCGGTGATCTGCGCGAAGACCGTGTCGCTGCCCTGCCCGATCTCCGTCGCGCCCACCTGCAGGGTGACGGAGCCGTCCTGGTTCATGACGATGCGGGCCCCCGCCAGCTCCAGGGCGACGGGGTGGGTCCCCGACGCGTAGGCGAAGAGGGCCATGCCCAGGCCCTTGCGGACGGGGCCGTCCTGGCGCCCCAGGGCCTTGCGCTTCTCCTCCCAGCGGATGGCCTCCATCCCCTTCCGGATGCACTCGGGGATGCCGAAGGAGCGCACCACGTTCCGGGTGAGCGGATCCTGGTGCCCGACCTGGATGAGGTTCTTGAGGCGGAGGGCGACCGGGTCCATGCCCAGCTTGCGGGCGATGTCGTCCAGGTGGCTCTCCAGCGCGAAGAAGATCTGGGGCGTGCCGTAGCCCCGCATGGCGCCGGCCACCGGCAGGTTCGTGTAGACGGTCCGGGGCTCGTACTTGATCGCCTTGAAGTCATAGAGGGGCCTGAACTTGCCGCCCGCCGACATCGCGATGGAATGGCCGTGGCTGGCGTAGGCCCCCGTGTTGCTCAGGACCTGGACGTGGATGCCGCGGAGCTCGCCGTCCCGGGTCACGGCCGTCTTCAGGTGGAGCTTCATGGCGTGCCGGGTGCGGGTGTCGATGAAGACCTCCTCCCGGGTGAGGCAGTAGCGCACGGGCCGGCCGTGGGCGGCCAGGCTCATGGCCGCGGCGAGGGGTTCCACGCAGACGTCCTGCTTGTTGCCGAAGCCGCCGCCGATGTAGGGCTTGACCACCTTGACGCGCCCCCAGGGCAGGCCCAGGGACTGGGCGACGATCCGGCGCACGATGTGCGGGATCTGGGTGGAGGAGTTGACCACCACGCGGCCGTCGGTGTCCACGTAGGCGAAGGCGCTCATGGACTCGATGTGGCAGTGCTGGACGATGCTCGTCTCGTAGTCGCCCTCGATGACGTGGTCGGCCCCGCGCAGTTCCGCCTCGATGTCCCCGAACTGGACGCCGAAGGAACTCACGACGTTGCCCGGCCGGGATTCGTGGATGAGGGGCGCCCCCTCCTTCATCGCGTCCTCGGCTGTGAGCACGTGGGGAAGCACCTCCCACTCGACCTCGATGAGCTTGAGGGCCTTCTCCGCGGTGAGGGCGTCCTCGGCCACCACGGCGGCGACGGCGTCGCCCACGAAGCGGGCCTTGTCCGCCAGGATCAGCCGGTCCTCGACGTCCCGGTGACCGGGATCCAGGGACCAGGGGTGGCCGGCGGTGGCGAACTTGATCTTCGGCAGGTCGTCGGGGGTGATGACGGCGACCACGCCCGGCAGGGCCTTGGCCCTGCTCGTGTCCATGCGCTTCACCAGCGCGTGGGCGTGGGGACTGCGCAGGACCTTGCCCACGAGCATGTCGCGCTCGTGGAAGTCGTCCGTGTACTGGGCCCGGCCCGTGACCTTGGCGACGGCGTCCAGCCTTCGGACGCTCTTGCCCACGACGTTGTGATCCATGCGGCACCTCGGATGGCAGGGGACAGCCCGGATGGGGGATCCCTCAAGTATGCGGGGGGCCGCAGTCTCAATCAATTTTTTTCAAATGCCTGAAATTATTTTCAACCCCGACCATCGCGCTCAGGAAAGTCGGCCGCCGGCATCTCCACCCGGAACACGCAGCCCCCCGCGGGGAGGTTCTCGGCCCAGATCCGGCCGTGGTTCGCGTCGACCAGCTGCTTGACGATGGAGAGGCCCAGGCCGGAGGAGGCCTCACCGGCGGTGGGGCGCGCGGAGAGCTTGGCGAAGCGGCGGAACAGCTTGGCCTGGTCCTCGTCCTTCAGGCCCGGGCCCTGGTCCGCGACCTCGAACAGGACGAGGGCCCCCGACCGCCGCGCGCCGAGGCCCAGGTCGGCCCCGGCAGGGGAGAACTTGGAGGCGTTGGAGAGCAGGTTGTCGAGGATCTGCCGCAGGTGGCTGGGGTCGGCCAGCACCCGGCACCCCGGCTCCCCGGCCTCGATCCGCAGGTGCTGCCCCTTGGCGTCCAGCCGGGGCTGGAAGAGGCTCGCCAGCGGTTCCAGGACTTCGGCGACCGGCACGGCCGCGGGCTTCGGCAGCAGCCGGCCGCTCTCCAGGGCGGCCACGTCCAGGAAGGCGCCGATCAGCTCGGTCATGTGCCGGGCCGAAGTGGAGATCTTCCGGATCCAGGGCTGCAGATCGGGCGGGCAATCCATCAGGTCGCCGGTGACCAGCCCCTCGGAGACGAGGCTGATGGTGTTCAGGGGGCTGCGCAGGTCGTGGGCTGCGATGCCCAGGAGCTTGTTCTTCTCCAGGTTGAGCTGGATGAGCTCGCGGTTGAGGGCCTCGGCCTCCTCCTGCTGACGGCGGATCTCGTCGGTGGCCTCGGCCACCCGGGCCTCCAGGTCCCGGTTGCGGTCCGCCAGGAGGCGGGTGCGCAGCATCAGGAGCCCCTGCACCGCGGCGGCGGCGGCGGCGGCGTAGAGGACCCATGCCCAGGGCCGGTTCCACCAGGGCCGCGCGACCCGGAAGCTGAACCGGAGCGGCCCGGTCTCGTTGCCCGCGTAGTCGCGTCCCCAGACCTCCAGGGTGTAGGCGCCGGAGGGCAGGCTCGTGAAGTGGGCGGCGGGTTCCGGGGACCATTCGCCCGGCGCGTCCTGGAGCCCGGCGAGCCGGGTCCGGAAGAGGCTGTCCCGCTCCCGGTGGCCGGTCAGGAGCCGGAAGGAGAAGATCACGTCCCGGACGTCGTGGGGCAGGCCCGCCCCGGGCCCGATCGGAGCGCCCCCGGCGGTGGCCGATTCCAGCACCAGCGCCTTGGGCGTCCGGTCCGGGGGCATCTCGCGGGGATCGGCCCAGGCCGGACCGTCCTCGGTGCCGATCCAGACCCTGCCGGCGGCGTCGCGGAAGAGCGCCCCCTTGAGGCACTCGGTCCCGGGCAGCCCGTCCTCGACCGTGAAGGTGTCCCAGGCCCAGCCGGCGGGGTCCAGGCGCGCCACGCCGCGGGGACCGTCCACCAGGTAGCGGCCCTGGCCGTCGGCGACGATGTCGTAGATCAAGTCGTGGCGCAGCGCCGGCGTGTTCCGGGTGTTGAAGCACTGGGGCGGCGAGGTGCGGTCCGCGTCCTCCAGCACCCACAGCCCCGAGCCGAAGGTGCCCACCAGGAGGCCCCGGCCGCTCCGGCTGGGGAAGGGCAGGATGGCGTGGACGCCTACGGACGGCAGGCCGTTCAGGCCCGGCGGCCGCACCCAGGCCCCCGCCTCCAGGCAGGCCAGACCCCGGTCGGTGCCGACCCACAGGCGCGGGCCGTCCACGGCCAGGGCCCGAACCGCGCATTCCGGGTCCCCCGGCGGCGGGTCCAGGACCCGCACCGACCGTCCGTCCCAGACGGCCAGGCCCCGGCTCGTCCCGATGTAGAGTTGCCGGTGTCCCGCCCCGTCCTGGACGCCGGTGAGCACCCGGATCTGCCCGGCGGGAAGGCCATCGGCTGCCGTCCAAGCGCGGAAGCGCCCGTTGGAGAAGACCACCAGATCCTGGCCCTTGCCGAAATGGAGGTCCTGCCCCCCCGGGAAGGCGAAGAGGGCCCGCACCGAGTCCGCCTTGTCCTCGGGGTCGGGATGGTAGACCTTCCAGCCGCCGTCCTGGAGCCGCGCCAGGGCCCGGTGCCCCATCCAGAGGACGCTGCGGCCCGTTGCCGGATCGCGGGTCTCCGCGAAGCACTGGATCCGCTGGTCGGCCTTCTTCCAGGGCAGTTCGAAGCGCCGCCACCCGCCGGGGTGGAGGCGGAGCACCCCCTTCCCGTCCAGGCCCGCCCACAGCGTGGTGCCGCCGGGACCGCCCGGGGTGGTCGCCAGGGACCGCACGTGGTCCGTGGGGAAGCCGGCCTGGGTGTTCAGGATCTCCCACCGGTCGCCGTCGATGCGGACCAGCCCGCCCCCGAACAGGGCCACCCACAGGCTGCCGCCCGGACCCGGCAGGAGGGAGCGCACGCTTTCGCAGCCCGTGCGGGCCTTGAGGGGGAGCATCGTGACCCGCCCGTCGCGGACGGCGCAGAGGCCGCCCCGCTCCAGCCCGATCCACAGGGTCCGGGCGCCCTGGGCGTCCCGGGTCTCGGCCAGGGACCGCACCACCGCGTCCGGCAGGTCCCCGTTCCCCTCGAAGGGGCGCCAGCCGGTGCTCCCGAGGATCCAGATCCCCTTGTGGGTGCCCACCCAGATCTCGCCGTCCCGCTCGAAGAGGCAGTGGAGCCTTCCGTCAGGCAGGTCCCCTGGGACCTGCCGCCAGGCACCGTTCTCGAAGACCGCGAGGCCCTTGCCGTAGGTCGCCGCGTAGATCACCGGCCTGCCCTGGGCGTCGGGACGGGACCGCTCCAGCACGGCGTTGACGTTGTCCAGCGGAAGCCCGGTGGCCGTGTTGTGGACCCGGCACCGGCCGTCCTTGAACTCGAGGATGCCCTGGAAGCGGGTCCCCACCCACATGGCCCCGTCCGAGGTGCCGGTCATGGCGTTGGCGTTCGCCATCAGGGCGTAGCCGTTGGGCGGCGCCTCCACGGACTGCCACCGGTGCCCGTCAAACCGGGCGATCCCTGCCATCGTGCCCGCCCAGAGGTGGCCGCCCCGGTCCGCCGCGAGCGCGTAGATGGCCATCTGGGGCAGGCCCTCGGCCTCCCGGAAGACCTTCACGGGACGCATCCCGGGGGGCTCGGGCTCCTGCGCGGCGGCGCCCGAGCCCAGGGCCGCGGCCAGGAGGACGCGGACCAGGGTCTTGGTGAAGCTGTTCGAACCGGACATGGGGGCCTGGAGGGGATTCTGGATGTTGCATTATTGCAGGCCCATCCGCTTACGGGGCGATCAATCGCCCTTGCCCAGGTGCGCGAAGAAGCTGCTGCGCCTCACCTCCTCCTGGACCCGGATGCCCTGGTGGAGCGGCGGGAACGCGCGCTGCTCGCAGTCGGTGCGGTCGCAGAGGCGGCAGGTGACCCCGATGGGCACCGGGGGCTGGTCCAGGAGCAGGCCGTCCGCGTAGATCAGTTCCCGGGCGTGGGCGATGTCGCAGCCGAGGCCCACGGCCTGCATGGCGTGCTGGCCCCGGTAGGCGCCCGTGTCCTTCTGGAGGGTCCGCGCGATGCAGAAATAGCGGACCCCGTCTGGCATCTGGCTGATCTGGGTCCGGATGAGCCCCGGCGTCAGGAAGGAGGCGTGGACGTTCCAGCGGGGACAGCAGCCCGAATAGCGCGCGAAGCGGATGCCCGAGCCGGAGAAGCTCTTGGAGATGTTCCCGGCGATGTCGATGCGGAGGAAGTGGAAGGGCACGCCTTCCTCCCCGGGCCTTCGCAGGCTCGTGAGGCGGTGGCAGACCTGCTCGAAGCTGACCTGGAAGCGTCGGGCCAGGAGTTCGATGTCGTACCGCGCGTTCCGGGCCCCCTTGAGGAAGGGCCCGTAGGGCATGAGCACCGCCCCCGCGAAGTAGTTGGCCAGCGCGACCCGCGCCATGGACCGGGCCGCGCCCTCGGGCAGGAGGGGATCCCGGGTCAGGCCGTCCAGCACCCCGTCCAGGGCCAGGAGGGCCCACTGGTGGGCCAGCTGGAAGGCCCGGCTCCGCAGCGGCAGCAGTTCGGAGAGGCTGAGGGAGCCCCCGTGGGGATCGAAGCGGCGGAGGATGCCCGGCATCTCCGAGGCCCGGTGCACGCGCACGGCGATCCCCCGGGAACGGAAGGCGTCCACCAGCTTGAGGTAGAGCATGTCCTGGTCCAGCCCGTGGCGCTCCCACAGCTCCTCCGCCGCGGCCTCCAGGTCGGGGAAGTGGTTCATGGCCCGCTGGATGAAATCCCCCGCCGCCTCCGAGGGCAGGGGCGAGGCCGCGGGCGGGAAGCCCTGCCCGTCGCTGAGCTGGTCCGCCAGCGCCTCCAGTCGACGGCTCCCTTCCCGGTGCGCCTGGTAAAGGAGGAAGACCGCCCGGGCGATGCTCGGGCAGGCCTGGGCCAGTTCCCGGACCTCGGCGGCGGGCAGGTCCAGGTTGTCGAAGAGGGGATCGCCGAAGGCCTCCATGAGGTCGTCGGCCATCCGCACGTCCTCCTGGGGGGCGAAGGTGCGGAAGTCCACCTTGAAGGCCTGCGCCAGCTGGATGAGGAGGGGGGCGGTGAGCGGCCGTTTGTTGGCCTCGATGAGGTTCAGGTAGCTGGGGCTGATGCCCAGGCGCTGGGCCATGTCCGTCTGGGTCAGGCCCTCCTGCCGGCGGAGGGCCCGGACCTTGGCCCCTAGGCGGGGAGCCGGGCGGTTCGGGGTGGCGTCCTGCATGGGCACTCCTTTGACAGGTTTTACAAAACCGGGGAGGTGGACTTTGCCGTTTATGACAAATCAACGGACTGGAAATGAAGGAACCCTTGCGTGGGACCCAGATTAAGTCAATTTGTGACTGAGATCAATTCTCCCTGGAGCCCTATCATGAACCACACGTCAGTCCCCACCCTCGGAGGCGTGTCCCTGGCCTCCGGTCATGATTCCCCCATCCTCACCCCCGCCGCCCTGGACTTCATCGCGAGCCTCGTCCGCCGGTTCCAGCCTGAGCTCGATCGTTTGCTCGAACAGCGCCGGCACCGCCAGGAGGCCTTCGACCGGGGCGAACTCCCCGGCTTCCTGCCCGAAACGGCGGAGCTCCGCGCCGGCGCCTGGAAGGTGGCCCCCCTCCCCGAGGTCCTCCTGGACCGGCGGGTCGAGATCACCGGTCCCCCCGAGCGGAAGATGCTCATCAACGCCCTCAACAGCGGCGCCCGGGTCTACATGGCCGACTTCGAGGACAGCCTGGCCCCCTCCCTGGAGAACCTGCTGGACGGCCAGCGCAACCTGGCGGAGGCCGTGCGCGGCACCCTGGCGCACGTGGATCCCGCCTCCGGCCGGCGCTACGCCATGGAGGCCCGGACCGCCGCCCTCATGGTGCGCCCCCGGGGCCTGCACCTGCCCGAGCGGAACCTGCTGGTGGACGGCAGGCCCGTCCCCGCCCCCCTCTTCGACGCGGGGCTCTTCCTCTGGCACAACGCCGCGGCCCAGCTGGCCCGGGGCGCGGTGCCCGCCCTCTACCTCCCCAAGCTGGAGCACCACCTGGAGGCCCGCTGGTGGAACGACGTCCTCGACGCCATCGAGGAAGGCCTGGGCCTGCCCCCGGGGTGCGTGCGCACGACGATGCTCATCGAGACCCTCCCCGCCGCCTTCCAGATGGACGAGTTCCTGCACGCGCACCGGACCCGGGCCGCGGGCCTCAACCTGGGCCGCTGGGACTACATCTTCTCCACCATCAAGACCCGCCGCATGGACCCCGGCGCCGTGCTGCCCGATCGCGGCGAGGTGCGCATGGACCTGCCCTGCATGAAGGCCTACGCGCGGCTCCTGGTCCGCACCTGCCACCGCCGGGGCTGCCTGGCCATGGGTGGCATGAGCGCCTTCGTGCCCCAGCGCGGCGACGAGGAGGGCACGGCCCGCGCCTTCGACCAGGTCCGCGCCGACAAGCGCCGCGAAGCGGCCGACGGCTGCGACGGCACCTGGGTGGCCCACCCCGCCCTCGTCCCCGTCGCCCAGGGTCCCTTCGACGAGGCCCTCCGGGGCCCCAACCAGCTCCACGTGGTGCCCGGCCCCGTGGCCGCGGCCGAACTCCTGGAAGTCCCCTCAGGCCCCCGCACGGAGCGGGGCCTCCGCCACAACCTCAAGGTCGGCATCCGGTACCTGGAATCCTGGCTGCGCGGCCACGGCTGCGTCGCCCTCTACGGGCTCATGGAGGACGCCGCCACCGCCGAGATCTGCCGCATGCAGACCTGGCAGTGGATCAACCACCAGGCCGACGTCGAGGGCCTGGGCCGCCTGGACCGTCCCCTCTTCCACGCCCTCGTGGACTTCTCCCTCCACCAGATCCGCGCCGAAGTCGGCGAGGACGCCTTCGAGGACGGCCGCTACCTGGAGGCCGCCGACCTCTTCGAGACGCTCGTCCTGGACCGCGTCCCCCAGCCCTTCCTCACCGTCCCCGCCTACGACCTGCTCCTGGAGCCGGTCCTCACCTGAGGTGATCCATGATCACGCCCTTCGAATCCCGCTGGACGGGGGTCACCCGTCCGTACTCCCAGGCCCAGGTCGAACGTCTCCGCGGCACCGTGAAGGTGGAGCACACCCTCGCCCAGCGCGGGGCCCGCCGCCTCTGGGAGCTCCTCAAGCTCGAGCCCTACGTTCCCGCCCTCGGCGCCATGACGGGAGGCCAGGCCGTCCAGATGGCCCGGGCCGGCCTCAAGGCCATCTACTGTTCGGGCTGGCAGGTCGCGGCCGACGCCAACCTGGGCGGCCAGACCTACCCCGACCAGAGCCTCTACCCGGCCAATTCCGTCCCCGCCCTGGTGAAGCGCATCAACGCCGCCCTCCAGCGCGCCGACCAGGTCGAGTTCGCCGAAGGGGGCGAAGGCCGGGACTGGATGCTCCCCATCGTGGCCGACGCCGAGGCCGGCTTCGGGGGTCCCCTCAACGCCTTCGAGCTGATGAAGGCCATGATCGAGGCCGGCGCCGCCGGCGTGCACTTCGAGGACCAGCTGAGCAGCGAGAAGAAGTGCGGCCACCTGGGCGGGAAGGTGCTCGTGCCCACCGGCCAGTTCATCCGCACCCTGGCCGCCGCCCGCCTCGCGGCCGACGTCCTGGACGTGCCCACCGTCCTGGTGGCCCGCACCGACGCGGATTCCGCCCAGCTCCTGACCAGCGACGTGGACGAGCGCGACCGCCCCTTCCTCACCGGGGAGCGGACGCCGGAGGGCTTCCACCGCATCCGCGGCGGCATCGCCTGCGCCGTGGCCCGCGCCGTGGCCTACGCCCCCTTTGCGGACGTGCTCTGGTGCGAGACCAGCCGCCCCGACCTGGGCGAGGCCCGGGCCTTCGCGGAGGGCGTGCACCGGGAGCATCCCGGCAAGCTCCTGGCCTACAACTGCTCCCCCAGCTTCAACTGGCGGCGCAACCTCTCCGACGAGGAGATCGCCCGGTTCCAGCAGGAGCTCGGCGCCCTGGGCTACCGCTTCCAGTTCATCACCCTCGCGGGCTTCCACGCCCTGAACCACGGCATGTTCGAGCTGGCCGACGCCTACCGGGGCGAAGGCATGACCGCCTACGCCCGGCTCCAGGAGGCCGAGTTCGGCGCCGAGGCCCGGGGGTACACCGCCACCCGCCACCAGCGGGAGGTCGGCACCGGCTACTTCGACGCCGTCAGCGAGACCCTGAGCGCCGGCCTCGCGTCCACCCTGGCCCTGACCGGCTCCACCGAGGCGAGCCAGTTCTGAGGCGGCTAAAGTAGGGGACGGAGGCGCCCCCGCATGGAGCCCGGTCCCATCACCCTCGACGGCCTCCGGCGCCTTCCCGCGCCGGAGGCCGCCGCGCTCATGGGCCTGGCGGGCCTGGGCCTGCCGGCCACCAACGCCCACCTGGCCCAGGCCCTCCTGCGGGTCCGCGCCCACCCCGAGGCCGAGGCCTGGGCGGCCAATCCCCGGCGCGTCCAGACGGTCCTGGAACGCCTCCGGGAGCGCGGCCTCGCCGCGGAGCGGCGCGGCTATTGGCACTGCCGCGAGGCCTGCCTGGAATCCGCCGCCCGCCTCGCCCAGGCGCGCGGCCTCCTGGGCCCCCTCTTCCGCGGCGTGGCCCCGGGGGCCGGCACCATCCCCGACGGCGCCATGCGGAGCCGCGCGGAGCTCCGGATCGCCCTCGTCGAGGGCCGACCCGGATCCTGGCTGCCCCTCCGGGAGCGCTTCCGGGAGGCCTTCGCGGAGGCCCTGGCCGGCCGCGACCCCCTGGCCCTCGTGTGCGGCGGCCCCTTCGAACCAGCCTGGTTCGAAGCCCTGGGGCCCGAGGCCCGGGCCCTCGGCGCCCAGGCCCTCCTCACGGACCACGTCCTCCAGGGCCGGAGGGACCTCGGCTGGATGGCCTGGATGGAGGCGCGCGCCGCCGTCCCCGGGCCCGGGCCCCTCGCCCCCGCCCTCATCGCCTTCCTCGTCCTCCAGGGCCGCCTGGACGCCGCCCGCGCCTGGATGGGCGCCCAACCCGAGGCCGCGCGCCGCCATGCCGGGTGGCCCGCCCTGGAAGGCCTCGCGGCCCTGGCCGCGGGGGAGCCGGCCGAAGCCGCCGCCCGCTACCAGGAGGCCCTGGACCGGAGCTCAGGCCCCCTGCCCCCCTTGCACGCCCCCTTCCACATCCTCGCCCTCCTGGGGTCCCGCCGGGCCCAGGCCCCGGCCCTCGCGCGCCGCCAGGCGGAAGCGGCCGCCCGCACAGGGCCGCTGGGCGCCCTCCTGCTCCGCCTCTGCACCGTCCTGGACGGCGCGCCGGGCCCGGTGCTCGGCACGCCGCCCCCCGCGGGCCTCGGCCCCCTGGCCCAGGCCCTCGCCGCCTGCGCGGCCCACCTGGGCGGGGAACCCGTGCCCCCTGCCTTCCTGACTGCCGCCCGCCAGGCCTGCGAGGGCCTTCCCCTCGCCTGGCCTGCCACCGACCTGGAGGAACTGGAGCGCCGCCAGGGGGACGCGCCGCCCCGGCCCCGCCCCCTCCTGGACCTGGCTCCGGCCGAGGCTCCGTGGGAGCGAGCGCTTCGGGCCATCGCCCGCCTTGGTGACTCTCTGGACTTTCCAACCGGCCGCCCGCAGGCCGGAGCCGGCCGGCCCAAGTAGACCGTTCCCTCGCCGTCCCGTCTGCAAACCGTCATACTGGGAATTCCGGCCCGAGGTTCCTCCCATGCACCGCCTTCCCCGGCTCACGCCAGCCCGCCGACCCGCTGCGCCCCGCGGCCACGGGGCATCCTGACCATGGCCCGCATCGCCGTCGTCGACGACAGCCCCGGGACCCGCGCCTTCATCCTGGCGGCCCTGGCCAAGGGCGGCCACGAGGCCCGGGAACTGGAGCCCACCTGCCTCTTCGAGGTCTTCAAGGCCCTCCACGAGGATCCCCCCGACCTCCTGATCACGGACCTGGTCATGCCCGATTGCCCCGGGCACACCCTCATCCGGCTCTGCCGGGAGGATGCCCATCTCCGCGACGTGCGCATCCTCCTGCTGACCGCCCATGGGGACGCCGCCCTGGGGCTCTTCCTCCAGCAGATGGGCGGGACCCACTACCTGGCCAAGCCCGTGTCCCCCACCATGCTCGCCGAGTGCGTGGACCAGGTGCTGGCACCGGGCACCGAGCCCGATCCCGGGTGGTCCCTGGCCTGCAGGGGGACCATCGCCGTGGTGGACGACAGCCATCTCAGCCGCGCCTTCCATGCCGCGGTGCTGCGCAAGGCCGGGTTCCGGCCGGTGCCCATCGAGCCCGGCGGCCTCCTGGAGACCGTGGTCGCCATCGAGGCCGAGCAGCCCGACCTGCTCGTGGTCGACTACCTCATGACCGAGTTCAACGGCGACGCGCTCATCCGGGCCATCCGCGCCCGGGAGGCCCTGCAGGGCGTCCCGGTGCTCGTCGTCACCGCCCACCGCGCCGACGAGATCCAGACCCTCCTCGTGCCCCTGGGCGGCGTGGAGGTCCTGTTCAAGCCCGTCCGCCCCGATGATCTCGTGGAGGCGGTGCGGTCGGGCCTCCTGCAGGGCTGAGGCCGGCCCCCGGAGAGGCCGGCCCCATGGACTGGCTGCCTGGATCGGATCAGAAGGTCCAGGTGGCGCCGAGGTTGAGGCTGCCCATGGTCGCCCCGTCCAGGCTGTGGGTGGTGTAGCGGGCCTGGAGGCCCAGGTTCCGGTTCAGGTCGTAGCCGATGCCGAGATCGGGCCCGAACCCGCTGCGGGAGGCCGAAGCGCCGCGGCTGATACTGTAGTTCATGAAGGACACGCCGACCAGGAGGTAGAGGCCCCGACGGTTGTGGTCGACGTGGTACGTGTAGTCGGCGGCCGCGCCGAAGCTGTTGGTGCTGGCGCCGTCCTTGGAGGCGTAGAGCCCCAGGTCGGCCCGGGCCATCAGGCCGTGGCCGCCACCGAAGTCCCAGCGGCCGTGGCCGCCCAGGAGGATGCCGGGCTTGGCGACGTCGGGCAGGTCGCCCACGGGGATGGCGATGGCGGCCTGCACCCCGAGGGCCGGGGGATCGGCGGCGCGGAGGGCTGCGGGGGAGGCGGCAAGCACCAGCATGGCGGGAAGGATCGCGAGAGCTTTCAAGGTGCATCTCCAGGAAAGGACCGGGATATCCGGTCGTCCGCTATTGTATAATCCAAGCACGGGATATGGAAATCTGATTCCCCAGGAGGCCCGATGGCAGTTTCCCCCGCAGGCCGCGTCCGCTGTCCGTGGTGCGGAGAGGATCCGCTCTACCGCGCCTACCACGACGAGGAGTGGGGCGTGCCCTCCCGGGACGACCGGCACCTGTTCGAGCTGCTCGTGCTGGAGGGGGCGCAGGCAGGACTGAGCTGGATCACCGTGCTGCGGAAGCGCGAGGCCTACCGCAGGGCCTTCGAGGGCTTCGATCCCGCGAAGGTCGCCGCCTTCGGGCCCGAGCGCATCGAGGCCATGCTCCAGGATCCCGGCCTCGTCCGGAACCGGGCCAAGCTCGCCTCCGCCGTGTCCAACGCCAGAGGCGTCCTCGACCTCCAGCGGGAATACGGCAGCTTCGCCGCCTACCTCTGGTCCTTCGTGGGCGGGCGCCAGCTGCGCCCCGTCAGGCGCGCCCTCGCCGAGGTGCCCGCGGAGACGCCCGAGTCCCGCGCCCTCTCGAAGGACCTCAAGCGGAGGGGGTTCAAGTTCGTGGGACCGACCATCATGTACGCGTTCATGCAGGCCGCGGGCCTCGTGGACGACCACATCGAGGGCTGCTGGCGCCGCGGCGCGGCGGCCCGGGACTGAGGAGGGCGCATGACCGCCGAAGTGTTCAAGGCCAGCCGATGGACCAAGGGCAACCATCTCTTTCCCACCGAGATCGAGATCACGGACACCGCGGTCACCCGGCGCAAGCGGTCCTGGCTCACCCGCAACGAGATGACCATCCATCTCCTGCGCGTGGCCAGCGTGCGCATCGACACCGGCCTCCTCTGGTCCGACATCCTCGTCGAATCCACCGGCGGGACCGATCCCCTGACGAGCCACGGCCACCGCAAGCAGGACGCCCTGCGCATCAAGGAGCTCATCGAGCGGGCCCAGACGTCCCATCTCGCCGGCAGGGACTCCGGCGCCTGATGCCCGGTGGCCGCATGGGGTATCATCAGATCTTCCCTGATGATCACGGAGGTGCCCCATGGCCCAGCAGGCGCGGTTCGGCGCGGAGATGGATACAGACCGCATGGTTTCCCAGTTCATGGACATGGTCCGCATCGACAGCGAGAGCGGCGATGAGGCCGCCTTCATGCAGTGGCTGCTTCCCGTCCTGCGCGATCTGGGCGCCGAGGCCGGCCTGGACGAGTACGGGAACCTGATCGCGACCGTCCCCGCCAAGGGCAGCACCGCCGAACCGATCCTCCTCTCCTGCCACGGGGACACCGTCAGGCCCGGGAAGGGCATCCGCCCCGTCCTGCTCGACGGCGTCGTCCGGAGCGGCGGCGACACGATCCTGGGCGCCGACGACAAGGCCGGCATCGCCGAGATGCTCGAGGCGATCCGGGTCGCGCCCGTGCATCCCCCCCTCGAGATCGCCATCAGCCGCCAGGAGGAGGTCGGCCTCCTGGGCGTCAAGAACCTCGACTATTCCCGCATCACCGCGCGCCGCGGCTTCCTCCTCGACAACGACACCCTCGACACCATCATCACGGGCGGGCCTTCCTACTTCGCCATCGACGTGACCGTGCAGGGCAAGGCCGCCCACGCCGGTATGGAGCCGGAGAAGGGCATCAACGCCATCGTCGCCGCCTCCCGCGCCGTCGCCGCCCTGCCCCTGGGGCGGCTCGACGCCGAGACCACGTCCAACGTCGGCGTGATCAGCGGCGGCCTGATCCGGAACGGCGTGCCCGACGCCTGCACCTTCCTGGCCGAATGCCGGAGCCTCGACCACGCCAAGGGCCAGGCCCTGGCCGACGAGATGGTCGCCATCATCCGGCGCGAGGTGGAGGGCGCCGGCGCCCGCGCCGAGATCGCCGTCAACAACCTCTGCAAGGCCAGCAGCATCGATCCCGAGACCGCCTGGACCGTCAAGACCGCCCAGGCCGCCCTGTCCGTCCAGGGCATCGAGGCTTCCGCCGGTCACATGTGCGGCTTCACCGACGCCTCCATCTACAACAACCACGGCATCGAGATGGCCGTGGTCGGCATCGGCGCCCGCCAGGAGCACTCCACCGAGGAGCACATCCACGTGGAGGACATGGAGCGCGCCGTGGCCATGATCGTGGAGATCTTCCGCCGCTCCGCCTGATCAGGCCTCCCGGACCCCCGCCAGGATCCAGCCCGCCGACGCCGCCGTGAACGGCGCTCCCGACTCGTCCGCCCAGGGCCCGCCCGGGGCCAGGCCCGCCTCCCGCAGGAGGGCCGCGGCCCCGGCGGGGTCCATCACCCGGTGGCGCACCCTGCCCCGGGCCTCCCGGCCGTCGTCGGCGGTGAACACCGTCTCGAAGGCCGCCTCCGTCTCCGAGACCCGGGTCCTGCGGCGCGCGAGGATCCCGCCCCCGCACCGGAGCGGCGGCAGGTCCCGCCCGGCCCCCACGGCCAACCCCGCGTCGCTGACCACCTGGACCGCGAGGGTCCCCCCGGGCTCCAGCACGGACCGCGCCTGCCGGAAGAAGTCCAGCCACGCCGCGTCCTCCAGGAGGTGGGGCAGCGTCTGCCCCAGGCAGGTCACGAGGCGGAAGCGCAGGTCTCCCGCCGCCCGGGCCAGGTCCAGCAGCCCGGCCTCGTGCCAGACCACGGGCGTCCCCTCCGCCGCGGCCCGGGCCCGGCCCGCCTCCAGGAAGGCCGGCTCCAGGTCCAGGCCGTGGGCCTCGCGGCCCCGGGCCGCCAGGGCCCGGCACAGGCTGCCCGTGGCGCACCCCGCGTCCAGACAGCGGGTTCCCTCCGGCGCCAGCCGGAGGGCCATCTCCACCCGGGCCGGGCGGAGCGGGAACAGGTCCTCCCAATGGGAGGCGAGGAGGGACCAGGGGGCGGAGGCTTCGCGCATGCCCCCCATTGAACACCCCGCCCCGCCTCCCGGCGAGGGGGTTTCAGGACCGCGGGGCCCGGACCGCCTTGGACAGGGCCACCTGTCGTCACGATGCTTGTCGTGGTCGGCCTTGGGGCGCTTCGTCGCCTTCGCCTTGTCTCCCAGGTGGAAGCAGGCCATCCCCAAAGCGCAAGGCGCCTGCGGAACAAGAAGCGGGAACGCGAACCGTCCGGTTCAGGGGAAGACCAGAACCGCACCGGGCAGGTTGTCCTCCACCCATTGCTGAGCCCATCCCAGCATGACGGCATCGTGGAACTTGAACCACTTCTGCCGCTCCTCGGGAAAGTCCAGGAGGGTGTCCTTGAAGGCACGGAAGGGGCGGCGCATGCGAAGGGACCGATCCAGGCTTCGGGCGGCCTCTCCATCCGGCAGACTTTCCACGTAGGAGGCCATGACCTGGAAGCATTCAGGTGAACCCATGGGTTCCACCGTCATGTATCGGTCCGGATCATCGTAGGCCTCCGGATCTTCATCCTCATCCAGGAAACCCTCGTCCTCCGGACGGCGGATGAGTTCGCCGGTTTCCAGGTCCGCGAGCCAGTACTCCTGCATGGGATTGGCCTCAAGCGCCGCCATGAGGTCCTGGGCGCTGATGGTCAGGTGAGCAAACGCCCGAGCGGATTCAGACATGGACCTGCTCCTTGGATCGTCTCCCGAATTCTCCCTCGTCCCACGTTCCCTGGTCCAGCTGAAGAATCTCATGCCGGATTCGATTCCGCCCCCTGCTCGCCCGCATGGGAACTCGACACGAATCAGGACGTACCCGCAGTTGGGTCCTGAGCTGCACCCCTTTGCCTGATTTGATCTCATCCATGGGACCGGGAATGACATCGGTTCACCGATAGACCGAACCGCGCTCGGCAGGTTGGTCTCCACCCATTCCTGGGCCTCAGGCTAAGCGGGCTTCTTCCCGTGCACCACGTCCAGCAGTACCTGGTCCAACCGGGTCTGCCACCCTTTCCCACCGCTTCGGAAATGGTCCAGGACCTCCTGGGACAGCCGGATCGTGATCCGCTTTTTGGTCGGCTCCACCTGGGGGCCGCGCGGACGTCGTACCGACTTCAAGGTCTCCTGCATTTCCAGTGGAAGGTCCTTGAACGGCTTGAAGTGTTTCAGGTCCTCGGCAGTGATTTCCCGAACGTCCCCCTCCTCATGGGTGAGGGGCTTGCGCTTGGTCATACACCCTCCTTTCACGTTCATTCGCCTTGCGCAAGCGGATGACCCGGATTCCTTGCAGGAGCTTCAGGTAACAGATCACATGATAGGTGAGAAAACCATTTTGATGATGTTCTCCATCCCCAATCCAATTCCCGTGGCCGGGCCTGGTTCATGGCAGGCTTCTCCTGTAGCACCTTCTCTGACAACGTCGGAACCCACTTGCCGCTGTTGTCCAGGAAGGCTTCCTCCATCCGAGGATTTCCTCCCTCTCCATTCGCACCTTGCGCCACCCCCCGGAACCGGCAGGATCTTCACTTGGTCACCGTACGAATCCTGACCCGGCCAGAAGCGATCGCATCATAAAGATCCCTGGTCTTCTTGTCGTCGGGGTTCTTGTCGAGGTAGGCCTTGAGGTTCTTGGTGGCTTTCTCCTTGTCTCCCACGTGCAGGTAGGCAATCCCCAAGGAGTAAGGTGCCTGCGGAACGCCCAGGGCTAAGGCCTTTTCCAGGAAGGGAATGGCTTCCTTCGCTTTTCCCACCCCACCCAAGAAGGCCCCGTACATCTGATTCCCTGCCGGATCATCTGGCCTCATCGACAACCACTTCTGGAAAATCGCATCCGCCTTCTGGGCCATCCCCGGGATATCCAAGTTGTGCCCAATGGATCCCACCATGGCGGCCCTCTTCATGAAGTAGACCGGGGGATTCGGTACGTCGATGAGGGTGTCCAGCCAGGCCGAGAGCTTGACGACATCCTTAGCGGCTCGGTCCTTGGCTCCTCCCTCTTCAAAATGAACGGGGTAATCGATGGCGTGCCGGGCCAGGTCATCCAGAACCTGATCGAGTAGCTTCAGCTTCGCGCTCGGATCCGTGTCAGGCCCGCCTCCGGTTCTACTGACCAGGGGAACCAGATCGTAGGATCCATAGGACTGGCCGAAGAGCGATGGGGCGCCGATGCATAGCAGGTAAGCAACCAAGGCAGGCCTTACGAACATGAGGAACCCTTTGATGGCAGATGGAGGGGTTCTAGCCTACCGGTCCTCCAGGGCCACGGCCAGCTTTCCCGACATGGCCCATTTCCCCTACCCCATCTCGAACCAATCATTCGAGTTCCTGCCGGGTCCGTGAAACCTGTCCCGAATTTCTCCCTCGTCTCCCGCACCCTGGTCCAGTCGTCCATCCCAGATCCGGATTCGATTCCACCCCCTGGACCTCTCACTCGGGAACGCGACAAGAACCAGGCGGTTCCCCGCAGGTTGGTCCAGATCCGGCACCCCCTTGCCAGATTTGATGCCACCCTCCCGGGTTGGAGACCCCGAGCTTCCGTTCTGGTTTTTCCACTTCTCCCGAAAATCCGTTCCGTTTTTTCGAAATTTTCGACTCCACCCCTTGACGAAAGACGCACAAAAAGCGAAATTGGTGCATCGAAGGTTCCAGAGCTGGAACTTGAGCGGAGGTGTTCGATGGCCAAGTCCTTTGGATACAAGCTTCCCGGTTACTTCATGGAATACGGGCCCATCCAGGCCGAGAGCGAAGACCTGGCCCGGGCCGAGATCCGGCGCCGGCTGGGGGTCCGCCGCCTTCCCTGGGGCCTCCAGGTCTGGGACCTGGCGAACCGGCCCCTGGCCCGCTGGAAGGTCGACCAGGCCTCCTGAGCTTCCCACCCTTCGAACATGCCGGGCGGCCCTTCGGGGCCGCCCTTTTGATTCATAGCAGGCCCATGGAAAAACCATGGATCCCAGGTTTTCTTGCCATTTTCATAGGAACCGGCGGATCGTTCGGCGCATGGGAGGAGTGCCCTTCAATCGCCCTGTGTCCCGTTTCCGGAGGTATGGATGCTCCCTCCCCGGCCGTCGCCGTTCGTGTTGGCACCCAACCTGGTGCTCTATGCCGAGGAAGAACTGTACGGCCCACGCCTGAAGCGCCTGGCGCGCATGATCCCGGTCCGGCTCGGGGAGCCGCGGCCGCCGGGCGAGGCCCTGCCGGCGGGCATTCGGCGGACCGTTCCCCTGGGACCGGCCGGCCCCGGTCGAGAAAAAGACTGGACACCCCGCCGCGGGTGACGGAGCCTTGGGGCCGGAGGAGGCCCCAGGCAGGATCCATGGCCAGTCGAAGTCAAGCAGACACGCAGATCGACAGGGGAAAAACAGGCGCATCCGAGTCGGCTGACGAGCCAACGAGCGCCGCCCGGGGCCATGGGGAAGCCAAGGGGCACCTCAAAGGCACGGTCCAGCGCTTCCGGGAGCAATCGGAACGGCGGGCGCGGGAGAAGGGCCTTCAAAAGCTCAGCCGCATGGTCCAGGCCCTCAGCCGCGCGAGCCAAGCCATGGCCCGCGCCACCAGCGAGGCGGATTACCTGGACGAGGTGTGCCGCATCGTGGTGGAGGACTGCGGCTGCAACCTGGCCTGGGTCGGGTTCCGGAGCCAGGGGGCCGCGCGCCGCATCGACCCGGTCGCCTGGGCCGGGGTCGCCTCGGCCTACATGCGGACCCTCGTCGTCACCTGGGGTGAGGACCCCCGGGGCCAGGGGCCCGCGGGCCAGGCCATCCGCACGGGCAAGCCAAGCCTCTTCAACGACCTGGCCGCGGACCCCACCTTCGGCCCCTGGCGCAAGGAGGCCAAGTTCCGGGACCTCGGGTCCTCCGTCGGCCTCCCCCTCATGGACGGGCGCGAGGCCTTCGGTGTCCTGGCCGTGTACGCCTCCGAGCCGGACGCCTTCGGGGAGGCCCACGTGCGGGTGCTGGACGAGCTGGCCGAAGGGCTGGCCCGGGGCATCCTGACCCTCCGCCTCCGGGAATCGGAGCGGCGGGCCCAGGAGGCCCTCCGGGTGACCTCCCTGCACCTCCAGCGCCTCAACGACGAGCTGGAGCAGCGGGTCCAGGAGCGCACCAAGGACCTCGTCCGCGCCAACGAGGAGCTCACCGCGCGGATCCTGGACCGGGACCGGGCCGAGGAGGCCCTGCGGCGCAGCGAGGAGAAGCTGCGGCACGTCCAGAAGATGGAGGCCATCGGCACCCTCGCCGGCGGCGTCGCCCACGACTTCAACAACCTCCTCCAGGTGATCTCGGGCTATTCGGAGATGGCCCTGGAGAAGGTGGAGGCCGACCATCCCATCCGGGGGCTCCTGGAGACCATCCAACGGGCGGGCCAGAAGGGGGCCTCCCTGACGCGCCAGCTGCTGGCCTTCAGCCGCAAGCAGGTGCTCGCGCCGGAAATCCTGGACCTGAACACCCTCGTCGGCGACATGGAGATGTTCTTCCAGCGCGTGCTCAAGGAGGACATCCGGCTGGCCTTCGACCTGCATCCGGACCTCTGCCTGGTGGAGGCCGACCCGGGCCAGCTCCAGCAGGTCATCATGAACCTGGTTTCCAACGCCAAGGACGCCATGCCGAAGGGGGGCGTCCTGACCCTGCGGACCGCCTGCGCCGGCGCCAGCATCCAGCTGTCCGTCAGCGACACCGGGGAGGGCATGACGCCGGAGGTGGCGGCCCGGGTCTTCGAGCCCTTCTTCACGACCAAGGGCGTGGGGAAAGGGACGGGCCTGGGCCTGAGCACGGCCCTCGGGATCGTCGAGCAGAGCGGCGGTTCCCTGGAGGTCGCGAGCCGACCCGGCGAAGGCACCACCTTCACGGTGGTGCTGCCCCGGGCGGAGGGCATCCTGGCGCCCCGGGAGAGCCCCCGGAACGCGGACCGGGAGCTGGGGAGCGAGACCCTCCTCCTGGTGGAGGACGACGCGGGGGTCCGCCACCTCACCGCCCACCACCTGGTGGCCTCCGGCTACCAGGTGCTGGAGGCCCCGGACGGCCCCTCCGCCCTGGAGGCGCTGCGGTCCCATCCGGAGCCGGTCCACCTCCTGCTCACGGACATGGTGATGCCGGGCATGTGCGGCCGGGAGCTCGCGGAGCGGGTGACGGCGCTGCGGCCGGAGATTCGGGTGCTCTTCATGTCGGGCTACCCGGACATCGCCCAGGCCGCCGAAGCCGAGGGCCCGGCCGGCGCGGTCCTCATCACCAAGCCCTTCGACCGGGCGCGGCTCCTGGGCGCCGTGCGCGACACCCTGGACGCGGGGCCCGCTACGCCAGCCTGAGGCTGATGGGGCAGTGGTCCGAGCCCAGCACGTCGGCCAGGATCCGCGCGTCCTCCACCTGGGGGACCAGGTCCTCGCCCACCAGGAAGAGATCGATGCGCCACCCCACGTTCTTCTCGCGGGCGCCGCCCCGCGCCGTCCACCAGGTGTAGAGGCCGGGGACGCCGGGGTTGCGCTGGCGCAGGACGTCCACCATGCCGGCCTGGAGGTACAGGCGGAAGTCCTCCCGCTCCTCGTCGGTGAAGCCGGGATTCGCGCGGTTGTCCTTGGGCCGGGCCAGGTCGATCTCCTCGGGGGCGACATTCATGTCGCCGGTGAGGATGATGCGCTCGCCCCGGGCGCGGCGCTCCCGCAGGATGCCGGCCAGGTCCTGGGCGAACCGGCGCTTGAAGGGGAGGCGCGCCAGGCCCGCGGACGCGTTGGGGAAGTACCCGGCGATGAAGGTGAGGTCGCCCCGGGTGCTGACGATCATCCGCCCTTCCTGGTCGTAGGCCTCGATCCCCAGGCCCCGGGTGTGGGTGAAGCCCAGCTCCTTGCGGGAGAGGGTGGCGCTGCCGGCGTAGCCCTTCTTGGAGGTGGAGGGGAACCAGGCCACGTCGTAGGCCGATTCCAGCTCGCGGCGCACGCCCAGGTCCACCTGCTCCCAGTCCGCGCGGATCTCCTGGAGGGAGAGGACGTCGGGATCGGCCTTCTCGAGCCAGTCCATGAAGCCGTTCTTGAGGACGGCCCGGAACCCGTTGACGTTCCAGCTGAAGAATTTCATTCCAGCTCCTTGACGATGCGATCCAGGAGGCGGTCCGTGCGCAGGCGGGTCCAGGCCACCACCAGGAAGGCGGTCCAGCCGCGAAGGCGGCCGTCGAGCTTCAGGTGGGCCCCCATGGGGTGGGGCTCGGCCCGCAGGGTGCCCTCCTCGACGGCGCCGAGGAGATGGTGCTGCCACCGGAGGGCGAGGCCCTCCCCGCAGTCCTGGGCCGGCTGGAGCCCCGGGCAGGCCTTGAGGCAGGGCAGCCCCGCCTCCAGGCGCGCCTTGACCAGGGCCAGGGGGGCGTCCGTCAGGACTTCCTCCTGGAATCGGAATACGGGTGTCTTCATGACCTACTTGACGATGAAGCCCGGGCGGGCGTCATCGGGGGGGGCGATGAGGTAGGGCTTGGAGGCGTTGTCGCTGGCCGCCAGGAGCATGCCGTGGCTCTCGATGCCCATGAGGGCCCGGGGGGCCAGGTTGGCCACGACGACCACCCGGCGGCCGACGAGCTCCTCGGGGGTGTAGGCCGCGGCAATGCCGCCGAGGATGGTGCGCTTCTCGAAGCCCAGGTCCACGGTCATCTTGATGAGTTTCTTGCTCTTGGGCACGGCCTCGGCGTCCAGCACCAGGCCCACCCGGAGATCGGTGCGGGCGAAGGTGTCGTAGTCGATCACCTCGCGGAGGGGGGGAACGTCCAGGGGCTGCTCGGCGGGGGCGGGGGCCTCGGCGGCGGCCTTGTTGTCCAGCTCGGTCATGACGGCTTCCTTGTCGATGCGTTGGAACAGGGGTTCGGGGGCCCCCACGGGGCCGGGGGCGGGGGCCTCGAAGTCGAAGCCCGCGAAGCGCTGGGCGGCGACCTCGCCGGGCAGGCCCAGGCCCTTCCAGAGGAGCTGGGCCATGCCGGGCATGACCGGGGAGACCAGGACGGCGGTGGCGCGCAGGGCCCGCCAGAGCTGGCAGAGGACGGCGTCCAGCTTGTCCTGGGCGTCCTCGCGCTTGGCGAGCTTCCAGGGCTCGGCCTTCACGATGTAGCCGTCCAGCTGCCGCAGGTAGGCCCAGAGGCCCTCCAGGGCGGCGTGGAAGTCGTTGGCGGCGGCCTTCTCCAGGTAGGCCGCCACGGCGGCGCGGCCCGCGTCCAGCACCTCCTGGTCGGCCGCGTCCAGCACGGCGGGCACGGGCACGCGGCCCTCCCGGTACCGGGCGATCATGCTCAGGGTGCGGGAGGCCAGGTTGCCGAGGCCGTTGGCGAGGTCGGCGTTCAGGCGGTCCATGAATCCCTCGAAGGAGAAGCTGCGGTCCAGGCCCACGGTCATGTCGCGCATGAAGAAGAAGCGCACGGCGTCGTTGCCGAAGGCCAGGAGCTGGTCGGGGCGCACCACGTTGCCCTTGGACTTGGACATCTTGTCCTCGCCCATCAGCCACCAGCCGTGGGCCAGGATCGTGCGGGGCAGCAGGGCCCGGATGCGCGCGGGGAGCTCGCCCTGGAGGTCGTCGCCGTCCTGGCGGTGCATGGCCATGAGGAAGGCCGGCCAGTACACGGCGTGGAAGCGCAGGATGTCCTTGCCCACCAGCTGGAACGTGGGGGGCCAGAAGCCCTCCCGGCCCGCGGAGAGGTAGTTCAGCAGGGCGTCGAACCACACGTAGACGACGTGCTTCTCGTCGCCGGGGACGGGGATGCCCCAGGTGATGCTGGTGCGGCTGATGCTGAGGTCCTGGAGGTTGCCCCGGGCGCCGCCGGGGGCCACGAACTGCCGGACCTCGTTGAGCCGGAACTCAGGCTGCACGAACTCGGGGTACTTCTCGTAGAGCTGGATCAGCCAGTTCTCGTAGGCCGAGAGGCGGAAGAAGTAGCTCTCCTCCTCCAGCTCGATGAGCTGGTGGGCCAGGCCCTGGGCCTGCATCTCCTTGGCCTGGGTCTCGGTGACGTAGGCCTCGTCGCTGACGGAGTAGAGGCCCTTGTAGGTGGCCTTGAAGATGTCGCCGGAGGCCAGGAGCTGCTGGAACTTGGCCTGGACGACGGCCTTGTGGGAGGCGTGGGTGGTCCGCACGAAGTGGTCGTGGGTCAGGCCCATGCGCTTCCACAGGTTCTCGAAATTGGGCACCACCTCGTCGGCGAGGGCCAGGGGCGTGATGCCCCTGGCCGCGGCGGCCTTCTCGATCTTCTGACCGTGCTCGTCGGTGCCGGTGAGGAAGTACACCTCCTCCCCCATCATCCGCCGGTGCCTCGCCATGACGTCGGCCAGCACGGTGGTGTACGTGTGCCCGATGTGGGGCCGGTCGTTCACGTAATAGATGGGGGTGGTGATGTAACAGCGTTCCGACACGACTACTCCTCGGTGACTTCGGCCTTGATGATGCGGTCGTTGGCCTGGATGGTCTGGACGACCTTCACGTCCTCCTCGCCCACGCACTTCCCGAACACGGTGTGGACCCCGTCCAGGTGGGCGACGTTGCGGCGGTCGCCGTTGACGATGAAGAACTGGCTCCCGCCGGTGTCCTTGCCGGCGTGGGCCATGGAGAGGGCGCCCAGCTCGTGCGTGTGGGGGTTGCCCGCGGTCTCGCACTTGATCCGGTAGCCGGGGCCGCCGGTCCCGGGAATGCCGCCGGCGCCCTCGCGGGTGTTGGGGCAGCCGCCCTGGATGACGAACTGGGGGATCACGCGGTGGAAGGCGAGGCCGTCGTAGAAGCCTTCCTTGCTGAGCTTGACGAAGTTGGCCACGGTGCCCGGGGCTTCCTTCGGGAAGAGCTCGAGATTGATGTCGCCCTTGCTGGTCTGGAGTTTCACGCGGGTCATGGTTCACCTCGGGTCAAACAACCAGCATAGCCTGTGGCGGGGGCCGCTCAAAATGGGTAGGCTCGTTGCTGGAGGTTTCCATGAGGTTTCCGGTTCTCAGGATGGCGTTGGCGGCCTTCGCCGTTCTGGCATTCGCGGTGGGCTGCCGCAAGCCCAAGGCCATCCAGCCGCGCAAGCCGGTTCCCCAGGGCACGGTGCAGTTCCAGTTCACCACGAAGGTCGAGGGTCCCATCGACCTGACCATCGACGGCGTGCGGATCCCCGTGGCCAAGACCGCGAAGAAGGGCCGCCACCTGACGATCTCGGGCCTCGCCCTCGGCCGGCACCGGCTCGTGCTCCTGAGCCCCCTGGACGCCTTCGGGCCCGACCAGGTCGAGGTGGAGCTCAAGGAGGGCAAGGGGCACTTCCAGGTCCTCTTCGCCCAGCAGTTCAACGCGGTGCTCTACGGCAAGCCCGAGCCCACGCCCGTGGCCGAGGGCATCCCCGGGGTGGTGGCCCGGCTCGAGCCCTGATGCGCCGCGCGGCCAAGGGCGCCCTGGCCGCGGCCGCCGCGGTCCTGGCCGCGTGGGCCGGCTTCGTCGGGGTCCGTTCCCGCGCCGTGGCCCGCGAGCTGACCGACCCGCCCTTCTACCATCCCCAGCCCCTGGCCCGGGTGGAGGCCACCTACCGCGAGCTGGCCGCGGGCACCCCGGGCGCCGATCCCGGCGGCGCCTGGGAGACCTTCCGGGCCGGTGAGCGCCAGGTGTGGCTCCTCCGGAGGCGCGTTCCCGCCCAGTGGACCGTGCTGATGCTCCACGGCTTCGGCGACGACCGCTGGGGCACGAGCCCCGCGCTCAAGTGGTTCCCCGCCCTGGACGCGGCGATCTTCACGTACCTGGGCCGGGACGATGCGATGCGGGCCGGCGGACCCGCGCCCATGGTCACCTTCGGCGCCCGGGAAGCGCGGGAGGTGGTCGAGGTCGTCCACGCCCTGGAGGCCCGCGGGGTGCCCCGGAACCGGGTAATCCTGCTGGGCCGGAGCCTGGGGGCCTCGGTGGGGCTGCTGGCCCTGGCCCGCCTCGAGGCCGAGGGCCGCGGCCCCCTGGGCGGGATCATCTGGGAGGGCGCCCCCGCCAGCAGCCGGGACTTCGCCCAGCGCCTCGTGGAGGGGCCTGTGGACCGCTTCTGGCACCCCTGGGTGGCCCCCGCGGTGGGCCAGGTCGCCAGCGCCCTGGCCGCGCGGTGGGCGGGCTACGACCGGGACGACACGGATCTCCTGGCGCGCACGGCGGGCATGCGCCTGGCGACGCCCTCCCTCTGCTTCATCGCCGCCCAGGATCGCCTGGCCCCCCCGCGGGTCCAGCGCGCCCTCGCGGCCCGCTTCGCGGAGATCCGCGTCGTGGAGGCGCCCACGTGGCACCTCCACTGCGCGGAAACCCTGGGGCCGGCCTACGACCGGGCCCTTGCCGACGCCGTGCGCGCCTGGACTACGCCTCGTCGATGAGGCGGCTGCGCAGCTCCTTGCCGAGCTTGAAGTAGACGACCCGCTTGGGGGGCACCTGGATGGACTGGCCGCTGCGCGGGTTCCGGCCCTGGCGCGCCTTGCGGTCCCTCAGGCGGAACGATCCGAACCCGCGGAGTTCCACGCCCTCGCCCCGGTGCAGCGACTCCACGATGCTCTCGAGGAATGAATTGACGAGCAGGTCCGCGTCCTTCTTCGGGAGCTCCAGATTCTCGATGAGATGCTTGGAGAGGTCGGCCTTCGTGAGGGTTTCCATCGTTTCCATTCGAGACTCCGGGCGCGCCTAGTATACGTGCCACAAATAAGATCCCCTAACGGGAAAGAACGTCAATAGCCCAAATGATGAGGCATCCAAAAAAAAAGAGGGGGAAACCCCCTCTAATTTATTCATACGTAGGTATGAACTATTTCGGACCGTCTACCCCAGAATCCAGTCCAGCAGCCAGCGCGGTCCCTCGCCCGTGGCGCCATGGGGCCGGTAGTCCCGTTCGGAGGAGGACCAGCCGCCCGCGAGGTCCACGTGGGCCCAGCTGTGGAGCGTGACGAACTCGTTGAGGAAGAGGCCCGCGGTGATGGCGCCGCCGTAGCGGGTGCCGGTGATGTTCTTCACGTCGGCGACCTTGCTGCGCAGGCCCTCCTTGTAGTCCTCCACCAGGGGCAGCTGCCAGAGGTACTCGCCGGTGCGGGAGCCGGCGTCGAGGAGCCGCTCCACGAGCTTCTGGTCCGTGCCCATGACGCCCGAGACGCCGTCGCCCAGCGCCACGACGCAGGCGCCGGTCAGGGTGGCCAGGTCCACGATGTGGTCCGCCTCCATCCCGGACGCCCAGTCCAGGAGGTCGGCGAGCACGAGGCGGCCCTCGGCGTCCGTGTTGAGCACTTCGATGGTCTTGCCGCTGCGGCTGCGGAGCACGTCGCCGGGCTTGTAGCTGGCGCCGCCGGGCATGTTCTCGACGAGGCCGAGGAGGCCCGTGACCTGGACGGGGGCCTCGGTCTGGGCGCAGGCCGCGAGGGTGGCGAGGACGATGGCCGCGCCGGTCATATCGTCCTTCATCGTCTCCATGTTGGCCGCGTCCTTCAGGGAGAGGCCGCCGGAGTCGAAGGTGACGCCCTTGCCCACGAGGACGATGTGGCGCTTGGCCTTCTCCTTGGGCTTGTACTCGAGCTTCACGACGCGGGGGGTGCGGGCGGAGCCGCGGCCCACGGCGAGCACGGCGTTGAAGTTGCCCTTGGCCAGTTCGTCGGGGCCGAGGATCTCGATGCCCAGCTTGTGCTGCTTGGCGATCTTCTGGGCCTCGGCGGCGAAGGATTCGGGGTACAGGTCGGCGGGGGGGGTGTTGGCCAGGTCCCGCACCCGGTGGCAGGCGGCGACGCCGGCCTCGATCTGGGGCAGGCGGCGGCGGGCCTTGCGGGTGTCGTCGCCGTTCGTGAACACCTCGACGGACTCGAACCGCTTGGGCTCGGGCTTGCCCTTGTAGGTCACGAAATCGTAGTCGGCCAGGAGGATCCCCTCGAGGACGGCCACCTGGACCTCGTCATGGTCCAGCCCGGAGGTCGACGGGGAGACGATCCCCACCTTCCGCCACTTCTTCTTGAGGGCGAAACGGGCGGCAGTTCCGACTGCCTTGCGGATTTTGTTGTGGGTAACCGCCTCTTCCTCGCCGAGTCCGAC
This sequence comes from Mesoterricola sediminis, assembly GCF_030295425.1. Lineage (NCBI taxonomy): Bacteria > Pseudomonadati > Acidobacteriota > Holophagae > Holophagales > Holophagaceae > Mesoterricola > Mesoterricola sediminis. Next base: position 1,968,925 of record NZ_AP027081.1, on the reverse strand, counting down.
GAGAAGCATCCAGCGGCATTCCTTCACGCCATTGGGATGATGAAGCGGGACAACTTCAAGATAGTCGGCCTTGAAGTCGTTCTCATCCATGACCTGACGCGCGACTTTGCTGATGGCAAGTGGCAGACGATGACGTTCGCGGCCCGAAAAGACGGGCACGATGAGCACGTCTCCGGAAAAGTCTTTTCCCGTCTGGGAACTGATATCGATACTGGGCATTACGCTCCTCCCTGGAACCGGTCCCCCTATTAATAACCGCTCCAGGGCCCCATTGCCACTTTTTTGGGGGTTAACAGCCCTCGAAACCCAAAATTTTAGCGTGCCATTATCGGACGCCACCTCCCCTCCCCTTGCCTCCCGGCCCCTTCTCCTGCACCCTTGAACGGGGAAGGTACATGCGGGACAGGGAGCTGGTGCAGCGCGTCAAGGACGCCACGGACCTGGTGGCGCTGGTCGGACAAGCGGTCAAGCTTCGCCGCCAGGGCTCGGCCTGGAGCGGCCTCTGCCCCTTCCACAGCGAACGCACCCCCAGCTTCCAGGTGGTGGCCGACCGGGGCTTCTACCACTGCTTCGGGTGCGGCAAGCACGGCGATGTCTTCACTTGGATTATGGAGCGGGAGGGGCTGACCTTCCCCGAGGCCCTCGAGCAGCTGGCCCGGGCCGCGGGCATCGATCTGCCCCGCCAGCGGGAGCGCCCCGCCGCGGAACTGGACCTGGAGGCCCGGGTCCGCCTGGCCCTGGAGACCGCCCAGGCCTTCTACGAGCGCCGCCTGGCGGACACGCCCAAGGCCCTGGACTACCTGCGCGGCCGCGGCATGACCCCCGACTTCATCCGGGAGGCCCACCTGGGCTACGCCCCGGACGCCTGGGAGGCCCTCGTCACCCACTTGAAGACCCAGGGGTTCTCCCTGGAGGTCCTGGAGCAGGCCGGCCTCGCCTCCCGCAGCGAGCGGGGCAGCCACCTGGACTTCCTCCGGGACCGGCTCGTGATCCCCATCCTCGACGCCCGCGGCCGCACCATCGCCTTTGGCGGCCGGGCCTTCGGGGACGCCAAGCCCAAGTATCTCAACACGCGTGAGACGGCGGTCTTCCAGAAGGGCTCCGTGCTCTTCGGATTCCACCGGGCCAAGGGGCAGCTCCGGGACGGCGCCCTCGTCGTGGAGGGCTACTTCGACGTGCTCCAGCTCCACCAGGAGGGCATCCACCAGGCCGTGGCCCCCCTCGGCACGGCCCTCACCGAGGCCCACCTGCAGATGGTGGGGCGGTTCACCAAGCGCCTCATCCTCTGCTTCGACGGGGACGCGGCCGGCCTGCGCGCCATGGAGAAGAGCCTCCGCCTCGCCCTGCCCCTGGGCTTCGACGTGCGGCTCCTCCTCCTCCCCCAGGGCGAGGACCCGGACACCTGGTGCATGACCCTCGGGCGCGACGCCTTCCGGGAGCTGATCAGCCGGGCCCCGGGCTGGACGGATTTCATCATCGGCCGGGCCCTGGAGGGCAAGGACCTGCGCCGGACCACGGACCGGATGGAGGCCCTCCGGGACCTGGCCGGGTTCCTCACCTACCTGCCCGCCAGCCCGGAACAACGGGAGTTGTTCGCCAGCCTCGCCCACGAACTCCGGGTGCCCCTGGAGGAGCTGGACAAGGCCGTGAAGGCCCGGTTCCAGGCCCCCGCGGAGGAGCCCGCCGCCCTGGCCCCGCCCCCGGCCGAGGTGGACGACCTGGTCCGGCCCGTGCTGCGCCTGGCCAAGGATCCCGCCTTTCTCGCCCAGCTGGCGCAGGCGCCCCCGGCCTGGTGGGAGGCCCTGCGGGGCGCCCCCCTCGTCCAGTGCGTGCTGGACGCCGGCGGGGACGACTTCCAGATCCCCGAGGGGGCCCTCGCCCAGATCCGGGCCATCGAGGCCGGCTGGTCCGCCAAGGACGACGCCGAACTGGTGCCCGACCTGGTCCTCCTCAAGCTGGAGATGGCCTATGTGGAGCGTGAAAAACAGACGCTTGCCCGACAGCTTCAGGACCCGGCCGTGGCCACGGATCCCGACCTCACCGCCCGGATCACGGAGAAGGTCGCCGGCCTGCTGGCGCGGGGGGCCCAGCTCCGGGCCAGCCTCAAGGATCTGCGGCGCCGGGCCCTGGCCCGGTAAACGTTCTCCCTGGAAAGCGCATCTAATTTTGGCGTTCCCCCTTGCGTGGGGGAACACATTACTTATACTGGGTAGTTCTAGGTGCCTTGCATGATGGGTGTACTCTGCCCTCGACTCGACACTGAGGTTTTCCATAAGCGGCTGACACCTTGGATCGACGCGATCCCTTGGTTCTTTGAGGTTTGAATGGATCCACACCCGGCCCGTGAAAGCTACTACCAGCTCACGAAAGCGCTGATCTCCCTGGGCAGGACCCGCGGCTTCGTCCTGGTCGACGAGCTGAACGCCTTCCTCCCAGGTTCCGCCTCCTCCCCGGAGGACGTGGAAACCCTCATGGGCATGTTCGCCAAGCTCGCCATCGGCGTCGGCGCCACCGAGGCCGAGGCCCTGATGGCCCGCGAGCAGTCCGAGACCGAGGCCGTCTTCCCCGACGCCCCCGCCAAGCTGGACAAGGAACTGGAAATCGACATCGACGGGCCCGACGCCGACAAGTTCAACGACCCGGTCCGCATGTACCTCAAGGAAATGGGCACCGTCCCCCTGCTCAAGCGGGAGGACGAGGTCGAGATCGCCAAGCGCATCGAGGTGGGCGTCCGCAGCGTCATGCGGGCCCTCTCCCGGTCCCGCCTGGCCTCGAGCCTGCTCATCGACATCGGCCGGATGCTCAAGGAGAACCCGGGCAAGATCCGCGAGGTCGTCGGCCTCTCCGACGAGGTGGACGAGGACGAGGACGCCGAGAACACCTCGGCCACCCAGCACGTCCACCACCAGTTCGAGAAGCTGCTGGTGTACGAGCAGGCCCTCCAGGAGCTCCTGGAGCTCAAGGCCAGCGGCAAGACCCTGCCCAAGAAGCGGAACCTGGACCGGGAGGTCCTCCTCGCCCGGGGCCGCGTCAGCCGCCAGATCCGGCGCCTGGGCCTCAACAGCCTGGCCGTCACCCGCCTCATCGATCGCATCACCCACCACCACATGCAGGTGATGAACGGCGAGCGCAAGCTGCGCGAGCTGCGGGACCGCCTCAAGAACCCCGCCTTCGCCAAGATGAAGGACCGCTACCTGGGCGACATCGCCCACATCGAGGGCGAGCTCGCGCGCTTCTTCGCCAAGTACGAGACCGCCAGCGAGCAGTTCCACGCCGACTACAACAGCCTCAAGCAGGCCGAGAGCATCAGCCGCGCCGCCAAGGCCGAGCTGATCGAGGCCAACCTCCGGCTCGTGGTCTCCATCGCCAAGCGGTACACCAACCGCGGCCTCCAGTTCCTGGACCTCATCCAGGAGGGCAACATCGGCCTCATGAAGGCGGTGGACAAGTTCGAGTACAGCCGGGGCTTCAAGTTCTCGACCTACGCCACCTGGTGGATCCGCCAGGCCATCACCCGCGCCATCGCGGACCAGGCCCGCACCATCCGCATCCCGGTGCACATGATCGAGACGATCAACAAGCTGATCCGCACCCAGCGCGAGCTGGTCCAGAAGCTGGGCCGGGAGCCCTCCAGCGAGGAGATCGCCCACGCCATGGACATGCCCGTGGGCAAGGTCCGCAAGGTCATGAAGATCGCCCAGGAGCCCATCAGCCTCGAGACCCCCATCGGCGAGGAGGAGGATTCCCACCTCGGCGACTTCATCGAGGACAAGGGCGTCGTCTCCCCCGTGGAGCAGGTCGTCAGCCAGCGCCTCAAGGAGACCGTGAACCAGGTCCTCCAGACCCTCACCGAGCGGGAGGAGAAGGTCCTCCGCATGCGCTTCGGGGTGGGCGACGAGGCCTCCGAGCACACCCTGGAGGAGGTGGGCAGCGAATTCGCGGTCACCCGCGAGCGCATCCGGCAGATCGAGAGCAAGGCCCTCCGGAAGATCCGCCACCCCCGCTATTCCAAGACCCTGAAGGCCTTCCTGGGCTGACCCCCGGAGCCTCCGCCAACGCCGCCCGATCGGGCGGCGTTTTTTCAGGGAACGGCCCCCCCGGAAGCCGGTTTCGACCAGCCGGGGCCTTGCCGGTTGACTTCCGGCGCCCGGCACGGGACGCTCAAGGAAAGAGGCCCACCGTGCTTTCGAAAGACCAGATGCTGGGGAAATACCAGATTCTCGACCGCCTGGGTGCCGGCGGCTTCGGAACGGTCTACCTGGCCATGGACAAGCTCCTGCACCGGAAGGTGGCCCTCAAGGTGCCCCATCACCAGGGCGACGAGCAGGGCCTCCTGCTGGAGCCCCGCATCATGGCGGCCCTCAAGCACCCCAACATCGTCGAGCTGATCACCGTCGAGAAGAAGGACGACACCTTCTTCATGGTCCTCGAGTACGTGGACGGCGAGAGCCTCGACAAGCTCATCCGCCGCGAGCGCTGCCTCGCCCCCTCCCGGGCCCTCGAGATCGCCATGGACGTGTGCGCCGCCATCGGCTTCGCCCACTCCCAGCAGGTCCTCCACCGCGACCTGCGGCCCGCCAACATCCTCATCACCCGGGACGGGGTGGCCAAGGTCACCGACTTCGGCACCAGCCGGATCCTGGAACTCCAGAAGGAGGGCTTCGCCCGGACCCGGATCGGCTCCCCGCCCTACATGGCTCCGGAGCACTTCCGGGGGCGGGCCGTCTTCCAGAGCGACCTGTGGTCGCTGGGGATCACCATCTACGAGATGCTCACGGGCACCGTCCCCTTCTACGACGCCGACCCCGTGAAGATCGCCCAGGCCTTCCAGAGCACCCCCATCGTTCCCCCCCATCTCCGGAACGCCCAGGTCCCCCGCCCCCTCAGCGAGGCGGTGATGAGGGCCCTGGCCGTCAACCTGGGCGACCGCTATTTGTCGGCCCAGGAATTCCTGAAGACCCTGCGCCCCCTGCGGGAGGGCGTGGCCCGGGAGACCCGGCCCGTCGGAACAGCCGTCCTGGCCGGCGCGATCCCTGCGCCCGCGGGCCGCCAGCGCCTTCCGGGCGTGACCCACCCGCGGCTCTGCCGGTTCTGCTATCGTCCCCTTTCGAGGACCGCGGTGACCTGCCCGGCCTGCGGCGAGAAGAATTGAACGAGGCACCGAACCCCCCATCCGCCCTCCGACGCGCCTGGTCCCGACGCTGGGTCCGCCGCCTCACCTACCTCCTGGTCTCGGGCGCGGGGCTGGCGGGCCTGGGGGCCTTCCTCATCACCCGGCCCAGCGTGGACCGGTGGATCGTGGCCCGCCTGGACGAGGCCATCCGCCGCGAGACCGCCCTGGCCTTCACCGCGGAGCGCCTGGAGGTCCATCCCTTCCAGGGCCGCTTCATCCTCCACGCCCCCACCCTGGGGGGCGACCTCTTCCAGGCCCGCCGGGTCGAGGTGGAGGTGGAGTACAGCTCCCTCCTCCGCACCCCCCACGTGCGCCGGATCCTCGTGGACCGGCCCGCCCTGGTGGTCGACGCCGCGCGGCTCGCCGCCATCCGCCTCCGGGATCGGCCCCCCAGCGGCAAGGAGACCTCCTTCCGCATCGACCGCCTGGAGATCCTGGACGGGAGCGTCCAGGTCCACGAACCCGCCTGGGGCCTGGAACAGACCTCGGCGGCCTTTTCCGTGGACGGCCGGGGCCGCCTCCCCAACCAGATCTGGCTGGACGTCCGGGTGCCCACCTTCGCCACCGGCAAGGGCCCGGCGCGGCTGAAGGGGGACGCCTCGTTCAAGTTCCGCGCCACGGACAAGGGCCTCGACACGGCCAACATCCGGGTGCGCCTGGGGGACTCGGCCCTGTCGGTGCTGGGCTCGTACGCCTTCCCCACCCGGGTCGTCAACGCCGAGGCCAGCGGCAGCCTCAACCTGGCCGAAGCCCTGCGCCTGGTGCCAGGGGCCCAGCCCGGGCCGCCCCCGGCCTCGGGCTTCCTGGAGGTCAAGGGACGCATCCAGGGCCCCGTGAAGGATCCGGCCTGGACCCTCACCCTGGACGGGCGCCAGATCGCGGTCTCCGGCTCCCCCCTCCATCCCGGGACCCTCCGGGCCGCCGCCAACGGCGCCCCCGGGCACCTGGCCCTCACCCGCATCGCCTGGGAATCCGCCGACGGCCGGATCACGGGGGAAGGCGCCTGGACCCGCCAGGGCGGCACCCGCGTGGACCTGTCCGCCGAGGGGGTCTCCCTCGCCCCCGCCGCGGTCTACGCCCGGAACGAGCTCCTGCAGGGCCTCACGGGCCGGTTCAAGGGCACGGCGGCCTTCCCCGGCCCCCCCTGGGCGGCGCCCGACCTGGAGCGCACGACCTTCCGGGGCTCCGGGGAGTTCCTCAAGGACGGCCATGCCATCGGCACCGTCTCCCTGGAGGTCGCGGACCGGCAGCTCCGGGCGGAGCATGTGGAACTGCAGCTGCCCGAGGGCGGGTTCCGGGGCCGCGCCTCGGCCCGGCTCACCCGCAAGGGGCTGGGCAGCCTCGAGGCCGAGGGCGAGGTCCGCACGGACGCCGCCGACGTGGCCAAGACCCTCCGGGCCTGGAAGGTGACCGACCTGGACATGTCGGGCCCCACCCAGGCCCGCACCACCCTCACCTGGACGCCCGCGGAGGGCCTCGTCCTCGAAGGGCAGGTGGACGTCACGAAGCCGCGCTGGCATGGCGCCAACGCCGACCGCGTCCGGGCCGCCGTGGCCATCCGGGAGGACGCCATCACCATCTCCGGCATCCAGCTGGAGAAGGGCGAGGGCCGGGGCAGCGGCGACATCTGGATCTCCTGGTCCAAGGCGCACCCGGAGGAGGACGCCATCGACATGTGCTTCCAGGCGGAGCGCCTTCCCGTCAAGGAGGGCCTGCGCGCGGCGGACCAGGGCGACCTGGACCTGGAGGGCACCGCCACCGGCTGGACCCGCCTCCACGGCCCCCTCGGCGCCCTCACCCTGGACGCCCACTTCACCGTGGAGGACGGGCGGGTCTACGGCCTGACCATCCCCCGGGCGGAAGGCGACTACAGCCTCGACATCAACAGCCTGCGCATGCGCGCCTCCAACATCCGGGTCACCGAGCTGGGGCCGGGGGGCACCCCCGACGACAGCCACCTGGACCTCCGGGGCGCCATGACCCTGGACGCCTCCCGGGCGACCTGGACCGTGGACATGAACGGGGCCCTGGACACGTCGGCCCTTGGCCTGCCAGGTCCCCCCACGACAGGCCGGGTCACCGCCCGGCTGGATGGGCCCCTGACGGCCCCCCTGGGTCCCAGCCAGGCCCCGGAAGGGGTCGTCTCCCTTGCCGGCGGGCGGGTGGCCCTGGGCGCCCAGGCCCTCGAAGGCCTCGAGGCGGGCATCCAGTTCCGCGACGGCCGGCTCGACGCGCAGATCGGCCTGGACGGGGCCACCCTGCCGGTGCTCATGGTCCAGGCCAACCAGGTGGGCCAGGACCGCCTGTCGGCGGAGATGGACGTGGTCGTCTCCCATGACAGCGTGGATATCCCCGCCCTGGCCCGGCGCTATGCCCAGGGCTTCGTGAAGAACCTCGACCTGGCCTTCCGGGGCACCGCGGACTGGACGCCCAAGGGCCTCGCCTGGAACGGGTCCCTGGACCGCTTCCAGGGGACCTTCGAGGGGTTCCAGCTGGCCCAGGCCGCCCCCGGCACCGCCACGGGCGACGCCCGGGGCCTGAAGGCCACCCTGGACCTGGAAGGCCGGACCCTCAGCCCCCAGGGCGACCCCTCCGCCAAGGCCACCCGCCTCCGCCTCGGCGGGCGCGTCCCCTTCTCCCCGTCCGGGGAGCTGGGCCTGCGCCTGGAGGGCGAGGCCGAGCTGGGGAGCGTCAAGGCCCTCGTCGATCACCTGGCCGAACCGGGCCAGTATGGCCTGCTGGCGGACATGAAACCCGCCGGGAACGCCACCCTGGACCTGCTGGTGGGCGGCTCCCCCTCCGCCCCGACCCTCGACGGCCACCTCACCCTCACGGGGGGCCGCCTCTCGGAGCGCACCTACCCCCAGAGCATCGAGAACCTGGATTTCACGGCCCACTTCAAGGGCCGGGACGTGACCATCCCCCAGGACGCGCCCCTCCGCGGCGTGCTGGCCCAGGGGGCCCTCGCGGCCTGGGGCCGCGTGAGCTGGGGGTTCGAGGGCCTCACCTCGTACGACCTGAACGCGAGCCTGGCCGATGCCCAGTTCCGCGACCTCCCCGAGGGCTTCGAGATCAATGGCTCCTTCAACGGCTTCCTCCGCGGCAACGACCGGGACGGCGGTCTCCTGAAGGGGACCATCAAGGCCAAGAGCATGCTCTACCAGGCCGACCTCAATTTCACGGACCTGGTGCTCGCGGGGGCCATGGGCGGGACGCCGCTGAGCCTGGATCCGTCGGACCCCCTGACCCGCATCGAGCTCGACCTCGATCTCCAGATGAACCAGCCGTGGGAGTGCGACACCAACCTCCTGAAGCTCCAGGGCCGGCCCTCCGGCGCCTTCCGCATCGCCGGCAGCCTCGCGCGGCCCGGCCTCCGGGGGCGCATGGAGCTGCTTCCCGGCGGGCGGATCACGAACGTCGTCCCCGCGGGCGACGTCATCCTGGAGCGCGGGTCCATCAGCTTCCCCGACCCCGGCGTGTTCAATCCCGTCTTCGACGTGCACGGCCACGTGGACGTGGACCCCTACCTGGTCAACCTGGACATCACCGGGAGCCTCGACGCCATCAACGCCCGGCCCAGCTCCACCCCCGCCCTGCGCTCCGACGAGATCTTCGCCATCCTCCTGGATCCGTCCGCGGTCTCCAAGGTGGGCAGCTCCCAGGGCAACCCGTCGCAGGCCTCCGTCAACACGGGCCTCTTCAACCAGGGCGCGGGCCTCCTGACCTCCCTGGTCCTCTCGAGCCAGCTGGAGCGCCTGCGCAAGACCCTCTTCCTGGACCGGGTGAACTTCGCGTACACCGGCACCACCAACGTCAGCGTGACCCTGGAGAAGAGCTTCAGCCTCCTGGGGCGGCGGGTGCCCCTCATCGGGATGTACAAGCAGGAAGGCAACCAGACCATCATCACCGGCAACGTGGAGTGGCGCTTCGGCAACCTGGTCCTCCAGCTCGGCGCCCGGCAGACCACGGGCGGCACCCTGGGCGACACGTCGAACCAGGGCGTCCAGCCCTCCGGTGAAATCCGCTACACATGGACGCCCAAATGATCCAGGTCCAAGCCTTCGCCCGTTACCGCGGCCTCCTGGGCTTCCAGGCCGAGGCCTTCCCCCTGCCCGAGCCGCCCACCCTGGAGGCCCTCCTGGCCCACCCCCGCCTGGCCCCGCTGCCCGCGGACGCCCTGCTGGCGGTCAACCAGTCCTTCGCGCCGAGGACCGCCCCGCTCCGGGATGGGGACGAGGTGGCGCTCATGCCCCCGGTGAGCGGCGGCTGATCGGGATCGCCCGGAGCCGGCCCGCTCACGCCCCCCCGAACAGCTTCACCTCGTGCACGCCGGTGCTCAGGCGCACCGCCCGGAACATGCCGGGGGTCGTGAAGGGGAGGGTGTAATGCCCCTGGGCGTCCAGGGCGATGAGGCCGCCCGGGCCGCCCATGCGGGTCGCCTTGTCCAGGGCGTCCGCCGCGGCCTTGGCGAGGGCGTCGCCCTTGTACTCCATGCGGGCCGACACATCGTGGGCCACGGCGGCGCGGATGAAGAACTCCCCCCAGCCCGTGCAGGAGACGGCGCAGGTGCGGTTGTCGGCGTAGGTGCCGGCCCCGATGAGCGGCGCGTCCCCCACCCGTCCCGGCAGCTTGTCCAGCATCCCGCCGGTGGAGGTGGCCGCGGCCAGGTTCCCCTTCCGGTCCAGGGCCACGGCCCCCACGGTGTCCCGGGTCACGGGCTTGTGGGCCTTCTGGTAGGCCTCCCACTGCGCCGGCGTGCGGAAGAAGGTGTTGGGCACCGGCTCCAGGCCCTGGCTCCGGGCGAAGGCCTCGGCCCCCTCCCCGATCAGGAGCACATGGGGCGTGCGGTCCATGACGAGGCGGGCCAGCCCGATGGGGCTCTTCACGTGCTGGAGGCCCGCCACCGCGCCGGCCTTGAGGGTGGCCCCGTCCATGATGGCGGCGTCCAGCTCGTGGGTGCCCGCGCGGGTGACGGTGGCGCCGATGCCGGCGTTGAAGTGGGGATCCTCCTCGAGCACCCGCACCGCGGCCTCCACCGCGTCCACGGCGCTGCCGCCCTTCTCCAGGATGGCGTAGCCCGCGGCCAGGGCCCGCTCGAGCCCGTCGCGGTAGGGCTTGTCCGCCGGCGGGGGGTAGCGCTGGGCGGTGACGCTCCCGGCCCCGCCGTGGACGACGAGGCCGAAGGGGGCCTGGGCGAAGGCCAGGGCGCCGGCGAGGAGCAGGAGGGCGAGGCGGATCATGGGCGGCTCCGGGGATGCCCCCAGTATGCCCCGTCCGGCCCCGGGACGGTTCAGCGGAAGGGGTCGGCCACCGTGCGCCCGGCCTGGGCGTGGTTCAGGGCCCGGAGGCCGATGTCCGACCGGACCTGCATGCCGGGCCATCGGACCTCGGCGAGGGCGGCGGCGATTCGGGCCCGGGCGGCGGCCAGATCCGGTGCGGTGGTGGCCAGATTGAGCACCCGTCCGCCATCCGTCACCCACCCCTGGGGGGTGCGGCGGGTGCCGGCGTGGATGACCGTCACGCCCTCCGGCGCGCCCAGGTCGATGGGCACCCCCTTGCGGGGCGTGCCGGGATAGCCCTCGGCGGCGAGGACCACGGAGATCGCGCAGCCCGGCCGCAGGCGGAGGGCCCGGCCCTCCAGCCTTCCCTCGGCGACCTCCAGGAGGAGGCCCGCCAGGTCCTCGTCCAGGAGCTGCATGAGCACCTGGGTCTCGGGATCGCCGAACCGCACGTTGTATTCCAGGAGCTTCGGCCCCGCGGGGGTCCACATCACCCCGAGGAAGAGCACGCCGCGCCCGGCGAGGCCCTCGGCCCGCAGGCCGCGGACGGTGGGCTCCACCAGCTCCGCGCGCATGCGCTCCAGGTCCTCCGGGGCCAGGAACGGGATCGGCCCGAAGGCCCCCATGCCGCCCGTGTTGGGGCCCTGGTCCCCGTCGCCGATGCGCTTGTGGTCCTGGCAGGGCGGCAGCATCGCGTAGGCGGCCCGGTCCGGGCCCGCGTCCACCAGGACGTGGAGGCTGAGCTCCATGCCCGTGAGGGGCTCCTCAAGCACGACGGTGCGGGAGGCGTCGCCGAACTGGCCCGCCATGAAGGCGTCGAGGGTGGCCAGGGCCTCCTCCCGGGAGGCGGCGAGGACGACGCCCTTGCCCGCGGCGAGGCCGTCGGCCTTCAGGACGATGGGGAGGCCCCATTCCCAGGCCTCCACGGCGGCGCGGGCGGGCCCGGGCTCGGAGAAGGTCAGGCTGCGGGCGCAGGGGATGCGGTGGGCTTCCATGAAGGCCTTGGCGAAGGCCTTGCTCCCCTCCAGGCGGGCCGTGGCGGCGTCGTGCCCGAAGACGGGAATCCCCAGGGCCCGGACGGCGTCGGCCAGGCCCGCCACCAGGGGCGCCTCGGGCCCGACGACGACAAGGCCGGGCCGGTGCTCCCCGCACCAGGCGGCGATGCCCGCCACGTCCTCGGCCCCGAAGGGCAGGCAGGTCCCGAGCGCCGCGATGGCGTCGCTCCCCGGCGCGGCGAACAGCTCGACGGGCCTGTCCCCCGAGACGAGCCTGAGCGCCATGGCGTGCTCCCGTCCCCCCGAACCCACGATCAGGATCCTCATGCAACCCCCTCCCCCTAGATCCTACTTCCCTTGGGCTATCCTAGGGGCATGATCGGACGCCTGAGAGGACTGCTCATCCAGAAGACCACCGGCTCGGCCCTGGTGGAATGCGGCGGCGTGGGCTACGTCTGCGCCATCTCCCTGGGCACGTACGGCCTGCTGCCCGAGGAGGGCCAGGAGGCGGTGCTCCACGTGGAGACCCTGCTGCGGGAGAACGACCTGAGCCTGCTGGGCTTCGCCACCCGGGAGGAGCGCCAGTTCTACCGGCTCCTCGTGAAGGTGGAGGGCGTCGGCCCCAAGCTGGCCCTGGCCGCCCTGGGGGCCCTGCCCCTGGCGGACCTCGTCCAGGCCGTGCGCGGGCGGGACGTCAAGGCCCTGACCCGCATCCCCGGGGTGGGCAAGAAGACCGCGGAGAAGCTCTGCTTCGAACTGTCGGAGAAGCTGGGCGGCATCGTGGGCCTGGACGGGCTCGGCGAGGCCGCCGGCCCGAAGGACGCCTGGGAATCCGACCTCCTCTCCGCCCTCACCAACCTGGGCTTCAAGGACGAGGTCGTGCGGCCCGTGGTGAAGGAACTCGCGGCCGAGAAGGCCCCCCTGCCCCAGGCCCTCCGCCTCGCCCTCAAGGCCCTCCAGCGATGAACACCCGGATCCTGGCCACCTCCCCCCTCGTGGGCAACGCGCTGCAGGAGCTCGGCGCCCGGTTCCCCGAGCTGACCATCGCCCCCTTCCGCTCCATCGCGTGGAAGATGAGCCTCGCCCACGCCGAGGCCCTGGTCCTCCTCCTCTCCGAGCCCCTGACCGAGGCGGACCTGGACCTCGCGCCCAGGCTGAAGGCCGTGGGCACCTTCTCCGTGGCCGTGAACCACCTCCCGGTGGAGGCCTGCCGCCGCCGGGGCATCGAGGTGGTGAACACCCCGGGGGTCCTGGCCGACGCCACCGCGGACCTGGCCCTGACCCTCCTGCTCTCCCTCACCCGCCGCGTGCGGGAGGGGGAGCTCCTGGCCCGGTCCGGCGGTTGGAAGGGCTGGGCTCCGGACCAGCTCCTGGGGACCTCCCTGGCCGGCAAGACCTGCGGCATCCTGGGAGGCGGCCCGACCGGCAAGGCCTTCGCCCGCCGCGCCTGGGCCCTGGGCATGCGCCCGGTGTTCTGGGACCGCGAGAACAAGGGGACCCCCGTGGATTTCGGGGCCGGCCTCGCGCGGCGCCTGCCCCTGGCCGACCTGCTGCCCCAGAGCGCCGTGCTCTCCCTCCACTGCCCCCTGACGCCCGAGACCCGGGGCCTCCTCACGATGCCCATGCTCCTGCGGCTCCCGGAGGGCGCCTTCATCCTCAACACCGCCCGGGGCGGCATCCTGGACGAGGAGGCCGCCATCCAGTTGCTGCACCAGGGCCGCCTCGGAGGCGTGGGGCTGGACGTCTACGAGGGGGAGCCGGCCATCAACACGGGGTGGCTGAAGGCCCCGCGCACGGTCCTCCTCCCCCACCTCGGCAGCGCCACCCGGGAGACCCGGGAGGCCATGGCCCGGCTTCTTTGCGATGGCATCGCCCGGACCCTGGGAGGTAAGCTGGGGTGATACCGCTGGAGGTTCCAAATGCCCCGTCAATGGCTCCGGCTGCTGGACCCTGAAATCCACGAGCTGCGTCAGGAAGAAGGCAAGTCGATATCCGCAAGCCTGCACTACGGCCGCGCCCTGAACTTCAGGAGCGTCCACGAGGACGCCCAGGAGGTCCTGGACCGCGCCCTCGCCCTCGAAAGGACGGACGGCGACCTGTGGTTCGAACGGGTCATGGCCCAGGGCGACCACGGCACCCCCGCCGACCTCGAGGCCCTCTACAAGGAACTGGCCGTCCTCTGCACCGAACGGCCCCGCGACGCCGCGGTGATGCGCAACATGGGCTTCGTCCGCATCCTCCAGCAGCGCATGGAGGACGCGGAGAGGCTGCTGCGCCAGGCCCTGGCCGCGGACGGCGCGGACGCCAAGACCCTCGAGCTCCTGGGGCTCCTGTGCATCCAGCAGGAGAATCCGCAGGAGGGCAAGGCCTGGCTCCTCAAGGCCCTCACCCTCCAGCCCCGGGATCCCCGCACCCTGCGCCTCCTGGGCCTGACCTGCATGGACCTGGGCGACCTGAAGACGGCGGAGACGCAGTTCCTCGCGGCCCTCGAGCAGGAGCGCGAGTACTTCTGGGGCTGGCACAGCCTCGGCGAACTGCTCCTCAAGCGCGGGGAGCTGGAGGAGGGCATGCGGTGCATCCACCGCGCCCGCTCCATCACGCCCCGCGAGCCCGCCAGCTACTTCATCCTCGCGGAACTGTTCTCCGAGCAGGGGCACCTCGAGCTGGCCCAGGGCGAGCTGCACCAGCTCACCTCCATGACCGCGCCCCCGGAAGTGCTCGGCGAGGCCTACGCCATGCTGGGCGAGCTCCGCCGCGACCTGGGCGACGCGGAAGGCGCCACCTCGTACTTCTCCCTGGCCACCGAGACGTCGCCGGCCTCCGCCGAGCCCTGGGCCGCCCTGGGCGACATGGCCCGGGCCGCCTCCCGCTGGGACGAGGCCCTGACCTGCTACGGCGAGGCCCTCAAGCGCCGTCCCGGCGCCGCGGATCTGCGGGTGCAGTGCGGGTACGCCCACCTCCACCTGGCCAGCCACGACGAGGCCGTGGCCGATTTCCAGGCCGCGCTCCAGGCCGACCCGGGCGAGTACAGCGCCTTCCTGGGCCTCTCCGAGTGCTACCGCGCCCTCGGACGCGGCGAGGACCAGCTCCAGATGGTGGCCCGCGCCATGGAACTGGCGCCGGAGGATCCGGACGTGTGGAACGCCCGGGGGGTGGCCCTGGAAGTGGCCGGCCGCAACGTGGAGGCCACCGAGGCCTACGAGCGCTCCCTCGCGCTCTTCCCCATGCACCGCAAGGCCGCCAACAACCTCGGCTTCCTGCTCGAGAAGCGGATGGCCGCCGGCGAGGCCGGGCTGCGGGAGCGCGCCACCGAGGCCTGGAAGCGGCGCCTCCTCATCTGCCGGGACGAGGGCCAGAGCCTCAAGATGGCCACGGAGCACCTGGCGAAGCTGGGTGTTGGAGATGACACCATCCGCCGTTGGCTGGAGCGTGACCCCGCGCCCGGTTCCTGATAGGATTGGGGGTTCGGAGCTTGCATGAACGGATTCCTCCTGACCCTCTATGTGATCGTGAGCCTGCTGCTCATCGGCGTGATCCTCCTCCAGCCCGGATCCAAGGGCGGCGGCCTGGGCGCGACCTTCGGCGGCGGGGGAGCCAACTCCGCGTTCGGCGCCCGCGGCGCCGCGCCTTTCCTCGCCAAGTTCACCTACTGGCTGGCAGGCATCTTCATGGTCGTCTGCCTTGTCATCGAGGTGCTGATCGTGCGCCAGAACCGCTCCGTCCTGGACCGCACCTCCTCCAAGGCGCCGGCCACCAAGGCCGCTCCGGCCCCGGTTCCGGTCCCCGCCGTTCCCGCGCCGGTCGATCCCGCCAAAAAGTGAGGATTGACGCCCGGCTCAAGCTGTGGCAAGCTTGAATTTCCGGCCCGCGTGGTGAAATTGGTAGACACGCCATCTTGAGGGGGTGGTGGCCACAAGCCGTAGCAGTTCGAGTCTGCTCGCGGGCACCAGTCGGAACAGCGCTCTTCGGAGCGCTGTTTTTTTATCAGGATGGACGCCATGGAACCCTCAGCCGCCAGCCTGTTAGCTCCTCTCGCGCCCTGGTTCGACGCGGTGCGGCGGCCCCTGCCCTGGCGCGCCGGCGACCTGGACGCGCCCCATCCCGATCCCTACGCCGTGCTGGTTTCGGAGCTCATGCTCCAGCAGACGCAGGTGGCCACGGTGATCCCGTACTTCGAGCGCTGGATGGCGCGGTTCCCGGACGCCCAGGCCCTGGCCGGCGCCTCCGAGGAGGCGGTGCACGCCCTCTGGGCCGGCCTCGGCTACTACCGCCGCGCCCGCAACCTCCAGGCGGCGGCCCGCGCCGTGGCCGAGGGCGGTTTTCCCCGCGACCTGGCGGGGCTCCAGGCCCTCCCGGGCCTCGGCCCCTACACCGCCGCCGCCGTGGCCGCCCAGGCCTTCCAGCTCCCCGCGCCGGCCCTGGACGGCAACGCCTTCCGCGTCACCGCTCGTCTGCTTGGACTCCGGGAGGACCCGCGTCGGCTGGCCGCTGAGCTCCGCGCCTGGCTCATCCCCGCCCTGGAGGCCCACGGCCCCTCCCGCATGACCCAGGCCCTCATGGAACTGGGCGCCACCGTGTGCGTCCCAGCCGCCCGCTGTGGCGCCTGCCCCCTGGCGGAGGCCTGCGAGGCCCGGCGCCTGGGCCTCCAGGCCGTCATTCCCCCCGCCCAGCCCAAGGCCAAGGTCACCGAGGTGGACCTGGTCCTGGCGGCCATCCGCCACGGCGACGCCTGGCTGCTGCGCCCTCCCGCGGCCCGGGGCCTCCTCGCCGGTCTGTGGAGCTGGCCCGCCGCGCCCATCGCGGCCGGGGACGGCCCGTCGCCCACGCCGCCGATGGGCTGGGAGGCCACCCTCCTGCCCGGCTGGACCCAGGTCTACACCCACCGCCGCGAGCGCGTCCGCCCCCTCCTCGTGCGGGCCCCGGAGCTGGCGGCCCCCCAGGGCTTCGCCTGGGTCCCCGCCGAGCGCCTGGGAACCCTGCCCATGGGCCGCCGCGACCAGCGCCTGCGGGGCCTCCTGGAGGGCCCCGTGGGCCTCCTGCCGCCCGATGGGGAGACCTGGAAGGCGCTGCTCGGGTTGCTCGGGTTGGGTTAGCGCCGGTTCCTGGGGCGCGCGGGCCCCGGGGGCGCCGCCGGAGCTGGCGAAAAGCCAGACGCGGAGGCGGTGGCGAGGGCTTCGGGACCGGCGTCCGGAGATCCGGGGTCAGTCGCGACCGTGCCCCTTGCCGTGGCCCTTGCCGCGGCCGCGGCCCGGGCGGTCATCGGGGGCGCCGGCTTCGCCGGAGAGCCGGAAGTCGCCGTTCTTCAGGCGGTGGAAGGCGGCGGAGCCGGGCTTGATGCCCAGTTCCTTGGCCAGCTCGCCCCAGCCCTTGCCACGGCGGCTGCGGTACACGTCCAGGACCTCCCGGTGGGGGCGGCCCGTCATCTCGGCCATCTGGAAGACCATGAAGGCATCGGCCGGCTCGCGCACGTCGCCCAGGACCAGCCGCACCGCCGCGTCCCCCACATGGAACTGGCTGGCGACCTGCATGGCGAACCCATTCCGGTCCGCCTGCGCCCGCACGTTCAGGTTGTTCAGGAATTCGTCCAGGCTCCCGGCCTGGAGCTGCAGCCCCAGAGCGAGCACCGCCACAGCGAGGATGCGCATGGGTCCCTCCTTTCGTGCCAGGACCCCAGGGTACTCCCGATCAGCCCGCGAGGACCAGCAGGGCCTGGGCCAGAACGATCTTCAGGATCGTGGCCAGGGGGTAGACCGCGGCGAAGCCCACGTTGGGCAGATCATTGCGGGACTGCTGGGTGGCGTAGCCCAGCACGACGGGCTGGGTGTGGGTGCCGGCGACGATCCCGAAGAGGACGTTGAGGGGGATGCGGAAGAGCTTGTGGCCGATCCAGTAGGCCAGGGCGTCCGCCACGGTGGCCACGATGAACGCCCCACCGAGGAAGATGGGGAGCCAGGCGAGGTTGCGGGAGAGAATCTGCCGGAACCCCTCGCCGGAGATGACGCCGATGCCCGCCGCGAAGAGCACCAGGCCGAACTGCCGGACGGTGTGGTTGGCGCTGTAGGGGATGTTCCAGATGAAGTGGCCGAGCCGGTGGAAGCGCCCGAGGATGAGGCCCACCACGAGCGGACCTCCGGCGAAGCCGAGCTTGAAGACGATGCCGTGGCCCAGGGGGAAGGGGATCTGCCCGACTGCGAGGCCCAGGGCCAGGCCCATGGCGAAGGTGAGGAAGCTGGCCTCGGAGAGCTCGCGGTAGCTGTCCCCGAAGAGCTCCTCCACGGCGGGGATGTTGTCGCGGGCGGTCATGACGCGGATGCGGTCCCCCAGCTCGAGGACGGTGTCGGCGTCGGGCACGGACCACACGTCCCCGCGGCGGAGGCGGCTGATCATGCAGTTGTGGCGTTCCGGCAGCTGAAGGTCGCGCAGGGGCCGGCCGATCATGTCGTGGTTGCTCACGAACACGCGGGTGGAATCGTATTCGCTGATGTCGTGCTGGAGGGCCACGTCCGCGTCCCGGCCGAGGAAGGCGATGGCGCGGTCGATGTCCTCGGGGGCGCCGACGATGACGAGGAGGTCGCCGCTGCGCAGGGCCAGGTCCAGGGGCGCCATGATGAAGTGGTCGTTCCGCTTCAGGCGGTTGAACACGACCTTGCAGTTGGCCTGCTCCCGCAGGTCCACGTGGGTCTTCCCTTCCCCGCGCTCGGTCACCTCGATGGTGCGCGCCAGGAGCCGGGAGCAGCCCGCGTTGTAGCCGCGGAGGCCCTCGGCCTCCTTCTGGACGTCGACCTTGAACAGGCGGCGGCTGAGGGGGATGCTCAGCATGGGCACCAGCACGCCGATGGGATAGGCAATGGCGCTGGCCACGGTGGGCTGCGCGATGGCCATGGTGTCGGACGTGGTGCGCTTCACGGCCTCGATGACGCCGGCGAGGGCCGGCATGTTCGTGAAGGTGCCGGCCAGGAGGCCCGCGGCGTAGCGCCCGTCGAAGTGGAGCAGCCGCGAGAGGCCGATCACCAGGACGGTTCCGGTGAGCATCACGGCCGCCACGGTGAGGTTCTTCTTGATGCCCTCCTTGCTGAAGGAGGCCCAGAAGCTGTGGGCGATGGCGAGGCCCATGGCGTAGACGAACACGGCCAGGCCGAGCTCGTAGATGAGCTTCATCTCGCGGGAGACGTCCTTCTTGAGGGCCGGATCCAGGTCCGGGGTCACCACGAGCGCGCCCAGCGCGATGCCCGCGAAGAGGATGCTCGCGATGCCGAAGGAGGCCCCGGCGATCTTGATCTTGGAGATCGGGTACCCCAGGGCGACGACCGCGAAGAGGAGGAGGAGGGGATTATGGGCCAGCAGGTGGACGAGAAAGGACATGGAGGCTCCCCCGGCTCAGGACCGGATCGTCTGAAATTCAATGCGGGCGCACCTTTGCATGGACACGCACCGCCTGCAACGCCATCTTACCGATGCCTGTTCGGTCCTTCGTCACACCTTCGGCCGGTTGTGACATTGTAACGCTCCGGCGCGGCAGGCCTGGGCCGCTTGAGATGGCGGGCCCTGCAAGGCCGCGGCGAACAGGCTCGCCGCCTTCCGGAAGGGGTCGTGGGCAGCCGCAGCCCTCCCGCGCCCTGGGGGCTGCCTGCGCTCAACGCGTCGCGACCTTTGAGCGACGACAACGCCCCGCATGGAACCCCAGGCTTCGATCTCCTCCTGCACCAAACCCGCCACCCAAGCGCCAGGGTTAGCCGAACTCTGATCTGGGTTGTGATAAACCCTTCAGCTTGTTCCTACTGATGAGGGGTCTTCCACGCCGGATCGCCTAGATCAGATGCTGAACCGAGAGAAATTCTCGCCCAATATAAGCAGAACATTTTTATATGTCTATTTTAAAGTCAACGTTCAAATTAGGTGACAAGATCGCATTTCTAGGATGTTGGATCCAAACCAAGTTCAAGAAACATATGAACATCTACGCTTCTAACCCATTGTGGCACTTAAAATACATCCTCCTTCAATTTCCTGCTTTGCGGATATTTGGGCCCATGCCATAGTGGGTGATCATCTGTACCATTAGCTTATTTCATAACATCAGGCCGGTTCCTCTCGCAGGGTTATCACCCTGCGGGCGAGCCATATACCTCATCTTGAGGTAAAGCCCATTCCAGCCCTTCGCCCAGAGGCATTGTCATGGTTCCAAACGTCTTCTCGCGCTGGCTAGTCGTTGCTCGAATGATCGTTCCAATTGCCCTGCTCGTTGCAGGGCCCTTGGGTGCCCAAACCTACCAATCCAGCTTTTCGGAGGTGAAATTCGATCGAACAAAAGGGCCTGCGACCTTTGCGGCAGGCATCCAGGTGGATGCCGCATCCGGTGCGGTAAGCATGGAAGTACCTTTTGGGCCAGGAATTGGTGAAAGGGGACTTCGGTTCAGACCTCTTCTGTCGATGCGGCTATCGCCTCAGGTGAGCATCAGCAGCACCTTGGAGCGCAATATCACTTCCTACCTCGGTGAAACGCCGCTCTATCTTACCAACAGCGTGGACACGCTTTATGAACGTGCCTCTGGCTCGGCCAGTTTCTCTCCAGGAACGTTTGACCTATCCATGCCTGGTGGCGGTACGACATTGAGTAATTATTCACTGCCAGGGGGGGGTGGGGGGACCATGCATGGTGAAGTCCCCTCTGGGATGGGGCCAGCAGAGGCCAGATCACTCTTGACGCGATTCGGAGTCGCGGGAGACATTTCCCGCATGTCGGGTCAGGCTGACAATAATGGTGGCCTTTTCATTCGGATCGGATCAAGCGGACATTTGATTATCGGGTTGGCTAATCCTGGCAACAATATTTTCGGGACCGATGAGGTCCAGACATGGTCAGATGAGAGTTTGACGGGATCCCTGATCGGCCAACAGCGTATGCCTAGGCGAATTCTTGTGGTTGCAGGTGATCTGGCTTACGAATTCTCATATACAAGCCATAAATACATATCAAAATATGTTCCATACATCACCTATTCTTCAAGAACGCCCCTCATTGGTGGGCACTATGTAATTACACGAATGATGAACCGTTTTGGTGAATCCATCGGATTTACTTATGATCCGGATGGGGTTGGATACACCGCGACTTGGAGCACCAACAACGCGGTAAAAATCCGAGTTCAGGCTCAGCCCGGCAATCTTCCGACACCTTCCATGCCGCTGCTGGGTCGGTCTGATTTTTCTATGAATCCTCCCAAGCGGATCGTGGTCAGTTACCAAGGTCTGAGCAAACCCGTTTCCACCTATCATCTGGACGTTGCCACCACCCAGAACGGCGGAACGCTCACAGGAGCCTCCATCGGGGGGCCGACCAGTTCTCTCTCTCTGGCCGTGAACGGATGGCCGATGAAGGACGACTCCTGGGGCTCAGAAATCGCCAATTTACAACCGGTGAGCGTGGTTCAGGAAGAAACTCAGGAGTCTATTGCCTTCTGGTACACCAAGGGCGTTCCCGTCACTTGGGACAGCTTTACGGTACAGCCGACAGTCCTTTACCGCGTCACCTATCCGACGCGAGAGGTATCCCTGACGTGGAAGCCCTATAAATACCAGCCGAATTATGAACCCAACGCCTGGGGCCCCCTGCCGGGGTCTCGCAAGCGTCCCTCCTTCGCCTACGGCGTCACTGAAATCGCCGACACCGCAGATGGTGTCACCCGAAAGACGGTTCACGACCGCACGGTGCCCCAAATGAACTGGGGCACTGATGCGGCCTCGTGTGACGCGCCAGGCAGTGAATACTGGGTATCGACGAGTTTTCACACGGCCATCACACAGCCGGATGGACAAGTGGTTGTGCACCGCTTCGTGGAACCTGACACCAGCGGCGGAACCGCGGCCGGTGCCTACATGCGGACGCTCGGTTACTTGAAGCATATCGAACGGGAAGTGCGCTTTTACGAGCCTGGCGCAGCGTGGGCCAGCGATTTGGCGACGACAAGCCCCAGTGGAACCTCGGCCTACAAGGTTGTCCTCAAGGATCGGTTGGAATTAAGGTCCACCCCTGATGTCTCGGGAACCGCAGATCGGTACTCCACCCCATACCCGACCCGGACACGCACCTGGGACAGGGATTCGCGAACCCTCGTCACCGAAGAAATGGATGGCTGGAGCCCCAGCCAGTACGCCTGGACGCTTAGTCACCGGACGACCGCCATTTCTCCATCATTCACGCTGGATTTCGACCTCCTCGGGTTGGCCCAAAACGGACGATCCTACGCTTCCCCGGGGGCGACGATGGGCACAGAAACGCTTACGACCAAGGCGTTCAGCAACCTCGTGGGCGAATGGCTTTTTGGCCGTGTCACCTCTGAGTCGCAGGCCCGGTCGCAGGACAATACAGGGTTGAGTGTGGCCACAGGCGGACCGGCTCCAATCACCCGTACGTATCACCAGACCTTGAATACCCTCCTCAGCCAGGTGTCCGGTGATCCTGCCACCCTAGGGGTGACCACGACCCTTGAACACGCCGGCGAGTCGGGCCTGGATGGCTATAAATTAAACAAAGCCTTCCTGTCCAGCGACCAGGATTCCGCCTCGGGCAACCGCGTGGGTGTAAGCGCGTATGGCTATGACAGCAACGGATTCATCAACAGCATCACGGTCAAGCCCTCCGGAACGAGCACGCTGACGTATCGGCAGGACCAGGATGAAATTGGACGGCCTACGGGGCAGTACGACCCTGATCAGCGGAAGACGACGATCGATTGGGACAGCGCCGGACGCCTCGCCAGCATTCTGCCGCCAGGCGGGGATGTGGGCATGACCATCACCTATTCGGATTCTGACCACCGCGGCGTCCAGGTGACCCGTGGCGACCAGTGGACCGAATACCGTTTCAATGGGTTTGGCGAACTGATCCTGGAACGGCGCCGAACCGTGGGAGGAGATTATTCCCACAAGGTCTACGGCAGGGACATCATGGGGCGCCAGACAGGAGAATCCGTCTGGTTGTCTGGAATGGGAGCTGACGACGAGGCGCGATGGATGATACCGAACCTCGTCCTCGAGGTTGTGCAGACGGTCACCATCCCTGGTACCTCGGTATGCAAGAAATGGGGGCCAGCAGATCCGGAGACGGGAACCCGCGAGTGCCTTCAGTGGCAAACGACACCGGAAACGACCGTGACCACCACGCTCCCGCGGCTCTACCCGGGTTCTGGCGTCTCCCTGGACGCTCGTGGCCGGGTGATCAAGGCCCTCACGCCCGTGGGGATCAAGACCGTCACGTCGTACCCTGTCGGGGATGGGTTCCAGAAACAGGTCACGGTAGGGGATACCCAAACGACCCGGTTCCAGTACGACTCGGAGGGCCGGCTCAAGGCCGTCATCGACGCCAAGGGGCAGCAGACGCGGTACGGGTACGATGCCTCGAACAGGATCTCCGTGGTTCAGCAGTCGGACCTCAGGGGTCATACGCAGGTCAGGACCTGGGCCTACAATGCCCTTGGATGGTTGGCCAGCCTGTCCCAGCCCGAAAGTGGCGTCACGACGTACGCCTCCTGGACCCTGATGGGGAAACCACGCGCGACCAGCTACAACGGCCGTTCTGTCGTGACCGATTATGACGACCTGGGCCGGCCTACGGCTTTGAGGTTTGATGGCAGCGGCGTCAATAGCCAGACCTTCACCTACGATCCCGCCGGTGGACGCGGCAAGCTTCTGGCCAGCACCGATGGTGACATCCTCACGACCTATGGCTACAACACGGGTACGGGCCGCCTGGAATCCCTGGTGACGACGGTGGGCGGTGAATCCTTCACTCAGACGTTCGGCCATGATGGATACGGGAACCGGACTTCCGGCACGACCAGCCATTCAGGATGGACCCAAAGCTACCATACGGTCCTGGGTCTTCCGAACATCCTGTTGAGAGGCTCGACCATCGTTGCCTCCATGCCCGCGCCGAACTATGACGCGGTCAGCGGCCAGCCTACGGGCATTGACTATGGCAATGGGGCCTACTCTCGTTTCACCTATGACGCGGACCAGGCGAGATTCGCATCCATCAAGCATTTCGGCGCATCGAACACGTCCCTCGAGAGTTGGGAGTACGGGTATGACGGAATCGGGAGGATCAAAGAGGTGCGCGACCTTCAGCTTGGCGTTTCCGATACCTTCGGCTACGACGAGCTGGATCGACTGACCGCCGCCGTCATCCGCAGTCAGACCTACGGCGAGCAGCACCAATCCTTTGACTACGATGGTTTCGGGAACCGGATTTTGTCTCAGACGACCAGTCCCGGAACGGTGCCTTCGAATTTGATCAACGTTTCGTTCTCTCCGGACGATCCCGCCCTGTTCCAGTCCAATCGGTTGCCGGCAACGGGCACCAACGGGGCGGACACGGGCGCGAGCTATGATTTCCAGGGGAACCTCACGCAGGTTTTCGAAGCACCGGGCGCTTCAGGGCGGTCCATCTCCTTGACCTATGACGCGCTGGCCCGCGTGGTCGTGATGGAGCAGCCAGGGAGAAATTACGCGGAGGTCTACCAATACAGAGCAGATGGCCTGCGAACCCTTATTCATGAATACCAAGGAACTGTGCTTCAGAAGTCCCGCCTCCAGATCTACAACGATGCAAGGCAGCTTGTCTGTCAGTACGAGCGGGTCCCTGGGGGCCCGTGGACGTGGGAACGAGATATCCTCTACCTTGGAACCCGGGAGGCTGGGGAGTTCGATGCGAATGGCTTGCATGTGACACAGGTGGACCACTTGGGGAGTCCGCGGGTGGTGACCGGACCGACCGGTGCCTTGGAGGGACGGCAGAAGTTCATGCCGTTCGGTGAACTGCTGGAAAGCTCCATGGCCTACAAGACGGCCAAGGGGTATACCAACCACGAGCAGACCGATATCTCGGGGCTGATCTACATGCAGGCGCGATTCTACCTGCCCATGTATGGACGTTTCGCCAGTCCCGACCCGGCGCGGGACCAGCATTTTGAGCTGACACAGAGCTGGAATATATACTCTTACGTCCGTAATAATCCTGTTACTGGCATTGATCCCACTGGACTGTTGGCCGGGGAGACCCCAAAGATGCCATCGGGAAATACTGAAATAAATACAGATGGAACATCACCAAGCGCGACTTCCGCCACGGTCGTGGGTGGTGAAAATACTGATCTAGAAGCCAGTGTGGCAAAAAAGAAAGAGGCGTCGCAAACAAAAGAGAACAATACGACCGGGTTCACCAAGTTTGAAGATGCGGTCAAGGGGCTCAGGGATCAAATCGTAGCTGACCACAAAGACGTGAGCGAACGGGAGTACGGAGCCCAGATATATTCCTCTGAGGGCAAATTCCATTACGGTACGATCCAGAGAGGAATTACTGCCAAAGAGTCAAAGGACGGTCAAGCAACGGTAGAGATCTTCTCCAAGGATGCTCTCAAGGGCATCCCGAAGGGAGCGACCCTGGTTGCAGGATTCCATACCCATCCGAAGGCTTCAGGCACGGGGCTATCAGGCAACGATTTGTTGGGAGTTGCCAACATGAGATACAAGGCAACCCATGGGCAAAGCCTGTATGGCTATAAGGTTGATCCTGGTTATCACGGGAACGTTTGGCGAGTTGGGGATCAGGGGATTCTTGCATACAGGTACCCAGGTAAACCGACTGAAATCTTCAATGACGCCAATGTGAAATACGATTGGAGATTTTAAGATGCGTTGGGTAACTGCTTGCCTTGTTGCCTTTGTGGCTTATTCATTTGCCTTGGGCGGTGACCGTAGAGAATTTGAAGGCAGTGTTGATGCGGCATCACCGTCAAGCGCTTCAGTTGGCATAGAGAAGGTCTATGCAATGTTTTCTCGTTCTCAGTTAAATGAGATCAGAAAGGATCCAACTGCTATCATGCAATATCGGCTCCCCGATTGGATCGAAGGGAAATGGCTTGCAAAGGAGGACGACCCTTTATATGTTTGGTTTAAAGCACATGGGATTGAAATCCGTTCATCAATGAGTTTATTTATCGTTCGTGGGTTTCAGTTCAAGCTATGCGGTAAAAAATATAATATCCAGAAAGAATTGAAGCGTCCTGGATGGCAACTTCGTCCGCCTCCTCCACCTCCGCATCCTCCTTCTCTAGTGCCCCCGGTTACTTCTCCAGATCTTTGATATTTGTCACAAGCAGGTAAGGGGAACGGAATTGGAAGCAAAATCGCAAAGGCTTTCAAGGCGGTCTTGGGCAGCATTTTTAGTTCCAAAATGCCGAGAACAGCTGCCGCAAAGGCAGGTGTTGAGTTTGTCGTCGAGGGTACAAAAGGCTTAAAGAAGGGTGATGCCTTACGAGCTGAAGCGAGAGAAGCCGAGCGGCATCAGGATTCTGGCAATAATGACGAAGAAGAGAAGGCGGATAGGGCGATTGCTGAGTCCGGTAAAAAACAATTAGGCGTTGCGGCTTCAACCGGGAAAACTCTTGTCGAAAAGATGAAAGAAATGGTTTTCTCTGCAATTGGTGTTTCCACGAGTAGTGCCAGTAATAATGCAAAGGCTACACGTGCTGCTGAAAAGGACTCTTTGCCAGATTCCAAACCTGACTGATGTTCCTTTTTTTGGGGGGGGTATGTATACATTTGGCTCTAGGCGGATATTGCTTTGGTTGTTGCCTTGTTTCCTGCAGCCAGCTTTGGTCATTCTTTTTGGCTCATTTGGCATTGCCTTTCGGTCTCAGCGATATTTATTGTGGTATTTATGCTATCCCGTTGTGTTTTATTTGGTTCTGGCACTAGTTTTTTGGATGGCCCACAAAGGAATGTATGGTGTGCCAAAAGGCACATTCGGAAGATCTTTAATTTCTGCCGCTGGGGCCGTATTGGCATTATACCTGCTTTCAAGATGGGCGGCCCCCCAATGGCCCTGTCTAGCGAATTCAAAACCGTTAACGGATTTTATAGAAGGCCGGATTGTTGATAGCGCGGAGATTCCGAAAATATTTGTTTTATCGGGGTTTTTGATTTCTATGCTAATTGGGCCGATTGTTGAGGAGTTGTATTTCAGGCGCATGTTTCTGGGCTTATTCAATGGAAAAATATTTTATTGCTTGGGTGGATCAATTATATTTGCCATGGCTCATGTCTCCAGCGGAAATATTGTGATGGCGTTCTTTTTGGGAATTTGTTTGTCATTGGTGTACTTGTATTCTGGCAAAATTTGGATTTCATGCGTTCTGCATTCTGTTTTCAATTTTTTAGTAATTTTGAAATGATATGATATATAGCCATGGTATTAGTATGGATTTGGTGTGTAAATTGACGAGTTGTCGATGGCTTGAAGTTGCTTTTTTTTCTTTTTCTTTAATAGAGTGTCTAGCCGCTATCGTTTCTTCAAAAAATAAAAATGGCCTTTTGCCATATTTATTGTCATATTTGAATCCATTCACCTATTTTATTCCAAGCTCTGGAAAAACAGAATTGCACGTCCCGGCCCTGCGCATTGCTCTATTTATAACTCGCGTTGCTTTTGTCATTTACCTGGTGGGTTTTGGAATATGTTCTTTGGCTCGCTGATTATTATGTTTGTTCTGGATTTTTTTTGTGATTACATCCTTCTCGGGCGCCGGCCGGCTCGCCCTGGGCAACGGCCGCGCCTCCGCTCCGCTCCGTTGTCGCTGCGCTGCGTCACGCCCTTTGCTGCAGGGCGCCCGTGACGCAGCGCGTCCCATCCGGTCGTGCAGAGGGTAAGCGGCGGCCGAGACGGCGGCAACGCCGAGAGCCCAACGGGTCCCTCCAGTTCGCCGTGGCAGCAGTCATCGCCGCCAGCCGCGGCGGTCGGCAGGCGGCGCATTTTCGATAATCATGATTATCAAAAATGGTTCTGCTGAACCCCTCGTCGGCTACGCCGCCGAGCGCTTCATCGAACTCCCGCCGCCTGCCTAGACATAACGGTTCGCTATGTCTCCCGCCGCGGCTGGCTCATCGGCTCCGTTTGGGCGAACACCCGACGCAGGGGTTGGGCATTAGCGGCCTGGCGCTGATGCTCGGTCGCGCCGGCCGGCTCGCCCTCGGCCAGGGCCGCGCCTCCGCTGCGCTGCAGCACGCCCCTGGCAGCGAGGGCGCCCGTGGAAGGCGCCGACCCACCCGGCCCGTCAGGGACCGCCCAGACGCGGCGTAGCGCTCGCGCCCGGCCCATCCCCCCAGGCCGCGAGGGGGTGATGGGCCGGGACGGACGCAGCAGGATCGATTCGGGGAGGGGCCCCGGGATGGCCTGCGGGAGAGGGCTCCGAGCCGAACCCCGCAGCAGGAAGGCCGCTGCCGGCGCGCCGTTTCCTTGGTACGTACAGAAGAAGCGGCCCCCAACCCCCAGCGTCCAGGTGGGGGCTGCTTGGCTTTTAGCTGCTAAAGAAAAAACGACGAGCGAACCGGCAGGATCAGTGGACCGCCTGGGCCAGGACGCCGTCGAGCATGTCCATGAGGACCTGCTGGCGGGCGCGGGGGAGCTGGCGGATGCGTTCGAATTGCTGATCGAGCTTGGAAATGGGGCCGGGTTTGGCCTTTCGGGGGTTGGTGGTCTGGCCCAGCAGTTCGTTCGGGGTCATGCCGAGCAGTGCGCCCAGGGCGGGCAGCGCGAAGGTCGGGATGCGCACGTCGCCCACCTCGTAGTGCGCGTAGGTCTGCTGGGCGATGCCGAGCTGGTCGGCCATCTGCTGCTGGGTCAGGCCCCGCTTTTTCCGGGCCTGGGCGATGCGCGCGCCCATGGCTTTGAAGAACTGCTGCTCGTGGCTGTTCACGGTCGTCCTGTTCTGAATGACTCCAGCCATGAGCGTAGGGACTCCTTTCGGGGCAGGCTTGACGATACTCGTAATGCGGGTAGTCTGCAACGTGGACATTTTTTCAAAAAGCACTTGACAGGTTTTTCGCGGACGGAGGATTTCATGGCCCGTATTGCCGATGCCGAGCTGGAGCGGTTGAAGGCCGAGGTTTCGGTGGAGCGGCTGGTGGAGGCGGCCGGGATCGAGCTGACCCGGAACGGCAAGGACCGGCTCGGCAAGTGCCCTTTCCATGCCGACGGCGAGGCCTCGCTGGTGGTGACACCCGCCAAGAACCTGTTCCACTGCTTTGGCTGCGGGACCGGCGGCGGTCCGATCGACTGGGTGATGAAGCTCCAGGGCATCAGCTTCCGGCATGCGGTGGAGCAGCTGCGGGCGGACCTCGCCCCGGGCGCCCCGGCGTCGGGCCCGGTGGCCTCGAGCGCCCTGCGCAAGCTACCGCCAGCCGTGGCTTTCGACGCCGACGACCAGGCCCTGCTGCGGCAGGTGATCGGCTACTACCACGACACCCTCAAGCGCAGCGCCGAGGCCCTGGACTACCTCAAGACCCGCGGGATCGCGCATCCGGAGGCGGTGACGAGGTTCCAGCTGGGCTACGCGAACCGGACGCTGAGCTATGGCCTCCCGGGCAAGGCCTGGAAGGAGGGCGGCAGGATCCGCGGCCAGCTGGCGAAGCTCGGCATCTACCGGGAGTCTGGCCACGAGCATTTCAACGGCAGCCTGGTGATCCCGATCCTGGACGAGGCCGGCAACGTCACCGAGGTCTACGGCCGCAAGCTCCTGGACAACCTGCGCAAGGGCACGCCCTATCACATGTACCTGCCGGGGCCGCACAAGGGCGTGTGGAACGTGGCGGCGCTGGCCGAGAGCAAGGAGATCATCCTGTGCGAGGCGCTGATCGACGCGCTGACGTTCTGGTGCGCCGGGTATCGCAATGTCACCGCGGCCTACGGGGTGGAGGGGTTCACCCCGGACCACCTGGCCGCGTTCCAGCGCTACGGGACGGAGCGGGTGCTGATCGCCTACGACCGGGACGAGGCCGGGGACCGCGCCGCGGAGAAGCTCGCCGCCAAGCTGATGGCGCACGGGATCGCCTGCTACCGGATCCAGTTCCCGAAGGGCATGGACGCCAACGAGTACGCCCTGAAAGTGGCTCCGGCCGCCAAAAGCCTGGGCCTGGCGATCCGGAGCGCGGAATGGCTGGGCCAGGGGAAGGCGCCGGCGCGGCCGGAGCCGGTGCTGGTCGCGCCGGAAGAAACCAGCCACCAGGCTCCCGAACCCGCCCCGGCGGAACCGGAGTCCCCGGTGCTTCCTCCTTTAGCCGCCGAACCGGCCCCGGCTGTGTCGCTGGACGCGGTGGCGCTGCCGGCGTCGCCGGTGCCGCCGGCGCCCAGCGGCGAGGTTCCGGCCGAGGCCCAGGGCAAGGACCTGCTGCTGACCCTGGAGGACCGCCAGTACCGGGTCCGCGGCTGGGAGAAGCCGCTGAACCCCGAGACCCTGAAGGTGAACCTGATGGTGACCCGGGGTGAGCACTTCTTTGTGGACACCCTGGACCTCTACCAGGCCAAGGCCCGGGTGGCGTTCATCCGCCAAGCCAGCCTGGAGCTGTCCGAGGCCGAGGACCGGCTGAAGCAGGACCTGGGGAAGATCCTGCGCAAGGTCGAGGAGGTCCAGGCCGACCAGTTGGCCGAGGCCCTGGCGGAGAAGGAGAAGAAGCCCGAGCTCAGCCGGGAGGAGCACGTGGAGGCCCTGGAACTGCTCAAGGCGCCGGACCTGACCCAGCTCGTCCTCCGGCACTTCGAGCGGATGGGGATCGTCGGGGAGGAGCCCAACAAGCTCACCGGCTACCTGGCCGCCGTCTCGCGGCTGCTGGACCGGCCCCTGGCCCTGCTGATCCAGTCGGCCAGCGCCGCCGGCAAGTCCAGCCTGATGGACGCCATGCTGGACCTGATGCCCGAGGAGGACGTGGTGCGCTATTCGGCCATGTCCGGGCAGAGCCTGTTCTACATGGGCGACCGGGCGCTAAGGCACAAGATCCTCGCCATCGCCGAGGAGGAGGGCGCCAAACAGGCCGCCTATGCCCTGAAGCTGCTCCAGTCCGAAGGCCGGGTCACCATGGCTTCCACCGGCAAGGACCCCCAAACGGGGATGCTCACGACCCACGACTACACCGTGGAAGGCCCAGTGATGCTGTGCCTGACCACCACGGCGATCGACCTGGACGAGGAACTGCTGAACCGCTGTCTGGTGCTGACGGTGAACGAGAGCCGGGAGCAGACCCGGGCCATCCACGCCCTGCAGCGGCGGCGGGAGACGCTGGAAGGGCTGATCGCCAAGCCCGAGCGGGAGCGGCTGCAGAAGCTGCACCGCAACGCCCAGCGCCTGCTGCAGCCGCTGGCGGTGGTGAACCCCTACGCCGACCAGCTGAGTTTCCGGGACGACCAGACCCGGAGCCGGCGCGACCACGTGAAGTACCTGACCCTGATCCGGTCCATCGCCCTGCTGCACCAGTTCCAGCGGGAGGTGAAGGTGCGGGACGGCCTGCGCTACATCGAGGTCACCAAGGACGACATCGCGCTGGCCAACGACCTGGCCCAGGAGGTGTTCTACCGGACCGTGGACGAGCTGCTGCCACAGACCCGCAAGCTGCTGACCCTGCTCCATGCCTGGGTGCAGGCGGAGTGCGAGCGCCAGGGCGTGGCCCAGGCGGACTTCCAGTTCACCCGCCGGCAGGCGCGGGAGGCCTGCGGCTGGGGGGACACCCAGATGAAGATCCACCTGGCCCGGCTGCAGGAGATGGAGTTCGTGGTGGCGCACAAGGGCCGCCAGGGCCAGACGTTCCTGTACGAGCTGCTCTACCAGGGGGAGGACGCCGAGGGCCGGGCGCGGCGCCTGGGTCTGATTGACGCCGAGGCCCTCGCGGCTTTGGCTACGACGGTGACTTCGCGGGGTGGGGCGGACCACTTCGCGGCCCCCGGTCGGGGGGTGGTCGGGGGGGTGTCGGGGGGTGGTCGGAGCGGTTCGGACCCGATGAACGTGAGGCTGCTGGCGGGTTTGCGGTTCAGGCGGTCCTCGCAGGCGGGAAAACGCACGGTACCGCCTTCGAAGAAGACCCTGTCGTAGTCCAGGAGCCGTAGCCTCATGCCGAAGAAGGGCCAGAAACGCGCCGTGAAGCCCCCGGTGGGGGATGTCCGGGATCCGGACAGCCTGTATCACCACATGCTCCGCTACCTGGAGCACTTGGCCGAGAAGAACTACAGCCCGCGCACCATCGAAACCCGGGAAAGCTACCTGCGCTATCTCATCGCCTGGTGCGACGACCGGGGCCTGACCAAGCCCCAGGAGATCGACCGGCCCATCCTGGAGCGCTACCAGCGCTACCTGTTCTACTACCGCAAGGCCGACGGCGAGCCGCTCTCGACGCGCAGCCAGCACAGCCGGATCATCCCGATCCGGCATTGGTTCTCCTGGTTGGTGAAGAAGGGGCACCTGCTCTACAGCCCGGCCACGGACCTGGAGCTGCCCCGGCTGGAGAAGCGGCTGCCCAAGGCCATCCTCAGCGCCCGGGAGGCGGAGACGGTGCTGGCGGTGCCGGACCTGGGCAACGCCTCCGGCCTACGCGACCGGGCCATCCTGGAGACCTTCTACAGCACCGGGATGCGCCGGCTGGAGCTGATCAACCTCACGGTGCACAGCATCGACGCCGAGCGCGGGACGGTGATGATCCGCCAGGGCAAGGGCCGCAAGGACCGGATGATCCCGATCGGGGAGCGGGCCCTGGCCTGGGTCCAGCGCTACAAGGAGAGCGCCAGGCCGGACCTGGTGGCCGCCAGGGACGACGGCACGCTGTTCCTGTCCGAATGGGGTGAGGCGTTCACGCCCAACGCCATGACGCGGCTGGTGCGGGTCTACGTGGAGAAGTCGGGGGTCGGCAAGAAGGGCGCCTGCCACCTGTTCCGGCACACGATGGCGACGCTGATGCTGGAGGGTGGCGCGGACATCCGGTTCATCCAGGCCATGCTCGGCCACGTGGAACTGAGCACGACGCAGATCTACACGCAGGTGAGCATCCGCCTGCTCAAGAGCGTCCACGCCGCCACCCACCCGGGACGGCTGCCCGAGGTGGGGGAGCATGACGAGGAGCCCACTGCGGAGGACCTGCTGGAGGCGCTGGAGCGCGAGGCGGAAGAGGAAGACGAGGGCTGACCAGGGGGAGGCTGCCCCGAGCCCAGGAGCACTGGGAGCACCGATGACCACCAGGGATAACCCTTAGCACATGGGAGCACTGGAGGGTCTGGGACAAGTGTTCGAACTGCATGATTTATAAAAATTCAATGCACGGAATTGTGTAGCCCGGTTGCCGGATTGCTTTAGCTGCCTATGATTCGTGGCGTGGGTTGATGGATTCCTGGGCATCGCCCGGCTAAACATTATTGCGTATTTCATGGAGTGGTTTGACTTACGACACGATACTTGAATTGGGGACCGACACCAGAGCTCGCGACCTGGTGGGTCAGGAATTCCAACCTTCTGACCACGGTCCCCTCCTTTCAGGGGGGCTCCAATGAATGTCAAACAGCAGTACGCCAGGGGCAAGAAGATGCAGGCGAAGAACCTGAAGCTCCGGGAGAAGCTCTGGGCTGACGTGCCCGATGAGGAACTGTGGCTCCGGCTGAAGCAGAAGGGATTCACCACCATTCCCAGGACCATGCCGATCATCGTCAACATCATTGACGCCCTCACCAAGAACGCGGCTGCCGGATACACGTACTTCTGCCTGTGGTGCAGGAGTTTCGACGCGCAGGTGATCGACATTCCTCATCCCGCGGACCTGGCTGCTGAATCCGGATTCTCGGGGGAGCGTGCCGTTTCCACCTGGCGGCAACGCATGAAGGCCCTGAAGGAGCACGGGTTCATCATGTGCGAGGAGGGGACCCACGACTACCAATACGTCCTGCTCCTCAATCCCCACAAGGTGATCCAGAGGAAGGAAGGCGAAGTCCCGAAAAAGCTATTTGCCCAGCTCCTCAATCGCGCATTCGATGTCGGGGCGAGGGACATGACGGAAGAGGAGCCCGCCTCCGAGGCAACCGGAGGGAGCAAGGATTGAGGCCGCGGAACCACCGAC
Organism: Mesoterricola sediminis; assembly: GCF_030295425.1. Classification (NCBI taxonomy): domain Bacteria; kingdom Pseudomonadati; phylum Acidobacteriota; class Holophagae; order Holophagales; family Holophagaceae; genus Mesoterricola; species Mesoterricola sediminis. Next base: position 1,935,557 of record NZ_AP027081.1, on the reverse strand, counting down.
GGGGAGGTTACCCTACAGGGGTGCCTCCCCTCAGCGTTGTTCCTTCTTTAGCCGCTCATCCAGGCTGCCGCCCTCGGCGCGGCGGGAAAAGCGCGTCAGGGGGTCTCCGGCGCTACAATGGCGGATCGGTCTTTGAAAAGCGTTGCGGTACAAGGGGAATCGCCCTGCGCGGATGGGAACCGCGGTGGGGTGCTGCGTTGTCGCAAACAGATTTTCTTTCCAAGGATACGTTGAAGAAGCTAGGGCTTTCGACTGACTTGAAGGTGACTGCCGTGCAGTTGGTCGGTGCGGTTCTTGCTCAAGAGTTCCGCGATGAAGGCGCCGCCGCCGTTCAGGCTGGTGCCATTGCTTTCGCCAACCGAGTTGCCCAAGTGCAGGAGGAAGGAGCGAATTGGGGGCAAAAGCAAGGCGTTTCCCAGCCAGGGCTTACCAATAATTTGATGCTTCAGCTAATCAGTTCTCCGAACCAGTTCACGGCACTGGCGATCAACCCCAATAGGATCAGCAATATTTTGGCGGGTAAGGTCAATAGCTCCGAGTATGGCTATGCAACCCAAAAGTTAGCGAGCTTTAACGATGGTAAAACTACCCGCGAAGCATTCCGCCAAATATGGAACGGGAATACCAAGCTCTATGATGTCGGGACAAGAGATCAGTGGCGAAGCTACGGACCAAGTAACCCAGGGCATCAGCTCAGAAAAAATTCTTTGGTTATTGGCAACACGGATTTCTTCTGAACGGAGTAGGTAATGGTTGTATTGAAGCGTCTTGCATTGATCGTCGCGGTTGGACTGATTCATCCTTGCCTGATGGGGCAAGCTACATCAGCTCCAGCCGTGGCGCTCCATGGCGAGGATATTCGGTTCGATGGTAGGTTTGCGCACATTCGCGGGAAGATGCCATCTCGGGGAGGCATGTGGTTTTATAGCGTTAGGCAACGCACCGCCAACCTATACATATTTAGTCTCTGGCAGTTCAGCGAGTTCAAGGATCGCGCAGAAAAGGACAAGAGCTTTTATCGTGCGAAGTCCTGGACGGTGGAGGTCCTAGACTCCCAGTCACAACCAGAGAACGAAGTTATTTTCGACAATGCAAATGACTTCTTTTTCTGGGGCAAGGTCAGCTCAAAAGCCGGTCGATCCGAGCTTTCAATCAAGATGATCGAGGGGTTGCCTAGCGCCACTTATGGTCCTGTCCAACTCCAGCCATTGCAGTAGGCAATACTCTTATGAGCACTCCCAGCCCCGGTTCGCCGGGGCTTTTTCATGGCTGCTGCCCTGGATCGTTCCCGTAGGAAAGGCACTGGCGGTGTTGCTCGCTGCTGCTGCGTGGTAGTGAACTCCACCAGGAGGATGCTCTACTTGGTCTTCGACGCTCTCCAGAATCGGCATAGGCCTGCTCTCCAAAACCAGGCCATCGGCGGCTGAGACCTGAGCATCCCTGCTCTCCAGAATCGGCCACCTCTCCTTGTTCCCCCTGGTCCCGAGCGTGGAGGCCGGACAGGCTTGAGCACCCCCTTTCCAAGGAGGCCCGGCATGCTCAAGGCTCGGCCCTGCCTTATTTGCAGGAAATGGTTCCACCCAGACCGGATGGTTGGGGAGCGGCAGCGCGTCTGCGGGGCCCCCTCCTGCCAGAAGGAGCGGCACCGGCGGGCCTGCGCCCGGTTCCATGACCGGGACCCGGACTACGACCGCCACACCCGGTTCACCGCCAAGTTGGTGCAGGTGGGGGCCGGGGGAAAGGGGACGGTGCCTGCGGAGGCCATCGACTGGCGCTACGCCCGGAAGGTGGTCGGGCTGGAAATCAGCGCCCTGGTCGAGGAGAGCGGCAAAGTCCTCCTGCGCCAGGCGCGAGACGCAGTTCTCGTGCAACTCAAATGAAATCACGAGGTATCGACAAACATGATATTTCCCGGCCGCGAGACGCAGCTTCCGCCCAACCTCCTATGGAATCAATAAAATAAAGACATACTTCCCCCCCTCCACCTGCGAGACGACCTCGAAAGGCTCCCCCGGGGTTTCCTACCCTGTTGGCCGTCCTTTCGGGTGGCGCCATGGACCTCGAATTCCACCAGATCGATCTCCGCTACGAGCATCTGCGTCGCCGTGATCCCCAGGGCGAGCGTCAACTGCTGGCCTCCCTGGCCGCGGATGGCCAGAAGGTGCCGGTGGTGGTGCTGGCCCTGGGGCAGGACCGTTACGCCCTCCTGGACGGCTACAAGCGTTTCCGGGCCCTGCGCCGCCTGAAGCGGGACACGCTGGAGGCCGCCCTCTGGTACCTGGGCGAGGTCGATGCCCTGCTGCTGGAGCGGATGATGCGGACCTCTGAGCCGGACAGCGCCCTGGAGGAGGCATGGTTCCTGTGCGAGCTGCGGGACCGGTTCCAGATGCCGCCCGAGGAACTGGCCAGGCGTTTCGGGCGCACCCCGAGCTGGGTATCCCGGCGGCTGGCCCTGGTGGAGGAACTGCCCGGCGAGGTGCAGGAGCACGTGCTATTCGGCCGGCTTTCCGCCCACACCGCCATGAAGGTCCTGGTCCCGTTGGCGCGCGCCAACCGCCGGGACTGCCTGAACCTGTGCACGGCCCTGCTGAAGGCCCCGTTCACCACCCGGGAGGCCGTGGCCCTCAAGGCCGCCTGGCAGCAAAGCCGGGCCGAGGCCCGTGAACGCCTCCTGGCCGATCCCGTGCTGTTCCTCCGCTCCCAGCGGGCCCTGGCGGCCCCGGAGGGCCTGGCCAACCCGTTCCATCTCTGGCTGGAGGACCTGGGCACCCTGGCGGCGGTGGCCCGCAGGGCCAAGCAGCACCTGGGCCGCGGGGCGCTGGTCCTGCACCACTCCGCGTCGGAGGTCCAGGAGGCCAGCGCCGCCCTGCGCCAGGCCGCCGGCGACTGCCAGGCCCTGTTCCAGCGCAGCGAGCGAGAGCTGCCCCATGCTTGACGAGTCGAAACGGACCGCCATCCTGGTGCTCCGCGAGCAGGGGCACACGATCCGGGGCATCGCCCGGGCCGTGAGGGCCTCGCGGGACACCGTGGGCCGGGTGCTGGCGGCAGGGGCCCCGACGATCCCCGAAAACCAGCGGCCGGAGAAGGCCGAGCCGCACCGGGAGGAGATCCTGGAACTGTTCCCGGCCTGCAAGGGCAACCTGATCCGGGTCCACGAGATCCTGCGCGAACGCGGCGCCGACCTGTCCTACCAGGCGCTGACGGGGTTCTGCCGCCGCCACGGCATCGGCCACCCGGGACCCCAGCCCTCCGGGGAATACCATTTCCAACCCGGCGAGGAGATGCAGCACGACACCAGTCCGCACCGGGTGCGGATCGGGGAGCGGATGCTCCTCATCCAGGACGCAAGCCTGGTGCTCTGCCATTCCCGGATGCTGTTCCACCAGTACTACCCGACCTTCAACCGCTTCTGGTGCAAGGTGTTCCTCACGGAAGCCCTGCAGTTCTTTGGTGGGGCCTGCGCCCGCTGCATGATCGACAACACCCACGTGGTGGTGTCCCAGGGCACGGGGGCGTCCATGATCCCCGCGCCGGAGATGGCGGCATTCGCCGAGCGGTTCGGATTCGAGTTCCGCGCCCATGCGCTGGGCCATGCCAACCGCAGCGCCCGGGTGGAGCGGCCATTCGATTACATCGAGAACAACTTCCTGGCCGGCCGCGAATTCCGGGACTGGGACGATCTCAACCGGCAGGCCCGGGACTGGTGCGAGAAGGTCAACGCCACCCGCAAGCGCAGCCTCCAGGCCAGCCCGAGGGAGCTGTTCCTGGAGGAGCGGACCCAGCTCAGGCCGCTGCCCATCTGGGTCCCCACCGTCTACCAGCTCCACCAGAGGATCGGGGACATCCAGGGCTTCGTCAGCATCGGAGGCAACCGCTACTCCATCCCCTATGCGCTGATCGGCCACCAGCTCGAAGTGCGGGAGACCCGCGACCAGATCGAGGTCTTTGTTGGTCCAAGGCAGGTGGCTACCCACCGCAAGGTGCTGGACGCCTCCGGCCAGCGGGTGATCGATCCCGCCCACCGGGCCCCTCGCGGCCAGGGCCGGAGCAAACGAACCACCAGCCCTGAGGAGGTGGACCTGCTGCTGGCAGAGCCGGCCCTGGCCGGGTACGTCGCCGCCTTCCGGGTCCGGCATCCGGGCCGGATGCTGCGCATGCTGAGGCGGCTGCAGGCCATGGTCCGGGACTACCCCCGCGCCCCGCTGCTGGCCGCCATCGGGACCGCCCTGGAATACGGCCTGTTCGACCTGGAGCGGCTGGACCGGATGGTGCTTCGGCACATCGCCCGGGAGTACTTCGTACTCGGAGACACCGCCGGCGACCCCACCCCTGATCCCAAGGAGGACGACCATGAAGGATGACTTGGAGCAACTGCTCAGAAACCTGCATCTGGGGCGGATGGCCGAGATCCTGGACCAGGAGTTGGCGGAGGCCGCCAAGGAGGAGCCCTCCTACGAGGAGTTCCTGGCGCGGCTGCTGCGGGCGCAATGGCATCACCAGCAGGAATCGGCGATGGCCTACCGGATCCGGCAGGCCAGGCTTCCGGAGAACTGGACCCTGGAGAGCTTCCCCTACAAGCAGCAGCCCTCCGTCAACCAGCGCCAGATCCGGTCCTTCGGTGAACTGGACTTCATCGCCAAGGCCGAGAACATCGTGTTCATCGGCCCGACCGGGGTGGGCAAGACGGGGCTGGCGTCCGGGATCCTCCTCAAGGCCCTGCAGAACGGGCACCGCGGCCTGTTCATCCGCGCCCAGGACCTGTTCGACGAGATGTACGCCTCCCTGGCGGACAGGTCCTCCCGCAAGCTCCTGACACGCCTGTCCCGGATCCAGGTCCTCCTGATCGACGAACTGGGCTACCTGAACATCAAGCCGGAGCAGACCAACATCTTTTTCAAGCTCATGGAGGAGCGTTACAACCGCTACCCCACGATCATCACCACCAACCTGGACTTCCCTGAGTGGCAGAACTTCCTGGGCAACCCGGGACTGGTGGAAGCCCTGCTGAGCCGGCTGCGGCACCGGTGCAAGACGGTGCGCATCAACGGCGTGTCCCTGCGTGACCCACAGGGCTGAGCCCTGAGCCCCCAGACCCCGGGCCAGGACAGCACTCGGCGCTCCGGCCTACGGCCTCCGCCCCGAGTGCTGCCCTGGCCCGGAGTTTCGCTGATGGCTGCCATCCGCCCAGGATTCCGATCCTGTTTCAGGTGTGGACTGCTTCTGGAGAGCAGAAGCGGCCTGGTTTTGGTTAGCATCCAAGCCCGGGTTCTCCACACGGGCCGCTGGGCCCTTGAGCAGCAGCATGCCATGAGCCGCCCCCTGTCGCCGGCTGCTGCGCAGCGGCTCGCCTCCGGCATCACCCTGCCGGACACCTGATTGCCTTCCATTGATTACCCCCTCCTGGTGGTCCAGGAAATTGGGGCGCGGCCCATGGAGAACGCGTAGCGGTCTCCAGGCGTAGCCCGAGGCTGTGGGAAGCTTGTGGGCAGGCCCGCAGGGCCGGTGCGCGCAGCGCAGTCCACAGGCTTTCCATGGCCGAGTACGCTCCACAGAGCATGGGTCGGCGCCTTCAGGGCCTGGAGCAGCCAACGCAACCAAATCACGCAGGACTCCCCATGTGCATCCAGACCAGGCCGGTCCAGGCCTCGTGCTGCTCCATCAGGAGGGCGCCGTAGATCCGCTCCCGGCTCTCGGCGTTCGGCCAGACCCGCACCAGGCGGCTCTTTCGCTTCAGCTCCTGGTTGAAGCGCTCGACCATGTTGGTGGTCCGTAGGCGCTTGTGGTGACCCTCGGGCAGGTCCAGGACGGCCAGGAGGCTGTCCAGGTGCTCCTCGACGTAGTCCACCGCCTTGGGCGATTTCTCCGCCCAGTGGGCCCGGAGGAGGTCCAGGAGTTCAACGGCCCGCTTCCGGTCAGCGGCATGCAGAACGGCCCTCACGTCGGCGCGGAACGCCTTCTGATCCGCCATCTTCACCTGCTCTATGGCCCTGCGCAGGAAGTGGGCCTGGCACTCCTGCCAACTCGAACCCGGGAAGGCCTTTGTCGCCGCCTGACAGAGGCCTTCGTGGGCGTCCGAGACCAGGGTATCCACCCCTTTCAGGCCCCGGGCTTTCAGGTCCTTGAACAGGGCCTCCCAGGCCACCTCCGTCTCGCCGCCCCAATCCAGCCAGCCCAGGACTTCCCGCTCACCCTTCTCGTTCACTCCGGCGGCCCAGAGGAAGGCCCGGCTGCGCACCCGGTGCCCCTCGCGCACCTTGTCAAACCGGGCGTCCACAATGAGATATGGGTAGGTCTCCAGGGGCCGCGTCCGGAATGCCTCCACCGCAGGCTCCAGGTCTTTCACGAGCTGCGAGACCAAACTGGGGCTCACCTCCGCGCCAAATGCCTCCTCGGCCAGGCGGCTCACGTTCCGGTTCGACACGCCGGCCAGGACCATCTCCCCGCAGGCCGCCAGCAGGGCCCGCTCGGAGCGCTGCCAGCGGTCAAAGAGGGTGGGCCGGAAGCCGCCGTTCCTGGCCTGCGGGATCGAAAGGTCCAGGGCGCCCGCCACCGTCTGAAAACCCCGCGCCTTGTAGCCGTTCCGGTAGCCGTTGGGCCGCTCCAGTCCGCGGGCGTTCCAGGGGGCGCCGAAGTGGGCGTCGGCCTGCGTATTGATCAGGGCCTGGGCCACGGCTTCCACCAGGACCCGGAAGCCCTCCCCACCCGGTTGCGAAAACAGTCCTTCCACAGTCCCCTCGGGGACCTCAAACTTCAACTCGGCCATTGGTTTCCTTTCGTAGGCTTGCTTGCTCGCAACTTCAAACCTACTGGAGCCAGTGGCCCCTTTGCTACCCGGCCGCCGGGAATGGCGCGGGCGCTAACTTACAGAAGCTTTTATACACAACCGCCGCCTCGCGCACGGTCATGGACCGGACCAGCACCATCAGCAGGGCCTCGAACATCAGGGTGAACCCGGACCCTGGGCGCGCCCACGGGACCTGCACCTGCTTGACTCCGTCCTTGTCGCACTTGCAGCGCGGGACACGGGCCGTCAGGTAGCAGGCGTAATGGAAGAAGTTCATGTGCCTCCAGGTCCTCTCCTCGGTGTCGTGAACCTTGCAGGGCTGGCCGCAGACCGGACATGGGAAGTCCGCGCCTCGCTGGAAGTTGATGAGGATGTCCAGCCGGTGGGCCTCCTCGTCGAACTTGAGGTCCACGACCTCCCAGGGGGCCTGCAGACCCAGAGCCATGGTGAAGAGCACTTTCGTATCCATGGACCCATCTTCCCAGGCCCTTCTCTTTCCTGGAAACCCAGTCGGGCCGGTTGGACTCGGAGGTCCCATTCCTCCTCAAGGACATGCGGGGTCTCTGGCCAGCCTATTCCGCCGATTACCCACACGAAACAGCGACGGACCCTTTCGGTTCCTCGCTGTTTCAGGTGGGTGACGGGGTAGCCGAGCCCAGGGGCGAGCCCCAGAGGGGCTCCAGGCCATCGAACCGGAGCTTCCCGGCGATGAGGTAGGCCATGGCGATGATGTTCCGGGTGGTCCGGTAGCCTCGGGCCTTCGCCTTGGCGGCTTGGATGAGCGAGTTGATGCCCTCCAGGATGCCGTTGGTCAGGCCCTTCACGAACCAGCGCAGGACACCGGCGGCATGGTCCCGGAGGGTCTGGGCGAACTTCACGAACGGCAGCATCTCGGACTCCGTGGCCATCTCGCACCATTCCTCCAGGAAGGTGGCGGCGGCCGTCGGGTTTGCCTGCTCGTAGAAGTCCTGGAGCGTGAGCTTCATCCGGTAGGCTTCGGCAGTCCGGAGGTTGGAACACTTCAGGTCGTCGAGGCGCTCCCGCTGCCGGCGGGAAAGGTTCGAGGGGTTCTTGAGCCAGCAGTAGCGAGTGCGCTTGAGTTCCGGGTGTTCCTTGGCCTCGATCCGCCGAACCTGGTCGACGGCCTCATTGGCCATCTTCATGACGTGGAACCGGTCGAAGGTCAGATGAATGTTCGGGAAGTACGCCTGGAGTCCGTTGATGAAAGCCTGGTGCATGTCGATGCAGGCCTCCTCGATGTTCTCGGGCTTGCCCCCGTGGGCGATCAGGTCCTCCTTGAAGGCCTTGGCGGTGGCCGTATCCCCGCCCTCGGTGGCGAACAGCAGAGTCCGGGTGGCCATGTCCATGAACAGGGTGATGTAGTTCTGCCCGCGCCGGGATGATTCGACGCAGTGCGTCTCATCATCGACGCCGATCTGGGTCACGGCGGCCATGTCCTTGGCCTTTCGCCCTTCCTTTACGTAATGGTGGAGGACGCGCCAAAGCCGGGTGTCGTGCTCGCCCATGATCCGGGCCACCGCCGCCACCGGCATGGCCTGGACCAGGGTCATGGCCAGGGCCTCGAACAGCAGGGTGAACCCGGAGCCCTCCCGGGCCCAGGGCACCGGCACCTGCTTCACGCCGTGCTCATCGCACTTGCAACGCGGCACCCGGGCCGTGAGATAGGCCGCGTGCTGGAAGAAGTCCAGATGTCGCCAGGTCTTCTCCTCGGTGTCGTGGACCTTGCTGGACTGGCCACAGACCGGGCACGGGAAGGAGGCGCCGCGCTGGAAGTCCACGAGGATATCCAGGCGCCTGTCTGCGGGGTTGAAGTCGAGGGATTTGACCTCCCAGGGAGCCTGGAGGCCGAGGGCCATGGTGAAGAGGGCGTTCGTATCCATGCCTCCATGATCCTCGACCCGACCCACCCCGGGGGCGATGCACGGGCATGGAAAGCTCGCGGATTCCCCTCCGGGGAACGGGCTCCGCCCGCCCTCCGGGTCCGCAACCCTCCCACACCCTGGCCTTCGGCTGGAAACCGCAAGCGGTTCCCACATCGCCCCCTTGCCGGTCAGCAGCAGGGGCTACCCACACGATTCAGCGAGGAGGCGAATTCTCAGCGTCCCATCGTTTGGTGGGACGCTGAGAAGGAAGTATGAAACAAATTTTCAAGGGACTTCCCGGGTGAAGCACTAGAGTCCCAGGTCGTCCAGTTCCTGTTTGGCGGTGCGGGCTTCAGGGCTGCCCTGGAAGGCCTCCGTGATCTCCTTGAAGGCCCGGATCGCGGCGGGCTTGAGGCCCTGCTTGAGCAGGGACTGGGCGCGCTTGAGCTTGGCCGGGAGGAACTGGTTGGAGTTGGGGAACTCCTTGATGATCCGTTCGAAAGCCGGCTGGGCCTGGTTGTACAGCTTCTGGTTGTAGTTGGCGAGACCGAGGTAGAAGAGGGCGTCGGGCGCGTGGGCGCTCTGGGGCCGGCTCTTGAGGAAGAGGGCCAGACCGTCGGCGGCCAGGGCGTAGTTGCCGCGGTTGTAGTCCAGCACGGCGGCGTTGAAGGCCTTCTCGTCCTCGGACGTGGCGCCCGCGTCCTCCTGGGGGGCCGCGGGACGCGCCGGAGGGGCGGCGCGCCGCTGCTGGACGGCGTCGCCCAGGCGGTTGTTCAGGACGCGGGTGGCGTCCTGGAGCTGGCGCATCGTTTCCTGCAGGTCGGCCCGGAAACGGGTCTCCTGGGCCCGGCTGGTGGCGCCGGCCTCGCGGTCCTCGTCGGCCTTCTTGTTGGCGTCTTCGACCTGGGAACGGAGCTTGAAGATCTCGACCTTGAGATCGGTGACTTGGTCCTCCACCCGCTTGAGGCGGTCCTCGGAGGAGCAGCCGACGCCCAGGGCCAGGCCGGCCAGGGCAAGGGAGGTGATGAGGGTCCTGCTGATCATGGATCGACTCCGAAAGAGAAAGGGCGGAGGATGTGCGTCCCCCGCCCTTCCGAGTCACATGGCGGCCAGGCTCCTACTGGAGCTTGAACTCGCAGCGGCGGTTTTCGAGCCAGCTCTTCTCGTCGTGGCCCTGGACCAGCGGCTTCTCCTTGCCGTAGCTGATCGTGGAGAGGCGGTCGGAAGCGACGCCGAGGCCCACCAGGTAGGCCTGGGCGGCGTGGGAGCGGCGCTCGCCGAGGGCGAGGTTGTACTCGACCGTGCCGCGCTCGTCGCAGTGGCCTTCGATCTGGAGCTTGGCCTGGGGATAGGCCTTCATGAAGTCGGCGATCGCCTGGAGCTTGGCCTTGTCGGCCTCGCGGATCTCGGACTTGTCGAAGTCGAAGTTGATGTTCTTCAGGGCGGCCTCGGCGGCGCGGCGGAAGGCGGCTTCCTTCTCGGCGGCGGCGGCGGCGGCGGCCTTGCGGGCGGCCTCGGCCTCGGCCTGGGCCTTCAGGCGGGCAGCTTCCTCAGCGGCGCGCTTCTGGGCGTCCAGCTCTTCCTGCGAGGGACCGGCGGGCGCGACGGGCTTCGGGGGCTCGACGGGAGCGGGCGCGGGCTTCTTGCAGGCCACACCGACACCCAGCGTGAGCACCACGGAAAGAGGAATGAGGTTTCGAACGAAGCGCATGATTGGTTCCTCCAACACGCTTTAAGTTTAACGCGCCCCGGGAACTCCGGGAGTCAATTATTTCCTCATCTTGAACGGATCCACTTGGGACTTTGGCACCCCGAGAGCTCGGTGAGCTTCCGGAGGTTGGTGCCGGAGAGGTCGGTGCTATAAAGCTGCATTCCGCCCCTGGACCCGCTGGTGAAGATGATCCGGCGCTCGTCAGGGGACCAGCAGGGGGATTCCGAGCTGGCGACGCCGGTCGTGATCTGGTAGGACTTGCCATCCCCCAGTTTGTAGACGAAAAGGTCGAATTTGCCCTCGAACCGGGACACGTAGGCGATCATGGACCCGCCGGGGCTCCAGGCCGGGCTGCCGTTGTAGTTCCCCTCCCGGGTGAGGCGGCGGACGTTGGAGCCGTCCTCCTCCATCAGGTAGATCTGGGGGCTGCCCTCCCGGTCGGAGGTGAAGGCCAGCTGGGTGCCGGTGGGGTTCCAGCTGGGGTCGGTGTTCAGGCAGTTGCTGTCGGTGAGGCGCCGGACCTTCCCGGTGGGGACGTCCAGGACGATGATGTCGGTGTTCCCGCGGCGATCCCCCTGCACCAGGGCCAGGCGGCGGCCGTCGGGGCTCCAGACGGGGCAGAAGCAGTGGCCGTCGACCTTGCCGGCGGTGGGGAAGAGCCGGACCATGGGGCCGCCCACGGTCCGCTGGCCCCAGATCTCGGGGCCCCCGCCCTTGTAGGTGACGAAGGCCAGGCGGCCGTCGGGGGCCACGGAGGGGGAGAGGGTGAGGCTGCGGTAGGCGGTGAGGGGCACGGCGTTCGCGCCGTCCCGGTCCATCTGGAAGAGTTCCTTGATCCCTGGGCTCAGCTGGCGGACGAAGACGATGGAGGTGCTGGCCGCGCCGGACTGGCCCGTCAGGCGGGAGACGAGGTCGTCGGAGAGCTTGTGGGCCATCCGGCGGAGGGCGGCCTCCTTCCCCGTGTAGCGCTTGGAGAAGACGGCGGTGCGGGCCTTCTTGTCCTGCCCGGCCTTGACGTCGACCACCTGGGCGACCACCTCGATGCCGTCGGCGGTGGCGCTGACGGCGGTCGTGAGGAGCCACTCGGCGCCGGCGTCGGCCCAGAGCCGGTACGAGGCCGGATCGGTGGCGGAGGGGAGCCCGTCCTTGAGGACCGAGAAGGGGCCGGCCTCGGCGAGATCCCGGGCCAGGACGGCGTGGAAGTCCCCGCTGACCTTCGCCTCCGGAACGCCGTTGGCGGCGGGGCGCGGCACCGCGATGGCGAGCTTCGCGCCCAGGGAGGCCTCGAGCACCACCTCCTGGCTCTGCGGGGCGGGTGCGCAGAGGACCGGTGCCGCCATGAGCATCAGCCCGAGGAGTGCGCGTCCTGCAACGTTTCCAATCAAACCCGGAACGGCCATGCCCCCACTATACGCCCGGGAACGGCGTTCAGGGCCAATTTTCCGCGCCGGCCGAGATTTTCCGGAGCTCCTGCTCGGCGCGGTCCAGCAGCGGGAGCAGGTTCCGGTTGGCCTCGGGCATGGGCAGGGCCGCCACCTGGGCCCGCGTCAGGCGTGCCCAGCCGAGGTGGGTGGCGGGGCTTCCCGGCCCGGCGCAGGCGAACACGCTGAAGACGACCCGGAGGCCCGGGTAGGTGTAGGTGACGGTGGGCAGGGGCGCGACGGCCGCCGGCTCCCAGTCCAGCTCCTCCCGGAGCTCCCGCAGGAGGGCCTCGCGGGGGGTCTCGCCGGGCTCGGCCTTGCCGCCGGGGAATTCCCAGAGGCCCGGGAACCGCCTGGCGGCGGGATCCCTGCGCTGCACGAAGAAGCGCCCGCCGTCGATGACGAGGGCGAGGGAGACCTGGAGGGGCGTCATCCGAGGTCCTCCGCGGCGAGCACGGCCAGGCGCTCCGCGTAGCGGGAGCGGAGGCTCTCGACCCAGGCCGGCCGGAGCCGGCCGTAGGCGGGCCTCAGGCGGGCCTCGACCCAGGCCTGCAGGTCGGCGACGGTGGCGCAGGCCTCGAGCGCGGCCGAGAGGGCCGCGGGCAGATCCTCGTCCGGCCTCAGGAGCGCGGCCACGGGGGCGTAGCTGACGCGGTGGAGGGGCGAGGCGCCGAGGCCGGCCAGGGCCTTCCGGTGGGCGGGGGTGCCGTAGCCCTTGTTGGCGGCGAAGGCGTAGCCCGGGTGCTCCTGGTCGAGGGCCTCCATGAGGGCGTCCCGGTGGGCCTTGGCGAGGATGGAGGCGCAGGCCACGGCGCAGCTGAGCGCGTCCCCGTCCACCACGAGGCGCTCCGGGAGCCCGGTCCGGGGGGCCCGGTTGCCGTCCACGAGGAGGATCCGGGGCTTCACGCCGCATCGCCCCACGGCGAGCCGCATGGCCTGGAGGGAGGCCTCGAGGATGTTGTCCCGGTCGATGGCGAGGTTGTCCACCTCGGCGACGCCCCAGGCGGGGAGCACCATCTTGAGCTCCTCGGCCAGGGCCTTGCGCTTGTCCGGAGGCACCAGCTTGCTGTCCCTGGCCTCCCTCAGGACATGGCCCCACTTGGCGGCCGCGGCCGGGTCGAGGACGGCGCATGCCGCCACCACCGGTCCGGCCCAGGCCCCGCGGCCGGCCTCGTCGACGCCCCCCCAGGGCAGGCCCGGGGGGAGGTTGCCCAGATCCCAGTCGAGCGGGTTCATGGGCGCTTCCCCGGGAAGGGCTGCCCCGTCCAGGCCTCGAAGGCGGCCCGCTGGGCGGCGCCGGCGCGGGGATCCGCGCCGATGGACGTGGTCCGGTGGGGGCTCTCGGAGAGGATCAGGTCGTAGGCCTCCACCCGGCCCCGGTCGGTGGCGAGGACGCGCACGCGGTCCCCGGGGGCGAAGTCGCCGATGCGGCCCTGGACCTCCTGGGCGGTGGCGGTGCGCCACCCGTCCACCGCGAGGATCTCCATGCCGTAGCCCAGGCCGGCCCGGGCCGCGGGCGAGCCGGGCAGGACGTTCTGGACGGAGGGCGACGCGCCCTGGAAGGCCAGGCCGGCCCAGGTGCGGGCGCGCCGCTGGGCGTCGGGATCCCCGGCCTCCCCGGCGGGCAGGGCCTCCCAGGGGGACCGCACGGTGAAGGTGAGGCCGTAGGCCCGGGAGATGGCCTCGGCGTCGAGCTCGGCGCACCCCTGGATCCAGCGGCTCCAGAAGGGACCGGGGTCCTTCCCGGCGAGCTCGCGGTAGGCGGCGCGGATGTCGGCGTCGGACAGGTGCCCGTCCCCGTTGCGGGCCCAGAGGAGGGCGAAGAGCGCGTCCAGGCCCGAGGCGCCGCCGGAGGCGAGGCGGATCTCGGCGTCCATCATCCAGCCCACCATGGAGCCCTTGTCGTAGTAGCTCACGGTGCCGTTCGTGGAGAATTCGGTCGGCTTGTAGTGGCGGATCCAGGCGTCGAAGCTGGAGGCCTCCAGGTCCTGCTCGTGGCGCCCGGGGCGCGTGGTGTTGTCCGTCCAGGAGGCGGAGAGCTTCCGGGCGACCCAGGGCCAGGGAACCACGCCGGCCCGCAGGGCGATGGCGAACTGCATGAAGCTGGTGAAGCCCTCGTGGAACCAGAGCAGGCGGGTGTAGGTCTCGGATCCGTAGTCGAAGGGCCCCAGGGCCGCGTCCCGGAGCCGCTTCACGTTCCAGACGTGGAAGAACTCGTGGGCGATCAGGAGGAAGAGGTCCCAGTAGCCCTCGGCCCGCTCCAGCTGGTGGGGGTCCGCGAGCAGGGAGGTGGAGTCCCGATGCTCCAGGCCGCCCCTGGCCTTGGGGCTGAACGTGAGGAGGAAGAGGTAGCGCTTGAAGGGGAAGCCCCCGAAGATCCGGGCGCAGGCGGCGACGATGGCCTCGGTGCCCTCCACGATCCGGTTCTCGTCCCCGGGATGGGCGCCGGTGATCGCCACCTGGAACTCGCAGCCCCGGACGCGGAAGCCGTGGGTTCGGAAGGTGCCGAGCTCGAAGGGGCTGTCCACGAGCGTGTCGTGGTCCTGGGCCGCGTAGCCGCGCTCCCGCCGGGGGAGGGCGGTCGCCACGCGCCAGGCCTTGGGCCAGCCCTCGAAGCGGACCTCCCAGGGGCGCGAAGTCTGCCCTTCCAGGTAGAGGAAGGTCGCGGCCCCCACCAGGTGGGCATGGGCGGCGTCCATGTGGTTGGTGCGGACGGTGAGCTCGTTGCAGAAGAGGCGGTAGGTGACGCGGAGCCCGCCGGGGCTGGCGGGAAGCCGCCAGCGCTGCTTGTCGAGCTTCTCCGCGGCCAGGGGCCGGCCCTCCCCGTCCTCCACCCTTAGCCGGTCCAGGAACCGGGCGTAGTCCCGCACCAGGTAGGACCCGGGCGTCCAGGCTGGCAACGCGGCCACGGTGGGCTTGGCCACGGCCTCCGGCGGGAAGGTGAGTTCCACTTCGAGTTCGTGCATGGACAGGCTCAGCGGCCGGAGGACGGCGGTCACCGGGGCTGGCGGGGTGCTGCGGGGGGGCATGGCGACTCCTGGTTCACATGGATCCGAGCTGGAGGAAGAGGCTGCGCCAGGGTTCGCCCAGCGCGGCCGCGTCACGTTCGATGGTCTCCCGGTCCCCCCGGACGAAGGGGCCGGTGCGGCCCCCGGCTCCGTGGGCCTCGATGTTCCGGAGGGTGGACTCGGCGAGGGGGGCGTAGGCCCGGCCGGGCAGGTCCACCCCCGCCTCGGCCAGACGGGCCCGGGCCCCCAGCCAGAGCGTGGCCACGTGGCCCGAGGCCAGCACCGCGCAGGCGTGGTAGAGGGGTTTCAGGTCCGGCGGGAGCTGGAAGGGGGCGAAGCCGAGGCCCGTGAAGGCCTCCAGGATCACCGCGGGCACCTCGCCGGTCAGGGCCAGGGGGGCGCCGTGCCAATCCGCCGGCCGGCCATCAAAACTAACGAGCGGATGGGCGCAGGGCACCCCCGGCAGGTGGAGGCTCCCCGACAGATGGACGCAGCGGCCCGGGAAGGCCGCGGCGGCCTCGGCCAGGGCCCGGTCCGGCAGGGCCAGGAGCACGAGGCCCCCGGGCCGGGCCGATCCCGGCAGGAGGGGGTGCCGTCCCGCCCAGGCTTCCGCCAGGGCCCGGCCGGCCCGGCCCCGGCCCAGAACGGAGAAGGTGCGGAAGGCATCCATGTACCAAGTTTGCCCGATTCGTCCCAGAATGGGTCCGTGACCTGGCCCCTCCCGCCCGAAATGCCCTGGCCCCAGTTCCTCCGGCGCCTGAGGCATCCCTCTCCGCCCCCGGGCTGGCTGGAGGCGGCCGCGGCCCTGGAGGAGGTGGCCCGGCGGCCGCCCCTCCTCCGCTGGATCGCGCAGCATCCGAGGACCCCGGCCCACGTGCGGGCCCGGCTCCTGCCCACCCTGCCCTGGCGCACGCTGGCGGCCATCGCCCAGGACGCCTCCGCCCACCCCCAGGCCCGGGCCCACGCCACGGAGCGCCTCGTCTTCCTGTGGACGGGCCTCACCGGTGGCGAGCGGCGGAGCCTCGCGCCCCTGGCCCCCCGTCCTTTATGGCCCCTCATCTGGAAGCAGCCCGACGCGCGGGTGCTGGCGGCCTTCCTGCAGCACCCCCGGCTTTCGCCCGAGGTGCTGGCGGGCCTGATCCTGCCGCCGCTGCGCCCGGCCCAGGCGGAGGCCCTCCAGGCCTCCCGGTGGCTGGACCTGGTGCCCATCGCCCACCAGGTCCTGGTGGCGTTGGACGCCGGCCTGGCCGATCCCGGCAGCGGCCTGGTGCTCGGCATGGCCTCCCCCTGGATCAAGGCCCTGCCAGAAACCGAACGTTTGGTTGCCGCTTCCCGCCTGCGTTATCCGGCCTTGCGCCGCATGGCCCGGGCCTGGGCCGCCCCCCCGGTGGAAGAAGGACTATGATTTTTTAAACCACCGGCCCCTGGCCGGAATCCAAGTGAACAACCGGAGGTTCCCCATGCGCACCCCGCTCACCCTCGCGTTCGTCGCCGCCCTGGCCGCGGCCCCGGCGGAGGCCCAGATCAGCCTTCATATCGACATCGGCCTGCCCGCCGCCCCGCCCCTCGTCGCCGTGGCGCCCCGGGTCCAGGTGGTGGAGGGCTTCGGCGACGAGGTCTTCTTCTATGGCGGCTGGTACTGGTGCCGGCGCCCGGACGGTTGGTTCAGGGCCCGGACGCCTCGCGAGCGCTTCGCCTTCGTGGAGGTCCGCCGCGTCCCCCGCGACCTGGTGCGGCTCCCTCCCGGCCGGTACCGCAACTGGCACCGGGAGGAGCGCCGGGAGGAACGGCGTGAATGGCGCCGGGAGGAGCGTCGGGAGGACCGGCGCGAGGACCGGCGCGAGGACCGGGGCCGCGGTCCCGGCCATGACCACGGCGAGCACCGCGGCCACGGCCACGACTGAGGCTCAGATCCGGGCGATCACCTCGGCCACGCAGCGTTCGATGCCGGTCCACACGTCGCTGAGGCGGGCGTCGTCGAACATGTAGGCCGGGGTGGTGACGAGCTTCAGGGCCTCGTCCACGACGATCTCCCGGGCGCCGGGGACGGCGACGTGCTCGATGCCGAGCTGCGCCATGGCGCCCTCCACCCCCTGGCCGGAGCCGAGGGTGAGGCGCCCCCGGCGGCCGGTGGCGTGGAGCGCCAGGGCCACGAGGGCCGGGGCGATGCAGATGGCGCCCACGGGCTTGCCGGCCTCGAAGAAGGCCTTCACGAAGGCCAGCACGTCGCCGCGCACCGAGGCCGCCGCCCCCTGCGCGGCGAAGGTGCAGAGGTTCTTGGCGACGCCGAAGCCGCCGGGAAGGACCAGGGCGTCGAAGGCGGCGGGGTCGGCCTTGGCCACGTCGGCGCACTTGCCGAAGCGGGCGATGCGGGAGGCCTCTTCCAGGATGTTGCGGGTCCCGGCGCCGGGCCTGCCGGTGCGGTGATCCACGACGGAGGCCTGGTCCCCGTCCGGCGCCAGGCACTGCACCCGGGCCCCGGCCTGGTCCAGGGCCAGCAGGGCGAAGACGGACTCGCGGATCTCCGCGCCGTCCATGTGGCCGCATCCGGCCAGGAGTACCGCGACGTTGGGAACACGAGCCATATCCACCTCCGGCCCCCATTATCCCCTATCCTGGTCCCATGCCGTCGCACCGCCTGCCCCCGTCCCTGGAACCCAACGCCCTGTCCCAGGAGGTGGACCGGTTCCGCCGGGAGGGCCTCCCCTTCATCGACCTGACGGCCACGAACCCCACCCGCTGCGGCTTCGCCTATCCGGAGGCGGAGATCCTGGCGGCCCTCGCCGCCCCCGGCACCCTGGCCTACCACCCGGACCCCCGGGGGTCCCGGACGGCCCGGGAGGCCGTCGCCGCCTGGCACGGCCAGGGCCTGGATCCCGAGGACCTGGTGCTTGCGGCCTCCACGTCGGAGGCCTACGGGTGGCTCTTCAAGCTGCTCTGCGACCCGGGGGACGAGGTGCTGGTCCCGTCGCCGAGCTATCCCCTCTTCCACTGGCTGGCGACCCTGGAGGGGGTCGAGGCCCGGCCCGTCCCGGCCCTGGCCTTCGGCCGGTGGCAGGTGGACTTCCAGGCCCTGGAGGCGGCCGCCGGACCCCGCACCCGCGCCGTGGTGGTCGTCCATCCCAACAACCCCACGGGCCAGTTCCTCACCACCTCCGAATGGGAGGGGCTCCTGGCCTTCTGCGCGGCCCGGGGACTGGCCCTCCTGGTGGACGAGGTCTTCGTTGACTACGCCCTGGAGCCGCCCGCGGACCGGCTGGGGTCCGCCCTGGGCACCCCCGCCCCGCCCTGCCCGGTCTTCGTGCTGTCCGGCCTAAGCAAGATCGCCGCCCTGCCCCAGATCAAACTGGGCTGGGTCGCCGCCCGGGGGGCCGGAGCCCGGGCCCTGCTGGAACCCCTCACCTTCCTGGCGGACCAGTACTTGTCCGTCTCGGCCTCCGCCCAGGCGGCCGCGGCGGACCTCCTCCGCCTGGCGCCCGGCATCCAGGCCGGCCTCAAGGCCCGCCTCCGCCGGAACCTGGCGGCCCTGGACGCGGCCCTCGCCGGCCGCCCCGCCCTGACCCGGGCGCCCGTGGAAGGCGGCTGGGCCGCCGTCCTCCGCATCCCCGCGCTGGAGCCGGGCGAGGCCTGCGCCCTCCGCCTCCTGCGGGAGGCCGGGGTCCTCGTCCATCCCGGGCACTTCTTCGATATCCCCGGGGACGGCCATCTCGTCGTCAGCCTCCTGCCCGAGCCCTTTCCCGAGGGGATCGAACGGGCTGCAGCCCTCCTGGACGCCCGGGCGCGCTGACCCCGGCGTCCTCCGCGAACCTCAGTCCTGGGCGCTGGCCAGGCGGGCCAGGCGTCGCAGGCCGGGGGCCAGGCCTTCCCGGAGGCGGCGGCCCCGGGTGAGCCCGAAGAACCAGGACAGGGGGCCGGAGATCTCGATGCGGTGGGTCACCCGGGTGCCCATGGCCGAAGCCGCCTGGGCATGGATGTGCCGGATCTCCGCCAGGGGGAGGCGGACCAGGGCGGTGAAGGTCGTCTGGTCCTCCACCCGGGCCAGGCGGAAGGTGCGGGCGCCCTCGCCCCGGAGCTTGAGACGGCCCTGGGTGCCGGAGGCGAAGGGGCCCCGCAGTTCGGCCCACTGCACCCCGGGTTCCCATTCGGACCAGCAGGACACCTCGGAGAGCCTCCGCCAGACCTCGCCGGGTTCGGCGGACGTGTCCAGGGTGTGCTCGGCTCGCCACAGGGTCATCGGCATCCTTCGGGGGGTCCCTCTGGAATGAATGATAAATGACAAAACCGCTCATTCATCCAACTTTCAGGTAACCACGAAAGAGGACGTGTGTGTAAGGAAAATCCCCGAAGGTGAAAGCCAAGCCTCGCTTCGGTATGGTAGGTGGTTGGAGAAGTCATGCAGCCATCAAAGCGGGCCCAAACGGCCATTTTCTTCACCGTATTCGTCGATCTGCTGGGTTTCGGGATCGTCATCCCCATCCTGCCCCTCTATGCCAAGTCGCTGGCCTCCCACCCCTCGGGCTGGATGACCTGGGTCAACCAGGCCCTGAACCTGGTGGACCCCGGCGCCGCGTGGGCGGGGGTGGCCCTGGTCTCCTTCTCCATCAGCCAGTTCATCGCCACGCCGATCCTCGGGCGCATTTCCGACCTGGTGGGACGCAGGCCGGTGCTGTGGATCTCCCTCATGGGCACGTGCCTGGCCTACCTCCTCATGGCGTTCACGGGGCGGTTCGAGTGGGTCCTGGCGGCCCGCGTCCTGGAGGGCATCACGGGCGGGAACATCTCCGTGGCCCAGGCGGCCATGGCCGACGCCTCCCGCCCCGAGGACCGCTCCAAGGCCCTGGGCATGATCGGCGCGGCCTTCGGCCTGGGCTTCGTCCTGGGTCCCGCCCTGGCCGGCATCCTGTCCGGGTCCGTCCGCGGCCAGGCCATGCTGGCCCAGCACGGCTGGCACCTGCCCTTCTTCGTGGCCTCGGGCATGAGCCTCCTGGCCTCCCTCCTCGTCCTCATCTGGGTCCCCGAGACCCTGGAGGCCTCCGCCCGGGTCCACGCCCGCAAGGTCCAGAGCCGCGGCCACGCCCTGGCCCACGTGCTGCGCCGGCCCGGCATGGCCCGCATCCTCCTGATCGCCTTCCTCGCCATGACCGGCTTCTCCATGATGGAGGGGACCTACAGCCTGCTCTGCAACGAGCGCTTCCTCTTCGGCCAGCGCGAGGTGGGCTACATCTTCGTCTACGTCGGCATCCTCATCGTCCTCTACCAGGGCGGCCTGGTGCGGGTCGTGGCCAAGCGCGTCCCCGAGCGGGTGGCGCAGCTGGCCGGCCTCGCCCTGATGACCCTCGCCCTGCCCCTGATCCCCTACGCCCCCTGGGAGGCGCCCTTCCTGCTGGTGATGATCCCGCTGGCCTGGGGCTCGGGCATGAACACCACCGCCACCTCGGCCCTGGCCAGCCAGCTCACCCCCGCGGATGAGCAGGGCGGCCTTTTCGGCGTGCTCAGCGCCATGAGCGGCATGGGACGCATCGTCGGCCCCCTGATCGGCACCCTCAGCTTCGCCCGCTGGGGCTACGCGGCTCCGTACTGGATCGCCGCTGGCCTTGTCGCCATCGGTCTGCTCCTGGCCGCCGGCCTGCTGAAGCCCCCCGCGCAGATGCCCGAGGAAGATCCCATCTGAACTTCCCAGGAGACAGCATGATCCAACTCACAGGAAACGACCTGGACGCCCGCGCCCTGGCCAGGATCGCCGCGGGCGCGCCCGTGGCCCTGGACGAGGCCGCCCTGGCCCGCGTCGCGGAGAACCGCGCCGTGATCCAGCGCATCCTCGACGAGGGGCGCACCGTCTACGGCATCAACACCGGCTTCGGCCAGTTCGCCACCGTCGTCATCCCCCCCTCCCAGCTGGCCCAGCTCCAGCTCAACCTGGTCCGCAGCCACGCCGCCGGCGTGGGCGAGCCCCTCCCCCAGGACCAGACCCGGGCCCTCATGGCGGCCCGCATCAACTGCCTGCTCAAGGCCCATTCGGGCATCCGGCCCGAGCCCATCCGGCTCCTGGCGGAATGCCTGAACCGCGGCGTGCTCCCCGTCGTCCCCAGCCAGGGCAGCGTCGGCGCCTCCGGCGACCTGGCCCCCCTGGCCCACATGGCCCTGCTCCTGGTGGGCGAAGGCCTGGCCTGGGAGGGCGACCGGCACGTCCCCGGCGGGGAGGCCCTGGCCCGCGCCGGCCTGACCCCCATCACCCTGGAGCCCAAGGAGGGCCTCGCCCTCATCAACGGCACCCAGCTCATCACCGCCCTGGGCAACCTGGCCGCGGCCCGCCTCATGGACCTGATCCCCCTGGCGGACGAGGTCGCCGCCCTCTCCCTGGAGGCCCTCCGCGGCACCCGGGCCCCCTACGACCCCCGCATCCACAAGGCCCGGCCCCACCCCGGCCAGATCGAGGTGGCCGCGCGGATGCTGGAGATCCTCGGCCCCACCAGCGAGATCGCCGAGAGCCACCGGGACTGCCACCGGGTGCAGGACGCCTACAGCCTCAGGTGCATCCCCCAGGTCCACGGCGTGGCCCGGGACGCCCTGCGCTTCGCGGGGGAGATCCTCCAGCGCGAGCTGAACAGCGCCACCGACAACCCGATGATCTTCACCGACACCCAGGAGAGCCGGAGCGGCGGGAACTTCCACGGCCAGTACCCCGCCTTCGCCTGCGACCTCCTCGCCATCGCCGCCTGCGACCTGGCCAGCATCTCGGAGCGGCGCCAGGAGCGCCTGGTGAACCCCGCCTACTCCGACCTGCCGGCCTTCCTAACCCGGGAGGGCGGCCTGGAGTCCGGCTTCATGATGGCCCACGTCACCTCCGCCGCCCTCGTGTCCGAGATGAAGCTCCTGGCGCACCCCGCCTGCGTGGACACCATCCCCACCAGCGCCGGGAAGGAGGACCACGTGAGCATGGGCCCCATCGCCGCGCGCAAGCTCTGGAAGGCCGTGGACGCCCTGGAGCAGGTGCTGGCCCTGGAGGCCCGCATGGCCCTGGAAGGCGTCCGGATCCTGGGCATGGCCCCCGCCGAGGGCCTGCGCCCCCTGCTGGAGCGCCTGGACCGCGCCTGCCCCCCCTGGCACGACCGGCCGATGTACGCCGAGATTTCCGGAACCGCTGACGCCCTCAGGGAGCATGTGCGACAATCCCTGGCATGATCCCCTGGCGGCAGCGGTGCGAGGAGGCCCTCAAGGCATGGACGGAGGCCGACGCCCTCCGGTTCTGGCGTGTGGCCCACGCCGGACCGGAGGGTGAGCGCCCCCTTTTCGACTACCGGTTCGAGCACACCTTCGCCGCGGTGAAGCTCGCGCGCTGGCTGGCCCCCCGCGTGGGGGCCGACCTGCAGGTGGTGGAGTGCGCGGCCTGGCTCCACGACTGCCGCAAGCGCCTCAACGCCCCCGAGGCCAAGGATCACCATGCCCAGGACGCCAGCGCCGCCGTGGCGGACATCCTGGCCGGCACGGACTTCCCCCCGGAGAAGATCCCGGCGGTGCGGCACGCCATCGAGCACCACGTGGGCCTCCGGCTCACCCGGCGCCTCGAACCCCTGGAGACGGCCTGCCTCTGGGATGCGGACAAGCTCAGCAAGCTGGGGGCCGCCAGCCTGGTCCACTTCACCTGCATCGCGCCGGGCTTCCGCCCCACGGACACCGCCGCGATCCTGGAGCGGGGCCTCCGCTGGGTGGACCTGGCGCGGGGCATCGCGGACAGCATGAACACCGACCCGGGCCGGGAGGAGGCGCTGCGCCGCCTCGCCTTCCTGGAGGCCCACTATGACCAGCTCCGCCGCGAGTGGAGCGATCCCATGGAGCCCGCCGCGCCATGAAGGACTTCCAAGAGCTCGTCCAGCGTCTGTCCCTCGCCCTCAAGTCCCTCACCATGTACACGGGGGCCCATCCCAGGGCCCGGGCGGCCGTCGCCGGGGCGACGGAGTACCTGCAGGCATGGCTGGCGGACGCCCCTTCCGTCCATTTGGCCGCCTCCAATGGCCGCATGTTCCTGGATGGCCAGCCCTTCGAGGGCCAGAGCGTGCACATGGCCGGGTTCGCCCGGCTCCTGACGGAACGGCAGATCAGCGGCCTCATCCTCACCCGGGGCCTCACCGAGGAGGAACTGGAGCGGACCCTGGGCCTGCTCATCCTCAAGCCCAGCCGCATCGAGGAGAAGGGCGGCGCCCTCCGCGCCATGGCCGAACTGGGCCTCACCCACGTGGAGATCGGCCAGGTCCAGTACCGGGAGGTGCGGGAGGGCGAACTGGAGGAGGCCGAGCACGCCCCCGCCATCAAGCCCGTGACCATCGGGCTCGGGGCCGCACCCCTCGGGGCCGAGGCCCGGACCGGCGCCGGAGCCCCCCAGCCGTCCATGGACGCCCTCCGGACCCTGGTGGACCATTGGCGGCAGGCCTTCCGCAACGTCCTCGAAAGCGGCCCCAGGCCCGCCGACCGCGCCGGTGCCGACACCCCCTTCCGGGCCAGCACCGGCATCGCCCTCGATGTCGCCGGGGGCGGGGGCAGCGGCCGGTTCCCCGCGCCCTCCGGCACGGAGGGACCCGGCGGGACCGGGCCGGGCCCCCTGGAAGGAAGCGGCTGGGGTTCCGACGGTTCCGGGTCGGCCGGCCCCGGCGCGGGCGGTTCCGCCGCGGGCGATGCAGGCCTCGGCGGTCCCGGCCTGGGCGGCCCCGGCGCGGGCGGTCCCGGTCTGGGCGGTCCCGGCGCGGGCGGTTCCGGCCTGGGCGGCCCCGGTCTGGGCGGTCCCGGCGCGGGCGGTCCCGGCGCGGGCGGTCCCGGCGCGGGCGGTCCCGGCGCGGGCGAAGGCGGCGAAGGCTCCGGCGGCTGGGGGGCGACGGCCCCCGAACCGTTGCCCGACGCGCGGATCGAAGGGCTGCCACCCCAGCCGGCGGACCTCTCCGTCCTGGGCGCCACCCTGGCCGGCGCGGGCATCGGCGAGGGCTTCCCGGAGCCCCAGGCCCTCGACGCGCTCCGGAAGGCGATGCACGAACTCCCCGCGGGCGTGCTGCTCTCGGTGGTGGAGGGCATGGACACCCTGCCCCGGAGCCCCGGCGGGCTCCGGTTGGCCTTCTCGGCCCTGTCGCCCGAAGCCTTCGCGCGCGCCACGGCCTCCCTCCTGGCCAGGGGCGCCGGCCAGGACCAGCGCTGGCCCAACCTGCGGGACCGCCTCCACGGCATCCTCCACGACGGGGCCGCGGGCCCGGCGGCGAGCCTCCTGGGCGCCCTCGAGCAGGAGCTGCGGAGCCGCGGCCTGGGCCTGGAGAACATCCGGGAACTGGTGGCCCTCCTGGAATGGGACAACATGACGGTGGACGACCAGGTCCGGGCGCTGGAGACCCGGGGCAACCTGTGGGCCCTGACCCACCACCAGCGCCTCGCCTTCCTCCGGCGCCTCCTGGACGAGGGCCGGGTCACCACGTACCGCCAGGTCCAGGCCCAGGTCATCCAGGGGCTGGAAGCCCCCGACGTCCACCGCCGGGAGGCCGCCGCCCGCACCCTGGCGGGGGTGGCCAACTGGCTGGGGGTCCCCGGCCTGCCCCACGAGGCCGAGGAGGACCTGGTCCAGGGCCTGGGCGGCCATTTCCTGCGGGAATCCAGCCTCCAGGTCCACAAGGCCACGGTGGAGGCCCTGGGCATCACGATGTGGGAGCTGATCGCCCGCGGCGAGCCTGGGCGGGCCCACACCCTGGTGGATGCCCTGGCCCGGCCCCTGGCCGGCGGCGGCGATCCCATGCGCCTGGAGGCCCTCGCATGGCTGAAGGCCCGGCTCGGCCAGCCCGAGGCCCTCGCCCGGGTCTTCGAGCTGCTCCACACCGCCAATCCCGAGACCCTCCTCACGGAGCTGATCCCCTACCTCGAAGCCGTGGGCGCGCCCGCGGCGCGGGCCCTCGTGGCGGTGCTGGGCGTGGAGGAGGACCGCAAGCGCCGGGTCCGCCTCGTGGAGGTCATCCGCGGCCTGGGCCATCTCGCCCTCCCGGCCATGCACGAGGCCCTGGAATCGGACAAGTGGTTCCTCGTGCGGAACACCCTGAACATCCTCACCGACCTGGGGGACGCCAGCGCCCTCCGGCCCGCCGAGGCCTGCCTCTCCCACCCCGACGGGCGGGTTCGGCGGGCGGCAGTCCGGACCGTTTGGAAGCTGGGCGGCGCGAACGCCGTTCCCGCCCTCCTGGCCGCCTTTGGCCAGGCGGACGCGGAAACACTCCTGGAGATCATGTTCGCCTTCGGCCAGATCCGCGCCGCCACCGCCATCCCCCTCCTGGGCCAGT
Organism: Mesoterricola sediminis; assembly: GCF_030295425.1. Taxonomy (NCBI): domain Bacteria; kingdom Pseudomonadati; phylum Acidobacteriota; class Holophagae; order Holophagales; family Holophagaceae; genus Mesoterricola; species Mesoterricola sediminis. The sequence goes on along the minus strand of NZ_AP027081.1, from coordinate 1,910,449 downwards.
TCGCCCTGGACGGCCGCATGCCCGAGAAGCTCCGGGCCCGGGCGGCCGAGACCCTGGGGCTCATCGGCGAACCGAAGGCCCAGGCGGTCCTTGAGGACCTCCTCCGCCGGAAGGGCCGCATCTTCACCACGGCCGAACCCACCGAGGTGCGCCTGGGCGCCGCCAAGGGCCTCCTGTCCCTGGGCACCCCCCAGGCCCTCGGCGCCCTCCGGGCCTTCGTGGAGCGGGAGCCCCGCAGCGCGGACCGCCCCCTCCTCCAGCAGGTCCTGGAACAGGCCCGGCCGTGAGCGTCCTGCCCGAGCCCCAGCAGCTGATGGAGGCCTTCGCGGCCTTCACCCAGGCTTCGGAGCAGCTCCAGCAGAAGTACGAGTCGCTCCAGGGCCAGCTCCAGCAGCTGGGCAACGAGCTCCAGACCGTCCTGGAGACGGTGCCCTACGCCATCTGGGTGCTGGGGGTCCACGGGGAGCTGCGGTTCACCAACCGCAACCGCGGCCTGGACGGCGTCTTCCTGGACGGCCCCGCCCCCTGGGAGCCCCAGGCCCCCGAGGGCCTGCGGCGCTTCCGCACCCAGGACGGCGAGGACCGGTTCATGGAGCAGGAGAACCGCCCCACCGACACCGGCCAGATCATCACCCTCCGGGACGTCACCGAGGCCCACCTCAAGGCCCAGCAGGCCACCCGGGAGGAGCGCCTCCAGGCCATGGGCCTCATGGCGGCGGAACTGGCCCACGAGATCCGGAACCCCCTGGGCAGCCTGAGCCTCTTCGCGGGCATGCTGGTGGAGGACCTGGCCCACATGCCGGCGCAGGCCGAGCTGGCCCAGCACATCCAGGCCAGCGTGGAGCGCCTGAACACCCTGGTGGCCAACACCCTGACCTTCTCCCGCGACATTGTGCCCAAGGCCCGGCCCTTCGCGCTGGCGGAGTTCTGGGAGGAGATCCGCAAGGCCAGCGGCCTGCCCGAGGACGTCGGATGGGAGAACCGCATCCCCGCCCGGGCCTCCTGGACGGCCGACCCCGACCTGCTCCGCCAGGTGGGGGTGAACCTCGTGCAGAACAGCCTGCGGGCCCTGGAGGGGCGGGAGGCCCCCCGCCTCGTGCTCCGCGCCGCCCAGGAGACCCTGGAGGGCCGCGCCCACTGGCGGCTCACCCTGGAGGACAACGGCTGCGGCATCGCGGCCGAGGCCCTGGCCCGGATCTTCGACCCGTTCTACACCACGTTCGGGGGCGGCACGGGCCTGGGCCTGGCGGTCAGCCATCGCATCCTGATGGCTCATTCGGGGCTCATGAACATCGAAAGCCGCCAGGGCCAGGGAACCAAGGTCCACCTGCGCCTCCCCGCCGGTCTCTGAATGTGAGACCATGATTCAGCATTGGAGGCTCCATGTCGTTGCACATGATCGGACCCGGGAAACTCTCGCCCAACGTGGTGAACGCCGTCGTCGAGATTCCCTACGGGTCCCGCGTGAAGTATGAGATCGATCATGTGACCAGCCTCGTGAAGGTCGACCGCGTCCTCTATTCGCCCCTGCACTACCCCGCCGAGTACGGCTTCATCCCCCACACCCTGGCCCCCGACGGCGACCCCTGCGACATCCTCGTCCTCATCGTGGGCGCCACCTATCCCGGGACCATCATCGAGGCCCGGCCCATCGGCATCCTGCGCATGTCCGACGACAAGGGCCAGGACGACAAGATCCTGAGCGTCGCCCTCACCGATCCCAACTACATGCACGTGCAGAACCTGGCCGATCTGCCGCCCCACCTGCTGCGCGAGGTGGAGCACTTCTTCCTGACCTACAAGAACCTCGAGGCGAAAGATGTCGTCAGCCGGGGGTGGCAGGGGAAGGAAGAAGCCCTAGAGTTCATCGAGGAGTGCATCCAGGCCTACCGGCACTAGCCAAGCGGCGAACCCGGCGGCCCCATCCCAAAGGAGGACGTGCATGGGTTTGATCTGTTTCGATCTCTTCGGCACCCTGGTCGATCCCCTCAGGGCGATGGAGCACTGCCTGGGCAGGACCTGCGCCGAGCTGGGCCTGGACGTCCCCGCCCGCGCCGACGTGGCCCGGTTCATCGGCCACCCCCCCCGCGAACTGGTCGCCAGCCTCCCCGGCCTGGCGCCGGCCCGGGTGGACGAAGCCTTCGCCCGCTACTGGGCCCATGTGGAGGCGGACGGCATCGCCAAGCAGCGGGAGTACGAGGGCATCCCCCTCATGCTCACCCGGCTGAAGCGCCAGGGGCACAGCCTCTACCTCGTGACCGTCCAGCCCACGAAGTTCGCGCGCCGCGTGCTCCACGAGTTCGACCTCCTCCTCTGCTTCGAGGCCGTCTGCGGGACCACGCCCCAGGCGCCCCAGGCCCGGAAGGCCGACGTGCTGGCCCAGCTCCGCACCCAGGGCGTGGCGCTGGACGGGGGCTACATGGTGGGCGACCGGGGCGACGACATGACGGCCGGCCGCGGCGCCGGCCTCATTCCCGTGGGCGTCACCTACGGGTACGGCGGCCCCGCGGAGCTGAAGGCGGCGGGGGCCGAGCACCTCTTCAACAGCCCCGCGGAGCTGGACGCCTGGTTCCGGACCCGCTACCCCGGCGCGGAGATCCGCGACGCCTTCTCACTGAGCGAATGAAGGTCCATCCGGGCGCCTGAAGCCCTGTTGAGACGGGCTCTCCAGCCCCGCCGGAGGCCTGTCTCCAAGGGGGGCGCGGGCCCGGGGATTTTGGGTTGCCATTCCGGGTCCGAGTAGGGACACTGGCTGGAAATCCCTACCTCTGTGACATACCAAGGAGACACCCGTGTCAAAGCCCCCCTCAGCACCCCGGGTCGCGGCCATCGTCGGGCCGTACATGTCCGGAAAGACCACCCTTCTTGAATCCCTGCTCCACGCCGCCGGCGCCATCCCCCGCAAGGGGACGGTGAAGGAGGGCAACACCGTGGGCGATGCAGCCCCCGAGGCCCGCGCCCGGCAGATGAGCGTCGAGGCCTCGGTCGCCGCCACCACCTACCTGGACGAGACCTGGACCTTCATCGATTGCCCCGGCTCCGTCGAGTTCAGCCAGGAATCCGCCAACGCCCTGATGGTGGCCGACGCCGCCGTCGTCGTGGTGGAGGCCGACCCGACCCGCGCGCCCATGGCCGCCCCCATCCTCAAGTTCCTGGACGACCACGGCATTCCCCACACCATCTTCCTCAACAAGGTGGACAACCTCACGGACCCCGGCAAGATCGCGGAGACCCTGCGCGCGCTGCAGCCCATGAGCCCCCACCCCCTCGTCCTGCGCGAGTACCCGATCCACGCCGGCTCCTTCATCACCGGCTACGAGGACCTCAGCCTGGAGCGCGCCTTCAAGGCCAACCCCGGCCACCCCTCCGAGCAGATCCCCATCCCCGACACCATCAAGGACGAGGCGATGATCGCCCGCCAGGAGATGCTCGAGGCCATCAGCTCCCTGGACGACGCCCTCATGGAGAAGCTCCTGGAGGAGCAGGTCCCCACCCGCGAGGAGGTCTACGCGACCCTCACCAAGGGCTTCAAGGGCGACCAGATCGTCCCCGTCCTCCTGGGCTCCGCCGACAAGGACCTCGGCGTCCGCCGCCTCCTCAAGCTCCTCCGCCACGAGGCCCCCGAGGCCGGCGAGACCGCCCGGCGCCTGGGCATCGTCCCCGGCAAGGACGCGGTGGTGCAGGTGTGGAAGACCGTCTACGGCCAGCACGTGGGCAAGCAGAGCCTGGCCCGCGTCTGGAGCGGCGAGGTGTCGGAAGGCATGACGTTCTCCGCCGGCCGCCCCAGCAGCATCACCAAGCCCTTCGGCGCGAAGCAGGAGAAGGTCCTCAAGGCAGGCCCCGGCGAGATCGTGGCCCTGGGCCGCATGGAGGGCGTGAAGACCGGGGCCGTCCTGGCCGTGGGCAACCCGCCGGAGATCGCCTGGCCCGCCCCCATGCAGGCCATGACCGCCCTGGCCGTGAAGTGCGCCAAGAGCGGCGACGAGGTGAAGCTCTCCACCGCCATCCAGCGCCTCCTGGACGAGGATCCCTCCTTCGCCCTCGAGCAGAACGCCGAGACCCAGGAGCGCGTGATCTGGGGCCAGGGCGAGATCCACCTCAAGGTGGCCCTGGACCGCATCCGCCGCTGGGGCGTGGAGGTGACCTCCTCCCAGCCGACGATCCCCTACCGCGAGACCATCCGCAAGCCCATCAAGCAGCACGGCCGCTACAAGCACCAGTCCGGCGGCCACGGCGCCTTCGGCGACGTCCACATCGAGTTCAAGCCCCTCGCCCGCGGCGAGGGCCTGAAGTTCAGCGACACCATCGTGGGCGGCGTCGTGCCCAAGCAGTACATCCCCGCCGTGGAGAACGGCTTCCTCGAATTCGCCAAGCAGGGCCCGCTCGGGTTCCCCATGGTCGACGTCGAGGCGGTGCTCTTCTTCGGCAGCTTCCACACCGTCGACTCCTCCGAAATGGCCTTCAAGGCCGCCACCCGCGTGGCCATGGTCGAGGGCCTGCCCCAGTGCAACCCGGTCCTCCTCGAGCCCATCGTGGAGATCCACATCTCCGTGCCCTCCGAGCACACCAGCAAGGCCCAGAAGATCATCACCAGCCACCGCGCCGGCCAGATCCTGGGCTTCGACGCCAAGGCCGGCTGGGAAGGCTGGGACGTGGTGGACGGCTACCTGCCCCAGTCCGAGCTGCAGGGCATCATCGTCGAACTGCGCAGCCAGACCCAGGGCGTCGGCTCCTTCACCTGGGCGTTCCACCACCTCCAGGAACTGGAAGGCCGGGACGCCGACAAGGTGGTCGAGGCCCGCAAGAAGGCCCTGGCTGAAGCCTAGAAGCCAGACGTTCGTCCTTTTCCCCGGTCCAGGCGCACCCCGCCCGGGCCGGGGAAAAAAACATCCGGCGGCGGCCCGGAGGCCCCGCGTTGGCGCTAGGCTAGGGCCATGCTCCGCATCGAGACCCTCGCCATCGGCTCCGAACTGCTCGAGACCCCGCGCCTCGACACGAATTCCGTCTGGCTCGCCCAGAGGCTGGCGGAGATGGGGCTGGGGCTCCACCGCAAGACCGCCGTGGGCGACGACCGCGAGGACCTGCGCGCCCTCTTCCTGGAGGCCCTGGAGCGCTCCGACGTCATCCTCTGCACCGGCGGCCTCGGGCCCACCTTCGACGACTTCACCAAGGAGGTGTGGGCGGAGATCCTGGGCGCCCCCCTCGTGGAGGACCCCGCCTCCCGCCAGGCCATCCTGGACTTCTACGCCGCCCGGAACCGGGTGCCGCCCGCGGCGAACTTCAAGCAGGCCCTCATCCCCCTCGGAGCCGTGCCCCTGCACAACCCCGCGGGCACCGCCCCCGGCGTCTACTGGGAGGACCCGCCGGGCCACCCCGGCCGCCGGATCATCCTCTTCCCTGGCGTGCCCCGGGAAATGAAGATCATGTGGGAGAACCACGTGGCCGCCCGGCTCGCGCCCTGGGCCAGCCAGCCCCGGCGGACCCTGCGCATGGTGTTCGGCTCGGTGCCCGAGAGCGCCCTCGAGGAGCGCACGCGCCCCGCGCGGGAACGCCACGGCGACCTGGCCTGGACCATCCTGGCGGGCCTCCACCATGTGGAGCTGCTGGCCAGCGGCCCCGACCCCGCCGCCCTGGAGGCGGCCCTGGCCGACTTCCGGCGGGACCTGGGGCCGGACCTGGCCTTCGTCGGCCCCGAGGGCGGCATCGAGAACGCGGTCCTGGACCTGCTGCTGGCGCGCGGCGAGACCCTCGCGGTGGCGGAGAGCATGCCCGGGGGCAACCTCGCGGCCCGGATCACCGCCGTGCCGGGCGCCGGCACCGCCTTCCTGGGCGGCGCCACGGTGTACACCGCCGCCTCCAAGGCCGCCCTCGCCGGCCTGGATCCCGCCTTCATCCAGGCCCACGGCACCGTGGGCGAGCCCGTCACCCGGGCCCTCGCCGAGGGCATCCGGGCCCGCCTGGGCGCCGACTGGGGCCTGGCCGTCACCGGCAACGCCGGTCCCACCGAGGACAAGGACGGGCCCGCCCCCATCGGCACCTGCTTCGTGGCCGTGGCCGGGGCCGCCGGCACCGAATGCCGGCGGTTCAACCTGGCAGGCGGACGATTCGAACTCCAGAACCGCGGCGCGGCCTGGGCTTTGGACCTGCTCCGGCGTATGCTGCTTCCCAACCAGGCAGAGCCCACCTCACCGTGAACCCCCTCGACCAGCGTGTCCTGCACCGGAGGCCCGGCATCGCCGGCCTGGTGCTGGCCCTGGGCCTGGGCGCCGCCCTCGCGAGCGCCCTGGGGGTGCGCGCCTTCCTGGTGCGCCAGACCGCGGCCCGGCTGGAGGCGGAGGCCGCCAACGCCCGGGAGGACCTGGACGACACGATGCTGGCCTACCGGGACCTGCTCCTGGGCTTCCGGGCCCACACCCACGCCAGCCTCAACCTGAGCCGGGAGCAGTTCCGCCAGTACTTCGCCTCCCTCGACCTCCGGTCCCGCCACCCGGGCCTCCTCGCGGTCACCTACGCCATCGAGGTCCCCGGCGCGGACCGGACCGCCACCGAGACCCGGCTGCGGAAGGAGATGGGCGACCCCGGCTTCGCCATCCGCCCACCCGGGGACCGGGACCGCCACTTCGTGATCCTCTTCGCCGAGCCGCGGGAGACCAACCTCACCTCCGTGGGCATGGACACCCGGGTCCTGCCCCTCCAGGCCGCCACCATCGACCGGGCCCGGGACGCCGGGGACCTGGTGCTGACCGGGCCCATGAAGGTGCTCCAATATCCGGGGCCCGACCTGGGCCTGCTCATGCGCGTGCCCATCTACCGGGGATCGCCGGAGACCCTCGAGGCGCGCAGGGCGGCCTTCCTGGGCTGCATCACGGGGGTCTTCCGCGCCCGGGGACTGGTCGAGGAATCCCTGGGCCGGCGGCTGCTCCGCCACGTCGAAGTGCGCATCCTGGACCTCGGCGGGCCGGGCGAGGCCCCCCAGGTCGTGTACGGCGGCGACCTGTCCCCGGGCGGCACCCGGACCTCGATCCAGATCCCCGTCGGCGGCCGCACCTGGCTCCTGGAACTGCGGGCCCGGCCCCCCTGGCTCGGCAGCCAGAGGTGGATCATCCCTTCGGGCGTATTCCTCAGCGGCGCTCTCATCAGCCTGCTGCTCTGGGGCCTCATGACCTCCCTGGCCCAGACCGGCCAGCGGGCCCGCCTCATGGCGCTCCGCATGACGGACCAGCTCCGGGAGCAGGAATCCCGCACCGAGGCCATGGCGCTGGCGGCGCCGGACCCCCTCGCCGTGGTGGACGCCCAGGGGCGCATCCTGACCCTGTACGGGCGGCACAGCACGGTCCTGGGCCTGGACCGGGCCCTGCTTCCCGGCGCCCGCGCCGGCGACGCCCTCCCCCCCGAATCCGCCTCGGCCTTCCTCGCCGGCATCCACCAGGCCCTGGCCACCCACCGCCTCCAGACGGTGGTCTTCCGGGCGGAGGGGGACATCCACGTGGAAGCCCGCATGCTGGCCATGGCCCAGCCCATCGAGGGCCAGGACTGCGTCGTCGTGTCCCTGCGGGACATCACCGAGCGCCTCCGGTCCGAGGAGGCGGTGCGCAACCGGCAGAAGCTCGAGAGCCTGGGTGTCCTGGCCGGGGGCATCGCCCACGACTTCAACAACTTCCTCTCGGCCATCCTGGGCCACGTGAACCTGGCGCAGGAGAGCATCCCCGCCGGCAGCGAGGCCCAGCCCCTGCTCCGCCGCGCCGAGTCGAGCATCCTCCGCGCCGCGGAGCTGGCCCACCAGATGCTGGCCTATTCCGGCCGGGGCAGCTTCAAGGTGGAGCACCTGGACCTCAACCGCGTCGTGGCGGACATGGCGGAGCTGCTGTCGGTCTCCATCTCCAAGAAGGCGGCCCTGGACCTGCGGCTGGCCCCGGTCCTCCCCCCCGTCCTGGCCGACGCCGCCCAGCTGCAGCAGGTGGTCATGAACCTCGTGACCAACGCCTCCGACGCCCTGGGCGACACCCCCGGCGGCATCACCATCGAGACGGCTTCCGCGGACCTGGACGCGCGGGCCCTGGAGGCCGGCTACCCCGGCCAGGGCCTGGCCCCGGGTCCCTACGTGCGGCTGCGGGTGACGGACACGGGCTGCGGCATGGACGCGGAGACCCTCAAGCGGATCTTCGACCCCTTCTTCACCACCAAGGCCACGGGCAGGGGCCTGGGCCTCTCCGCCCTCCTGGGCATCATCAAGGGCCACGGGGGCGGGGTGCGGATCTCCAGCCGCCCCGGCCAGGGCACCACCTTCGAGATCCTCCTGCCGCCGTCCGGCGCCGGCTCGGCGGAGGACGCCCCCGAACCGGGCCGCGCCCAGGTCCCTCACCGCCTGGCGGGGCACGCCCTGGTGGCCGACGACGATCCCATGGTGCGCAGCGTCCTCTCCGGCATTCTCGCGGGGCGGGGCCTGGAGGTGACGGAGGCCGTGGACGGCCTGGAGGCCGTCGAGCTGTTCCAGGCCGGACATGGCCGCTTCGACGTCGTGCTCCTGGACATCACCATGCCCCGCATGGACGGGAACGAGGCCTTCCGCCGGATCCGCGCCCTCGCGCCCCAGGTCCCGGTGATCCTCGTGAGCGGCTTCACGAGCCGGGAGGTGGCCCAGGCCCCCCTGGGCACGGCTCCCGCCCGGTTCCTCCAGAAGCCATTCAAGGCCGGAGAGCTGGAAAAAATGGTGGAACTGGTCCTGGAGGGCCGGCCGGGTCATAGCTGAGCAGTTCCCCCCGCGGATCCTGCACCTCGCTGCACGGGGCCGGGAAATCTGTCCCTCCGCGCGGATAAGACTGTATCTCCGCCCCGTACTTTGGAATACTTCATCAACTACACCTTCACAACCCAACGCTTCTGACAGGAGGCCTGCAGATGCCATTCTCTATTCCCAAACGGCTTGCCCTATCCGGACTTCTGGTCTTCGGCACACTGATCGTGTCGGTCGGGTGTTCCTCCTCGACCCAGCACCAGCCGAACTCCGACAACCGCCTCAGCGCCCTCTCCGTTTCCGCCGGCGCCCTGACCCCCGCCTTCAACATCAGTACGGACAGCTACCGGTTGACGGTGGACGGCTCGGTCACCTCGACGACGGTGACGGCCACCGTGGACCACCCGTCGGCGACCCTCCAGATCAACGGCGCCGCCGCCGTCAGCGGGCAGGCCTCCGCGGCCATCCCCCTGCCCGCGGGCGCCACCGCGATCCCGGTCACGGTCACCGCCGAGAACGGCGTGGCCCACACCTACACCGTCACCATCACGCGCGTGCTGAGCACGGACGCCACCCTGTCCAGCCTGGCCCTCTCCAAGGGCATGCTGTCGCCCGGCTTCTCCACCGCGGTCAAGACGTACAACGTCGGCCTGTACAGCAACCAGCCCAGCGTCTCCGTCCTGGCCATTCCCAATCACCCCCGGGCCAAGGTCAGCGTGAACGGCCAGGCCGTCACCAACGGCGCCAGCAGCGCCCCCATCCCCCTCGCCGTGGGCACCACCCCGATCCTCGTGGTCGTCACCGCCGAGGACGGCACCACCGTGTCCACCACCACCGTCGCGGTCCGCCAGCTGGCCGCCAACATGCCCGTGTGGGTCACCAGCTCCCTGAACGGCGCCGCCGTCCCGAGCGCCCTGCTGACCCTCCTGAACGACCAGGGCGACGTGCTCGAGTCCGGCATCCCCGTCGACGCCACCGGCTACGCCAAGCTCTGCCTCGATCCCGCGGGCAAGTACACCCTGTTCGCCAAGGGCACCGGGACCGCGCAGGCCTCGCTGGCCCTGGACGCCTCCAAGGAGACCTCCGCGAACATGTACTGCTTCAACCTGGGCATGACCAGCTTCCCGGCCTCCGCGCCGAAGATCACGGCCATCTCCACCAGCTCCGACGCCGCCACGTGGACGCCCGTGGGCACCAACTTCGAGACCCTCGTCTCCAATATCAAGTACCTGAAGGTCACCGCCATCGGGACCGCCGGCATCAGCCCCACCGCCTGGTCCGGGTTCGGCATGGGCATCAACGTGGACGCGGCCGCCTGGTCCAACGCCATGCTCTCCCCCGTCGCCGAGGTCGAGAATTCGGTCCCGGTCGTCGTGGACGGCCAGCCCTACTACCAGAGCACCTACATCTTCCAGGTGGCCTTCAACAACCTCACGGCGGCCGGCCAGCACACCATCGACGTCGTCGTCTACGACGTGGCCAACAACCGCGCCGAGCAGAAGCTGTACGTCACCGTGACCAACCCCGTGACGGTGCCCGCGGACCCCGACATCTCCGCCCTCCAGCCCACGAGCGTGTTCAACGTCCTGAACACCTACGGCATCACCCGCGAGATCTTCGCCGTCACGCCCATCGACAACAACGGCGTCTTCTATCTCCCCCTGGTCCAGTTCAGCGTCCTCTCCGGGACCACGGCCCCCGGCATCCGGGGCGTGGAGCTCTACCGCTCCACGGACGGGACCAACTTCACGAAGGTCTCGACCACCCACTACTCCAGCCTCAACAAGGGCAGCAGCGGCATCTACTCGGTCTATGACGCCGACCCCAGCCTCAAGGAAGGCGTGACCTACTACTACAAGGTCCGGGCCTTCACCGCGAACACGGCCACGAACGGCGGCTACAGCCTCGATTCCGCGGCCATTCCCAGCCAGTTCATGCCCCCCTTCACCACGCCCCTGGTCTCCCCGGCCATGAGCGCCGTCACCACCACCCGGGCGCCCAAGTTCACCTTCGGCATCACCAACCCGGTCCTGTGGGACCCCGCCGTCTCCGACTACTTCTACTTCTACCTCTACATCAAGGACAAGGTCGGGTCCGGCATCTTCGGCCAGGCCTACCGCTACAACTTCGCGTCCCTGAAGTTCGAGAAGGCCAGCGGTTCCTCCTGGATCGACGCCACCGCGGACTGCGCCATCAGCACCGACAAGACCCAGGTCAGCATCCAGTTCCCCAACGCCACCACGCTGCTGCCCGGCAACACCTACGAGTGGAGCATCTTCGGCACCAAGGGCAGCGCCAGCTACACGACCTCCGACTCGGCCTACTTCCTCCACTATGTGCCGGGCACCAACACCCAGGGCCGCGCGCGCTCCTACGGCAGCGTGTACGAGAAGTCCTACGGCGCCGTGAACGGCTTCTTCACCCTCACCCTTGATCCCGCCGCCCAGTAGGAAGGTGACCATGCGAATGCCACGTTACGGAAACATCCTCTTCGCCCTCGCGGTCGGCCTCGGCCTGGCCGGCCTCGGCTGCGGCAAGTCCAGCCCCGCCGCCCCGGGCGCCACCGCGACCACAACCACGCCCGGCACCGGAACCACCGGCACGACCGGAACGACCGACACCGCCGCCTCCACGGCCCCCCTCCTCCAGTACGACTTCTACACCCCGGTCTCCGAGGAGGGCCTGAAGGCCGACACCAACTACGGCTACCTCATCGCCAAGACCCCGACGACCTTCAAGGAGGGCCTCTTCACCGCCCAGGGCCTCGAGATCGTCGGGAAGTTCACCCTCGACGGCTACAACTACTACCGGCTCCACAAGGAGGCCGGGATCATGAACGCCCTGGCCGACCTCAAGACGACGCGGGGCGTGATCTTCGCCGAGCCCGAGCTCATGGAGAAGACCACGGCGGGGATCGTCTACGACCATCCCGACCCCCGGGCCCTCTCCGAGGAATACAGCATCTTCCTCACCCACGCCAAGGACGCCTGGACCACCTTCGGCTTCGGGCCCAACAAGCCCACCGTCGTGGACGTGGACACCGGCATCAACTACGCCCATGAGGACCTGACCGGCAACGTCACCCACGCCTTCTCGTGGTACAACCCCACCACGACGACCACGGCCCTGGCCGCCTACAGCGATCCCGTCGACCTGATCGGGACCACCCAGACGAACACGGACGGCAACGGGCACGGCACCCACACGGCCGGCACCATCGTCGCCACCGGCAACAACGGGAAGGGCGTGGCCGGCGTCTGCTGGCAGGCGAACCTCGTCAGCTACAAGGGGCTCTCCGACGCCGGCAGCGGCGGCACCTGGGCCATCTACGGCTCCCTCTACCACCTCATCCAGTGGAAGAAGGCCAACTACAACCACACCATCCCCGTGAACATGTCCCTGGGCGGCACCTCGGCCAACCAGTTCGCCATCGACATGATCGAGGCCGGCCTGCGGAACAACGTCGTGGTCATCGCCTCCATGGGCAACACGGGCCAGAACATGGCCCAGTATCCCGCCGCCTACTCGGGCGTCATCGCCGTCGGCGCCACCAACGGCGCGGACAAGAAGGTGCACTTCTCCACCTCCGGGCGCCACATCTCCGTCTGCGCCCCGGGCTACAACATCCTCTCCTGCGACGCCTTCGACGACGGGAGCTACGCGTCCGAATCCGGCACGAGCCAGGCGGCCCCCTTCGTCACCGGCCTCGTCACCTACATGCTGACCTTCGCCCCCGACCTCACGCCGGCCCAGATCAAGACCTACCTGGAGTCCAACACCGACCTCATCGAGGGCGCCACCGGCTTCACCGAGACCACGGGCTGGGGCCGCGTCAACGTCCTGAAGACCATCGGCGCCGTCGTCGCCGACGTCAACGCCAGCAAGGCGCCGGCGTCCAACTACATCAACGCCGAGCTCAAGGTCAAGACCGTCAACACCCTGAACGGGGGGACCCTCACCCTCACCGGGGTCCCCGTCCACCTCTACAGCTGCGACGCGGCCGGCAAGATCGCCAACTACGTGGGCAGCTCCATCTCCATGGCGGGCAGTTTGGCCGGCACCCTCGGGTCCGGCAACCCCGTCCCCGAGGATGGCGTCTGCTTCTTCAACCTGCTCAAGCCCGGGACCTACGTGGCCAAGGGCCTCTTCAGCGGCGCCCTGGGCACCAGCCCCGTCTTCACCGTCGCGGCCGGCGCCACCAGCATCCCCGACCTGACCGTGACCTTCGCCCTGCCGATCTACAACATCCAGACCCTCCCCGACGCGGGCAGCACGGGCGTCGAGGACGACATCATCACCGTCTGGAACCCGGCCGGCACGAAGATCGCCACCGTCGACAGCGGCAACCTGGACTCGGCCCAGCTCCTGCTGACCACCTCGGGCACCTACACGTTCAAGATCGGCCCCTACACCACCAGCACGATCGGCGAGCACGCCCTGTACGTCTCCAACGGCTCCTACGGCGCCGACACGGCGCCCGGCACCTACGCGGCCCCGGCCACGGGGGCGCTGGCCGGAAGCCAGAGCCAGGTCCAGGCGACACCCCAGGCGATCAACCTGAACCAGCTCTACAATTGCCTGCTGACGACCGCCGGCAACTACTACAGTTTCATCGTTCCCTGAGCGCCCCGCGCGCCCGAAGGGGTGGAGCCTTGCGCTCCACCCCTTTTTTCGTACGCTGGAACCCGAGGAGGCCCCATGCGCGCCTTGTCCCTGCTCCTTCTGGCGGCCGCCGCCCTGGACCCCGCGGCGGCGAAGGGCGCCCACCCCTCGCGGGTCACCGCCTTCCAGGCCGGGGCGCGGGAGATCCGGATCTTCGCCTTCCAGGGCGGCCTCCTGCCCTACGAGATGACCCCGGCGGGTCCCGTCCCCGTGGACGCCGCGGACCTCCCCGCCCCGGCCCGGGACGCCCTTCCCTGCCGCACCCGGGACGGGGCCGCCACCGTGTCCTGGAAGGCCCTCTCGGCGCACCTGAGGACCCATCCCCTGCCCCGCCCCAAGGAGGACCGCCTGTACGCGGGGACCCTGGCCCGGTCCGGCCGGCGCTGGAGGCTGGTCCGGGACGCCGCGACCCCGCCGGGGCGGGCGGGATCCCCGCCCCTGGAGGTCCCCGAGCCCGGCGGCCCCGCGCCGGCGCCGGAGGCCGCGTCGTACGTCCTGCTCGGCCTGCCCGGCCCCGCCCCGGTCCCCGGCCCCATCCTGCTCCTGGGCCACGTGGACACCGGCGCGGCCTCCGCGGACCAGGGCGGCGAGGTCCACCTGGCCGTGACGGCCTGGGCGCGGCCCTAGGCGCACGCGGGGCCCGTTTTCGGGTACCCTTTCCCCATGCTGATTCCCATCCTCAAGCACTACCTCCTCTGGTGCGGCGCGGCCTTCCTGGCCGGGTCCATCCCCTTCGGGCTCGTCCTCGTGAAGCTGGCCGGCAAGGGGGACGTCCGGACCCAGGGGTCCGGCAACATCGGCGCCACCAACGTCATGCGGGCCGGGGGCAAGGGCCTGGGCATCGCCACCCTGGTCCTGGACGCCCTGAAGGGCTTCCTGCCCGTGTTCATCGCCAAGCAGGCCGGCTATTCGGCCGAGTTCCTCGCCTTCGTGGCCCTGGCCTCCGTGGTCGGGCACGTGTTCACCCCCTGGCTCCGCTTCAAGGGCGGCAAGGGCGTGGCGACGGCCCTGGGCGCCGTCCTGGGCTACCACGCGCCGATGGTGCTCCCCGCCCTGGGGACCTTCCTCGTCCTCGTGGCCATCTTCCGCTACGTGAGCCTGGGCAGCGTCGCCGCGGCCGTGGTCCTGCTCCTCACGGCCATGGGCTTCCTGGGCACCTGGGCCCGCCTGCCCGTGCACGAGGGCATGGCCCAGTGGCCGATCCTGGCCTGGACCCTCCTGGTGGGCCTCGTCATCCGCAAGCACGCCGAGAACCTGAACCGGCTCCTGCACGGGCAGGAGCACCGCCTCTGGGGGGCCAAGTAGCATGGCCGCCACCGACATCGCCGTCTTCGGAGCCGGAGCCTGGGGCACCGCCCTGGCCATGGCCTGGGCCCGCCAGGGCGCCCGGGTCGACCTGTGGGGGCACCCCCCCAGCCTGGTGGACCAGCTCGTCCAGACCCGCCGCCATCCCTCCCTGGCCGACGTGGAGCTGCCGGCGGGCGTGACCCCCCGGCACGACCCCGCCGACCTCTTCGGAGCCCCCCTCTGGGTGAGCGCCCTGCCCACCCAGGTCGCCCCCGAGGTCTGGCGGGACCTGGCCTCCCGCACCCCGCGCCGGCCCGAGCTGGTGGTCTCGGTGAGCAAGGGCATCCTCCAGCACACCTTCCGCCGCGTCTCCGAGACCCTGGAGCCCATCCTGGGCGTGCCCGTGGGCGCCTTCTCCGGCCCCACCTTCGCCGACGAGGTCTCCCGCAGCCGGCCTTCGGCCATCGTCCTGGCCCTCCCCGCCGCCGTCCCCGACGGCCGGGCCGAGGCCCTCCAGGCCCAGCTGGCCACCCCCAACCTCCGGGTCTACCTGAGCCGGGACGTGACGGGCGTGGAGCTCTGCGGGGCCTTCAAGAACGTCCTCTCCATCGCCGCGGGCCTGGTGGAGTCCCTGGGCCTGGGCAACAACGCCCGGGCCGCCCTCATCACCCGCGGGCTGGCCGAGATGGCCCGGCTCGTGGAGGCCATGGGCGGGAGCCGGGACACCCTGATGGGCCTGGCGGGCCTGGGCGACCTGGTGCTCACCGCCACGGGGCCCCAGAGCCGCAACCGCACCTTCGGCGCCCTCGTGGGCAAGGGCATGACCGTCGAGGCCGCCGCCGCCTCCCTGGGCAACCAGGTGGTGGAGGGCGTCTTCACGGCCGAGGCCGCCCTGGGCATGGCCGAGACCATGGGCGTCGACCTGCCCATCACCCGCGAGGTGGTGCGCCTCCTGGCCGGCGAGGATCCCCGCGCGTCCGTGGAGCGCCTCATGCAGCGCGACCTTCGCCCGGAAAGGGACTGACATGCAGATCAAGCTGGCCAGCGTGATGGTGGACGACCAGGAGAAGGCCCTCGCCTTCTACACCGGGAAGCTCGGCTTCCGGAAAAAGGTCGACGTGCCCCTGGGCCCCTTCCTCCGCTGGCTCACGGTGGAATCCCCCGACGGGGTGGAGGGCGTGGAGCTCGTGCTGGAGCCCATGGCCTTCCCCCCGGCCCAGGTCTACCAGAAGGCCCTCTTCGAGGCGGGGGTCCCCGCCACGGCCTTCATGACCCGGGACCTCATGGCCGACTACGCGCGCATGAAGGCCGCCGGGGTCGTCTTCCGGAGCGAGCCCAAGGACCTGGGCAGCATCCTCGCCGTGGTGTTCGAGGACGGCTGCGGCAACCTCATCAACCTGGTGGAGCCCCGCGGCTGAGGCCGCCCCTCACTCCAGGTTGGCGCCCTGCTCGCGGATCTGGTCGAGGACGCCCTTGGCCTCCATGACCGCGCGGGTCATGGCCAGGCGCTTGCACTTGCTGCCGCAGGTGTTGAGCTCGCGCAGCACCTCCTGGCTCCACACGTCCAGGGCCTTGCCCCCCAGGACGCCCCGCTTGAGGCGGGCGCTGAAGTCCTCCAGGTGGGCCCCCAGGCGCACCAGTTCCTCGCGCACGTCCTGACGCTCGGCCAGGGCGGCGGCCTCCGCCACCACCCGCTCCGCGGGCAGCTGGCCGCTGAGGCGCGCGTCCTCCAGCACCTGGTCCAGGCGCTTGCGGTACTGCTCCGGCAGTTCCTGGGCCTGGGCCTCGCTCTCGGCCTGCAGGCGCGCCCGCAGGGCCTCCAGCTGGTGGGCGCCCGCTTCGAAGGCGGGGCGCAGCCGGGCCCCTTCCTCCGCCCGGCCCGCGTTCCAGGCCGCCAGCAGGCGGTCCAGGCCCTCCAGGAGGCTCGCCTCCAGGCGCTCGGCCAGATCCGCCGACGGGGGGAGCCAGGCGCCGGGCACCCGGAAGAAGGCCTCGGCGCTGAGGGGCGGCAGGTTCAGCCACTCGGCGTCCTCCTGCCAGGCCTTGGCCAGGGCCCGCAGCAGGGGCCGGTTGAGCTGGGGCTCCAAGCTCGGCTCGTCCTGCACCTCCACGGTGAGGTCCAGCTTCCCGCGCTGGGCGGCCTCCCGCACCTTGGCGCGGATGGCCGCCTCCAGCGGAAAGAGGCTCGGGTGGATCCGCAGGTTCAGGTCCAGGGCCTTGTGATTGACGGAGCGCAGGGAGAGCCGGAGGGAGCCCCGCTCCAGGGGCAGGACGGTCTCGGCGTAGGCGGTCATGGAACGCATGGGCATCCTCGGGGATCCTTCCATCCTAGTGCAGGCCGCCCGTAGATCCCGAATCGGCTTTTCGCCCCCCCCGGGCTGCGCTTCTAGGCTGTGTTCGGAATCTATAGATTAGATAAATAGTTAACTTGTACTCATACGTAAAGGCTCGTACACCACGAATTTTCCTGGGGTAACGATGCCGAGAAGTTTCCTGACCGATGCCATGTGGGCAAAGCTTGAACCGCTCCTTCCGCCAGAGCGTGGAGGGATGGGGCGATCCCGTCACCCCAACCGTCCCATGGTGGAGGCGATCCTGTGGAGGCACAGGACTGGGGCGCCGTGGAGGGACCTGCCGGAGGAATTTGGACCTTGGACAAGCGTGTACACGCGATTTGAGGCCTGGACCAAGCGCGGCGTGTGGCAAAGGATCCTGGAGTTCCTGCGCAAGGAAGCCGACCTGGAGTGGGTCATGCCGGATGGCACCATCCTTCGCGCTCATCAACCTTCAGCAGGCAAAAGGGGGGGCTCTGGAACCAGGCGCTCGGACGATCTCGGGGTGGATGCTCGACCAAGATCCATTTGATCTGCGATGCCCACGGTAATCCTTTGGATTTCCTGGTCACTCCGGGGCAAGCCCATGAAAGCCGGTCTGCTGAAGGATTGCTGTGCGGTTGGCAGGCAGAGTACGGGTTCGGAGATCGGGCCTACGATGGGAACCCGGTATGGAAGGCGATCGAGGCCATGGTGCGACAGCCGTCATCCCACCTCATCCCCGGCGCAAGAATCCGGCGGCCTGGGTCTCACACCTATACAAGGCCCGCCATGCCATCGAGCATGGGTTCGCCAAGCTCAAACAGTTCAGGGCGCTGGCCACCAGGTTCGACAAAACGGCGCGAAGTTTCTCAGCCCAGGTGGCTTTGGCCTGCATCGTGATCTGGCTGAGGCTATGAGCGGAGGGTGACAAGCGTTCCGGATCCTCATTGATCCTATGAAACGCGGAGGCGCGGAGGATCTCGCAGAGGGTCGCGGAGGAAAGCGCTCCTGGAACCTGCCCCTGGATATCGAGTGGAGGGGGCTTGTGGTTGAGCGGGCCTACCGGCTGGATTTGCTGGTTGACGACCTCGTGGTCGTGGAGGCTAAGGCGGAATGGAGGTCGGCCTGCTCCTCAATTTCCGTCAGTGGCCTTTCAAAGACGGTGGAATCAAGCGGGTGATACATACAAGGGCTTGATCCTTTCTCCGCGAGCCTCAGCGAGATCCTCCGCGCCTCCGCGTTCCAATAGGATGCTGCGAATGCGCGGCGCCATCAGGCACTGCAGCACAGACTCACTATTCCAGCTCCTCCATGCTCCGGCACGGATGGGTATTAGCCATTACTATCCTAGATTACGAACACACCCTAGGGGACAGGGTCGGCGCCATTCCCGGGCCGGAATCCCGTGGCGAACGGAAGGGACGCGGACCTTCGGGCATCCGGACGCCGCCGCCCAACCCGCGTCACCCCTCCTCGTCCGCGCCCTCCGGACGCCCCCGGAGCCAGGGCTTGGCCCGGAGCCGTTCGAGGCCCCGTTCGGGGTGGAGCTCCAGCGGAGCGTCCAGGCCGGGGTCCATGCCCAGGCGGGGCACCGCGGCCGCGTGGAAGCCCAGGCGGCGGCCTTCCTGGAGGCGCAGGGGCAGCTGGGAGACGGGGCGCACCTCGCCGGTGAGGCCCACCTCGCCCAGGAAGAGACAGCGGTCGGCCAGGAGGCGTCCCGTGGCGCTGCTGGCCAGGGCGGCGACGACGGCCAAGTCGGCCGCGGGGTCCTCCACCTCCAGGCCCCCGGCCACGTTCAGGTACACGTCCCGGTCATGGAGCTGGATGCCCCCCCGGCGTTCCGCCACGGCGCAGAGCATGGACAGCCGCTGGCCGTCGATGCCGAGGGCCGTCCGGCGCGGAATGCCGAGGCCGGCCGAGGCGACGAGGGCCTGGATTTCCACGATGACCGGCCGGGTGCCGGAGAGAACGACCGTGGCCGCGCAGCCGGGCCTCGGCTCGGCTTCCAGGAAGAAGGGGTTCCCTTCGGCGGGCACGAGGCCCCGCTCGGTCATGGCGAAGACGCCCAGTTCGAAGGCGGCGCCGAAGCGGTTCTTGAGGGCGCGGAGGAGGCGGTGGTGGTGGTGCCGGTCCCCCTCGAAGGCCAGGACGGTGTCCACCAGGTGCTCCAGCACCTTGGGCCCGGCGAGGCTGCCGTCCTTGGTGACGTGGCCCACCAGGACCAGGGGGGTCCCCGTGGCCTTGGCCCACCGGGCGAGGAGGGTGGCGCACCCCCGGACCTGGCTGACGGACCCGGAGGAGGCCTCGAACTCGGGGTCGAAGAGGGTCTGGATGGAATCCACCAGGAGGAGGGCCGGCTTCATGCGGTCCGCCGCCTCGAGGATGCGGCGCACGTCCGTCTCGGCGAACAGGTGGATGCGGGGGTTCTCGGCCCCCAGGCGCTGGGCCCTCAGCTTGATCTGCCGCTCACTCTCCTCGCCGCTGGCGTAGAGCACATCCCCGGCGCAGGCGGCGGCCCACTGGAGCACCAGGGTGGACTTGCCGATGCCGGGCTCCCCGCCCAGGAGCACCACCATGCCCGGAACCACCCCGCCGCCCAGCACCCGGTCGAGTTCGTCCAGGCCCGTGGGGGTCCGCTGGGTCTCGCTGATCTCCACGGAGAGGAGGGGCACGGGGTCCTGGTAGTTGCTCTCGGAGAAGGCGCTCCGGGCCCGGGCCAGGTCCTTCTTCATGGCCCCCCGCACCTCCTCGATGGTGCCGAAGGACCCGCAGGCCCCGCACTTGCCCAGGGGCTGGGCATGGCGGGCGCCGCAGGCGGTGCATTCGTAATGGGACGTGGTCCTGGCCATGGAGTCACTCTACCCGGTTTTCCGCATACGCCCCGTCAAGGCGAAATCGGTTCCGCAGCCCGCGGGATCTTAACAAATTCAGCATTCTCAACCCCTTTTCCCCCATTTCCCCCCGGCCTCCCCCCCCCTTTGTGGAAAACCTTGTGGATTTCCATCCGGGTCAGGCGGGATTCCCTTCGACCGGCCGAGGAAATCGTGAAATGCCACTTGGCAGAATATAACGACAAGCTGCTTTGATATCAATCTTTAAAGCACATGCCATTCGTGATTACAATAAATAAAACATTACATAGTTTTCCACACGTTTCCGGTTTCTTTCGCGTTGACAAGCCGAATGGGGCGTGACCGGCGCGTGACAAAGGCGTGACCAATCACACCAACTGGGCGGCTTCCCTCAGCTGGACGCTCACCAGGCGCGACACCCCCATCTCCTCCATGGTCACCCCGTAGAGGGTGTCGGCGGCGACCATCGTGGGCTTCTGGTGGGTGATGACGATGAACTGCGTCCCTTCCTTCATTTTCTGGACCATGGCGGCGAACCGCCCGACGTTGGCCTCGTCCAGGGGCGCGTCCACCTCGTCCAGGACGCAGAAGGGGCTGGG